>JAEUML010000229.1 GCA_016792785.1 Alphaproteobacteria bacterium
CCACTGCGGACAACGAAATTCGAAAATCCGTTAGATGCGTTTATTTCGCGCATTTCAGCCATTTCTGCCGTTTGGAATCCGTTAGAAATCCGTTTCCGTCCGTTAGCGCGTCGACCCGACCCGCTAGGAACAAAGATAGAACAAACGATCCGCCGAAGTCAAGGAAATGGCACCCCGACTGGCAGCACCAGCATCGGACAAGATCATGACGGCATTATTTCGGTGACAGTGCACTTAATTCGCCTCTTGCGAGGGGTGGACTGAACCCCTTCGGTGAGACATCAAAATCAGGGACAGTTCGTTGAGGCCAATGCCTTCGGCAATGACCTTCAATTTGAATTCCCGGCTGAAGCTCCGGTGTTTCGAGACCTTGGGCATCCGTTCTCCTTACCGAGAACTGTCCCCAATTTCTCCGTCTCAATTTAGGGGTTCACTCCAGGGCTTAGTCATCGTCGAGAAGAACATCGGCCCGCGCTCGCTGTCACGGGCGACGCGGTCATTAAGTGCACTGTCACCGAAATTACCCTCGGCGCATGTCATCGGCGCTCCCGTGTCACCCGTGTTTGGCTTGCCAAGCGCCGTTCGCCAAAGCCGTTCGACGACGCGCATTGATGCCGGATCGAACTCCGCCAACCCGTCACGGTCGAACGGCTCCATATCGTTGCGCCAAAAGTAGGCCTCGCTCAACTCAGCAAAGAACTCCATCTGATTCACAAGCGCATAGGCGCGCACCTTCTTGCCGTTCACGTGGCTGACGCTCTCGTACTTTCTGCTACGGCAAGCCTGCGCGTATGCCTTCAACACCTCCGCATTGTCGAAGCGCAGGAAGCGGTCGTGAAACGCATGCGCGAACTCGTGCAGCATCATCGCCGGTTGCTGCTCGCTGTAATAGAGATGGTCGGCCGTCACCTGCACGCCTTTGGCCTTATCCGGATTGACTCCGTTATCGGCCAACCAATCGATGGAGGGGTGATAAGTGCCGGCCGGGCTCCTACAATCCGACAGCTCAACCCACACCGGCGTCGTCTTCCGCAGCGCCACGACCACAGGCTGAGGCAGCTTGGCTGCCATGTCGCTGAGCATATGCTCGACGTGCGCAGTCGACTTTCCGTGCACGGTGGTGTCGGCCACCAGACGCGCGGACACGTTTGTGGCAAAACTGCTCAACAGGCGTTTGCTGTAGTTCGCCGTTGGCTCGAATGGATCGATCACCCACTCGTCCCGACCCTGAGCGTCGGCCTCGGCGATATGGCCGCACATGCAATCGCCCGTCGTCGAAATCGCGATCCAAGGATGTGTCGCGAACGTGTTTTGAGTTTCGCTCTTGCCCGACTGCAGGAGAAACCGCAGGTCCTGTTTACCTTCAAAGTCGATCCACGCGATGAGCGCCGGCACGTTCGACGCGTTGACCACCCGCATTGCTACCGACTGCGCGCTCTCCTGCGACTGCGCACTCTTCGCGTGACAAGCCAAAGGCGCCGCAGATGCCGTTTGAACAAAGATCGTGAGCAACAGCAGATTGAGCAAGGCGCAACGTGAACGCAAAATACAGACGGCGACTCCAAACCTCATCGCACCCTCATTTCTCTTTTGGCTAGAATGAGGGCGACAAAACGCCAGGTCAACTCAATCCCGAAGCTGACCATTGGCAACGAGAACTCCGCAACAACGACGCGAGGTTGAAAGGTTGCGGCGGTGACAGCGTGCTCAACTCACGTCTAGCTCGAGGTTTGGCTTTCGGAAGTCATCGTCAGAGAAGAATCTCCGCGGAGTCCATTGCCGTTGAGTGACGTGACGCGCGAAGCTTGAAAGCACACCACAGGCGATGGCAGAACAACTAAGTGCACTGTCACCGAAATCAGAAATCACTCCCCAAACGCATACGCATTCATCGACAGCGAGCCGAACTCCCACGATGCGTGCAGCTGCGTAGCCTTCTGCCCCGCCGCCGCGCCGCGCGCGACGAAGATCGGATCGAAGTGTTCGCTCGTCGGGTGATTGATTTCGGCGTGGGGCGCGGCGCGTTGCCAATCGAGGAGCGCCGCGTCGTCGCCGGCGTCGAGCGTGCGGTCCAGCCAATCGACAAACCGGCTCGCCCACTCCGCCGGCGCCGGCGTCGGACGCGCGCGCAGATTGTGCGTGGCGCTGCCGGAACCCACGATCAAAACGCCCTCGTCCCGCAACGGCGCCAGCGCCTGGCCGATCGCAAAGTGCCGCGCCGGATCGGCCCCGCCGATCAGGGAGAGCTGTGTCACCGGAATGGTGGCGTCCGGCCACGCCAGTATCAGCGGCACCCAAGCCCCGTGATCCCGTCCGCGCGCCGTGTCCGTTCGCGCCGCGATCCCCGCATCGGCAAGCAGTGCCGTGGCGCGCGCCGCTGTTTCCACGGCCGCTGGCGCCGGATAGCTCATCCGATAGAGCGCCTGCGGAAACCCATAGAAGTCGTGGATCGTGTCCGTGCCGAGACCCAGCGCCGCCTCTCGCTCCTCCCAATGGGCGGAGACCACGAGCAGGGCTTTCGGCCGCCCCACGATGGACCCAAGCGAGCGAAGGAAGGCGCTCGCCGGCGTCTTGGCGATCGCGGTCGTCGGCGCGCCGTGAGAAAGGAACAGTGTGGGAAGCGTCATGACCGAATGCTTGTTTCATTTCTACGTCATCCCGAGCAAGGCGAAAGCCAAGCTCAGGGCATGACGGTTCGAGGCTTAACGCTGCGCACCTTGCGCGAAGAACGGCTCCGCCGGAAGAAACGGCAGCTTTAGCGCAAACGCGCCGGGTCCGATGAGCGCGGAGGCAGCAGACGCCGCAGCCCAGAACACCGGATACTCCCACCCGCCGCCGGTCGCGTTGAACACCCAACCGTTCGGCAGGTGCTGCAAAGCAGCCCCGAGCAAAATCGGGATCATGAGCACCGCCGCCGTGCGCGCATAGACGCCGGTGATAAGGGCAAGCCCGCCGGCGATTTCGCCGAGCATCACGAGATAGGCAAAGAACCCCGGATAGCCGATCGACTCGAAAAAGCCGACCGTGCCCGCGATTCCGAACACGAACACTTTGAGGATGAGCCCGTGGGCGAGCGCGGCAACGCCGAGCGTCACACGAAGCAATGCGGCCCCATAGGCCGCCGTCGTCGTATCGATCATGGGAAAGTCTCCTTCAAGCCGTTGCGGTCTGACAAATCTCGGCCCCGGGAAGCCGAAAGACAATCAGTGAACCAATTGACTTATTGTATTTCATTGATTGACAATAACGCATGGACCGCTTCCGCAGCCTGGAGATCTTCGCCAAGTCGGCCGAACGGCTGAACTTCGCCGCCGCCGCGCGCGATCTAAATCTGACCCGCGCGATGGTCTCCAAACACATCGGCGATCTCGAAGCGCATCTGGGCACCCGCCTGTTCCAGCGCACGACGCGCCGCGTCAACCTGACGGAGGCCGGCCGCGCGCTCGCCGCGCGCGCCGCCGCGCTGATCGAGGGCCTGAACGAAACCGAAGACGCGGTGCGCGAGCTTCACACTGTGCTCACCGGCAAGCTGCGCGTGAATGCGCCGGTCTCGTTCGGCACGGCGCATCTGACGCCGCTGATCGCGCGCTTCTTAGGAGACCATCCCGGCGTCGACATCGAACTCACACTGAACGACCGCAAGGTCGATCTGGTGGAGGAAGGCTACGACGTTGTCGTACGCATCGCGGCGCCTGCGGACTCGAACCTCATCGCCCGCCGCCTCGCGCCCGCGCGCCTCGTGGTCGTGGCCGCACCCGGCTATTTGAAGACACACGGCATGCCGAAGACGCCGTCCGATCTGAAGCGCCACAACTGCCTGGGCTATGCCTATGCCGCGCGGCGCGACGAGTGGCCGCTCGTCGGCCCCGACGGCAAGCCCGCGCCCGTGCGCATCAAGGGCTCGATGATCTCGAACAACGGCGACGCGTTGCGCCTCGCTGCGCTGGAAGGCTTAGGCTTGCTGTTGCAGCCGACATTCAGCATCGGCGACGACCTCGCCGCCGGACGCCTTGTCCATGTGATGCGCGACTATGCAGCGCCGGAGCTCACGGTCCACGCGCTCTACGCCCCCGGTGCCGCACCGAACGCAAAACTTCGCGCCTTCATTGACCTCTTGGCCAAAAGCTGGAGCGGCACCCCGCCCTGGGACCGCTGGATGAAACGCACGGGCCGCCCGCGCGTTTGACGTGCCCGCCGTCCATGCCGTTCACTCGGCGCACAAGTAAAAAGCGGGGCACGGACCGGCATGCGCGTTCTCTCAAACCTCCTCACCGCTCTCGTGGGCCTCGCTCACGTCGGCTTCATGATCCTCGAAATGTTCCTCTGGAACGGCCCGATCGGACAGCGCATCTTCGCGATGACGCCCGAACAGTCCGCGACGACGGCCGTGCTGGCCGCAAACCAAGGGCTCTACAACGGCTTGATCGCCGCGGGCCTCTTCTGGGGCGCGTTGTCGGGCCGGCGCGACTTGAAGATCTTCTTCCTCGTGTGCGTGATCATGGCGGGCGTCTTCGGCGCGATGACCGCGAAGCTCACGATCCTCTATACTCAAGCCGCGCCCGCGCTCGTCGCACTGCTCGCGACGCTCGCGGCGAGAGACCAACGCCAATGACGGACATCGCCGTCATCGGCCCCGGCGCCATCGGCTGCGCGTTCGCCGCCGCCGCACTGCAAGCGGGGCACGCCGTCGCGATCGCCGCACGAACGCCATTCGCAACACTCGATGTCGACTATCCCGGCGGCCGCGTGGAGGGACCGGTCGCGATTCTGAACCTCGCGACCGCCAAGCCGTTCGAGGTCGTGATGCTTGCGACGAAGGCGCACCAAACGCACGAGGCGGCAACCTGGCTCAAGGTTCTCTGCGCGCAGGGCACGGTGCTCGCCGTGCTGCAGAACGGCGTCGAGCATGTGGAGCGCACCCGTCCGTTCGTGGGCGGCGGCGTCCACATCGTGCCCGCGATGGTCGCCTGCCCCAGCGACCGGCAATCGCCGGGCCGCGCCCACGTGTCGGGACCCGCGCGCCTCGACATCCCTCCCGGCGCGCCGAGCGAGACGTTCAAACGCGTCTTCGACAACTCCTTCGCCGAAATCCGCATCGTCGACGACTGGCTGTCCTCCGCCTGGGGCAAGCTCGTGTTGAATGCGGTGGGCGGCGCAATCGGCGTGCTGACCCGCAAGGGCAACGCGGCGCTGAAAGTCGAAGGTATGGACCGCATCTTCCGCGCGCTCGCGGCCGAAGTCGTCGCCGTCGCACGCGCCGAAGGTGCGACGCTGCCCGACGATCTGGGCGGGCGGCTCTTCGCGTTCCTGTCGAAGGGACCGCATCTGCACACGCCTTCGATCGTCGCGGACCGCCTGGCCGGCCGCCCGACCGAATGGCAGGCGCGCAACGAAGTCGTGCTCCGCCTGGCCGCCAAGCACGGCATTCCCGTGCCGCTGAACGACCTCGCCTGCCACCTGATCCGTGCCGGCGAACCTTGAGCGTTAAGCGAATGGTTACGATTGCGCTAACGCGATCGAAAACTCTCCAGCCGTACCCTCGAGCGAAATGGAGGGGACCCATGCAGTACAACTCGGAACACCTAGCCCGCGCGATCGCGACCAGCACGAAGACCGCGTTCGGCGCAATGCTGAACCTGTCGGCGCCGGCCCAGATCGATCGTCCACGGTCGATCCGTGAGATTCTCGACGTGCGCGACAGCTTCGTCCCGGGTTACCCGGAACACGTTGAACAGATCTGCCGCGTGATCGGCGAGTAAATTACGCGATCACTTTCATCTCGCGCCCGGCCTCCGCGAACTTCGCGACGGCGAATTCGAGGTCGGCGCGACTGAGCGCCGCCGACATCTGCGTACGGATGCGCGCCTTGCCCTGCGGCACGACCGGATAGGAA
>JAEUML010000232.1 GCA_016792785.1 Alphaproteobacteria bacterium
GCGCGGTCATAGACCTCCGCCCCGACGCAGCCGGCGACCGCCTGGCCCTCGACGGCCAGAATGAACGCCGCCACATGCGCCGCCGCGCCCGCGACCGGCAGACCGCAGGCCTGAAGCAACCGTTCGATGGCCGGCCAGTCCGCGGCGGTGGCCGGGCGATAGGTGATCGACATGCCCCACTCTCGCCGATCACAGCGCCGCGAGCCACACCGTCCCGTGCAACCCCCTCTTGACACCGGCACAACATTTCCATAGTTATGGAATTATGGAATCGGAACAGATCATCACGGCCCTTGAGGCCCTGGCCCAGGAACACCGCCTCGCGGCCTTCCGCGCGTTGGTGAAGGCGGGCCCGCCGGGCCTCACCCCATCGGTGCTCAGCGAGAAGCTCGCCCTGCCAGCTCCGACGCTGTCGTTTCACTTGGCCCAGCTTCGCCACGCGGGCCTCGTCAACGTCACGCGCGACGGCCGCTCGCTCATCTATGTCGCGAACTACGACGCCATGAACGGCGTCGTCGCGTTCCTCACCGAAAACTGCTGCGCCGACGCCTGCGCGCCGGCCTCATGCAGCGTCAAACCCACCAAAGTGAAGGAGAAGACCCATGAAACGCCTGCACGTGCACGTCGTCGTGCCTGACCTGGATCAGTCGATCCGTTTCTATTCGACGCTGTTCAACGCCGAACCCACGCGCCGCGAACTCGACTACGCGAAGTGGATGCTTGAGGACCCGCGCGTGAACTTCGCAATCTCAAGCCGCCTCTCGCGCCCCGTCGGCGTCGATCATGTCGGCGTCCAAGTCGACACGCGCGCCGAACTCGACGAATTGGCCCACCGCCTGAAGAAGGCCGGCGAAACGACGTTCGACGAAGAACAGACGACCTGCTGCTACGCGCAAAGCGACAAGAGCTGGGTCAACGATCCGGCCGGCGTGCGCTGGGAAACATTCTACACATTCGGCAGCGCCACGACCTACGGCGAAGACATCGCAGAGCCTGCCCCGGCCGATTGCCGCACGTCGTGCGGCACGCCCGCGCCGAAGCCGGAAGAAGCAAAGGTGGCCGCATGTTGCGCCTGATCGCCCTTTGGCAATTCCACGACGCGTGGTGCTGTCCCCGCGTCCGCAGGGGGAAACGCCGCGCGTGATCAACGTCTTGTTCTTGTGCACTGGCAACTCCGCCCGCTCGATCCTGGCTGAGAGCTATCTGAACCACGCAGGCCGCGGAACGTTCCGCGCCTTCAGCGCCGGCAGCTTTCCGAAGGGCGCGGTGCACCCGCTGTCGCTCGACACGCTGCGCGGCGCGAACATCGCGGCGGGCGACGCGCGCTCGAAGAGCTGGGACGAATTCGCCAAACCCGGCGCGCCGGAGATGCACCTCGTCATCACCGTCTGCGACAACGCCGCGGGTGAAGTCTGCCCGATCTGGCCGGGCACGCCCGCAAAGGCGCATTGGAGCTTTCCAGACCCCGCCGCCGCCGAAGGCAGCGACGCAGAAAAACGCGCAGCCTTCCGCCGCATCTTCGCCGACATCCGCAAGTCGGTCGATGCGCTCATCGCGGGCACAGGCTCGTTGGCCACCCGCGCCGCGGCCGCCGCACCCGAATGAACCTCGCGCGCCGCCTTCTCGCCGAAGCCTTAGGCACCACGTTCCTGCTCATCGCGGTCGTGGGCTCCGGCATCATGGGCGTGAAGCTCGCGGCCGGCAACGACGCGATCGCACTCATCGCGAACTCGCTTGCGACCGGCGGCGCGCTCATCGCGTTGATCGCGACGTTCGGCCCGATCTCAGGCGCGCACTTCAACCCCGCCGTCACGCTGTTCGAATGGGCTGAAGGCCGTCTCGACCGCGCAAGCGCCCTCGCCTACATCCCCGTGCAGGTGTTGAGCGCAGCCGCAGGCGTCGTGATCGCCCACGCAATGTTCGCGCTACCGATGATCCAAACCTCGACGCACGTACGCGACACGACGGGTGAGTTCATCGGCGAAGTCGTGGCCACACTGGGCTTACTGCTCACGATCTGGGGCGTCGCACGCAGCCGCGCCGACGCCGTGCCTTTTGCCGTCGCCGCCTACATCACCGGCGCCTATTGGTTCACGTCGTCGACGTCGTTCGCGAATCCCGCCGTCACGCTCGCCCGCTCACTCACCGACACGTTCGCAGGTATCGCCCCATCGTCGATCGCCCCGTTCCTCGCCGCGCAAGCGATCGGCCTCGCCTTCGCCCTTGTTTGCGCAAGAGCGCTTGGTAGAAGCGACTGAAACTTCGCACTTGGCCTGGGACCGCGGGCGTCCCGCCCGCTCTTGCAGCCACTTCCAAAAGCAAAATCGGCTCGGAGTCAGCCAGAGCGGGCGTGACGCCCGAGCTCCCAGACCTTCACGCCGCGCGCGGTTCGCCCGTGGATACGTGCGGCTGATAGGGATTAGGCCAGGGTTGCCAGTATTGTTGCGGCGGCGGTGGCGGCACGCGCCGCTCGAAGCGCGCTTGGCCTGCGAAGACCGCGCCGAACACATTCGCCTCGCTCAACGTCCGCACGCCGACGATCGTGTGCGTGAGGTCGGTCCACGCGAAGTTCGCGCCCTTGGCGGACGCGCCGGCCAAGTTCGCGTGGCCCAACTTCGCCCGCGCAAGCTGCGCCCCTTCCAGATTGGCCCCGCGCAAGTCCGCCGCCGTCAGATCGGCGTCATTGAGCAGCGCGCCCGACAAATTGGCGTTGCGCAAATCGGCGCCCGCAAGCCGGGCTCCGCGCAAGTCGGCCTTGGCGAGCGTGCAACCCTGCAGCTCCGCATGCGCCCAGTCGACACCTGCAAGACACACGCGCTCATCGCCGATGAGGTCGGCGGGCCGCCCGAAGAGCCGCGTCTTCGCCGCCTCTTTCACGAAATTCAAGCCTGAGAAATTCGGTTTGAACTTGTTGTCGCGCCGGTGCT
The DNA here is from genome assembly GCA_016792785.1 of Alphaproteobacteria bacterium. Classification (GTDB taxonomy): domain Bacteria; phylum Pseudomonadota; class Alphaproteobacteria; order Micropepsales; family Micropepsaceae; genus SZUA-430. The sequence continues at coordinate 2,928 of JAEUML010000232.1, forward strand.
GGTTCCAGTGAAGCACGCCGTCGTCGAACAGAAACTTATGCTGCTCGGACGAGCGCAGCTCCTTCTCCGGCGCCTGCGCAAAGACCGCCTCGGCCCCGCCGCCGTTGCCGCCCGAAGGCTCGGCTGCGATGTCGGCCGCTTTTGCCGTATCGCGCCCAAACAGGATTTTGCGCCAGTCCATCGGGGACAGCTTAGCACAGCCGCCCCCGATACGTCAGTCGCTCTCTACGCGGCGTCCGCCGGCGCGAGTGTCAGTTCGAACGCGTTGACCATCGACTGATAGGCCACTTTCAGGCCGGCCAGCGTCGCCTGCACGTCGCCCGCTTCCTCGGCGATGAGCGCGAGGCCCCGCCAAGCGAACGCCGACCAGGCATGCGGCCACGGATCGGCCGCGTTGTGCTCGGCCGCAAGCCGAGCCGCTTCGATCGCGGCCAGGAACGACTCCAGTGCTTCCTTCACCTTGCCGCCCTTAAGATGCTCGTACCCGTCGAGCACCTTCGTCGACACCGTGTCGGGCGGCGTGCCCTCGGCCTTGAGCGTAAGCTCGCGCGCACCGACCGCAAACCCGTCCGCTCGCCAAGCCTTCGTGGCGAGCGTCATGCGCTCCATGAAGACGTCGGAGGTCAAATTCGCATGCAGCGCCGCAAGCGCCGCCGGCGCCGACTCGTCGATGTTGAGTGCCGCACCCAGCGTCGCGAAGAAACGCCGCTGCTCGACGAGCGGATCCTTCGGCGGTTCGACCGGCGCCGCTTCCGCAACGGGTTCCGGCGCAGGAGCCGCCGCAGCAGCAGGCGCAACCTCAGCCGCCTTTGGCGCGGCTGTCGTAACGCGCGCCGCGCCAAACGGCACCGACGCCGGCGCATCGCCCGTCACCACGATCGGCGAACGCCCGCCGGTCGAACGGCGCATCGACGAAATCAACGCTTCCGCCAGCAGCCCCAAAAGTCCCATACCGATCACGGCCGCAGCGACCATCATCGCCGGATCCTGCTGCAACGCATTGAAGTCCATGAAATCCCCCAAAACCCCAGTGGTACTAACTGAACAACGCGAGGCGACCCTCATCACCCCGAGCACTAAGTAGAAACGCCGCACCCCGCAACGTCATTCACTGCATTTCCCGCAGCAGACCGCAGCGATTGATGCGGCCATGCGACGCTTTTCCCGCCGAAGGCGATGCATCCGTTTCGTCAAGCCCCGTTCCGCGCGAAACCGCGTCACGATCGCGCGACGCCGAAACCGCCACGCGCGCGCTACCGCGGAATGAAGAGAACACTTGGATCCTCCCCGCCCGCGTGCCGGAAACAGCGCACCAGGTCATAGAAAATGTCGGGCAAATCGGTCGTGACGTTCAGCCCCATCGCCTTCGCCACACCGGCACCGATCGGGAAACCGTGAGACCACTTGCCCCCGATCATCTCGTCGGAAATCGCGCAGCTGCCTTCGTGCGTATACGTGCCTTGAAGAAGGTCGCACGCCGTCGCGCGCCCTTCTTCCATGATCTTGCGCGCCTCTTCGGCGAGGATCAGGAACTCGTCGCGGATCGTCTCCTGCGGCTTCTGCTGCAGCAGTTGCAGGATCGACGGTGCCGGCATGCCATAAAGCTGCGTGTCGATCGGCCCCAGCGTCGCCTGCGCGCCCATCACGATCTGATCGGCCGCAAGCGCAACGCGCGTGCCCGCCGACATTGCGTAGTACGGCACGAACACGGTCTTGCGCGCCGGATGCGCCTTGATCGCGCGCGCGATCTGGCGGCCCGCAAACGAGTTGCCGCCTTGCGTGTGCAAGATGATGTCGAGCGGGCGCGTCGGATCGTTGACGACGAGTGCTGAGAGCACGTCTTCCAGATCGGCGAAGTTGAACTGATCGTTCTCCATGTTCTCGCCATGGATCACGCAGATCACGCGCGAGCCGCGCACCTGTTCGATACGCCGGATCAAAGCCTCGGCGCGTTCCGCGGCGAGCGCCGGCACCTGCACGCCCGCATGCGCAAGCCAGACCGAACGTGGGCCCGACCGTGTGTATTGCGGGAACACCGCAGGCGTCCGCTCTGCCGCCGCCGCAACCCCGCTGTCCAGCACGCCGACCGGACCTTCATAGCGCGAACGCTCGCGATAGGTCTTACCGCGCTGTTCGTCGCGTTCCTTGTTGTCGTCGAGATAGGCGACGCTCGACATCTCGCCCTCGCTCGACCGCCGGCACGAGCGCACGAGCTCATAGACGTCGTTCGGCATCGTCAGCGAAACGTTGAGCCCGAGTTCCTTGGCGATCGGCGCCGTGATCGCGCGGTCGCGCGACCACTTGCCGGAGACGAGTTCGTCCGCGAGCTTGCAAACGCCCTTGTGGTCGCGCACGTCGTCCATGAGTTCGCAAGTCAGCCGCCGCGCCTCGTCCAGCATCTTCTTGGCGATATCGGCCGAGATCACGGTCTCGTCCTCGACACGCTCGATCGGCTTCCCCTTGATCGCCTGCAGAACGGAGGACGCCGGCCCGGCGCCGACGAACGGATCGACCGGCGACAGCGCCGCATGCGGGCTCATCACGATCTCATCCGCCGCGAACGCCAGGAACGTCGTCGAGCCCAGCGCGTAGTACGGCACGAACACCGTCGTCTTGCCGCGATGGCCTTTGATCGCGCGCGCGATCTGCTGCGAGGCGCGGATCAAACCGCCCGCCGAATGCAAGATGATATCGAGAGGCTTGTCCTTCGGCGCCTTGCGGATCGCCGTCAACGTGTCCTCGAGATCGATGACGTCGAGCCAATTCCGCTTCGAGTGCTCGCGGTGAATGATCGCGATGACGCGCGAGCCGCGCTTGGCCTCGAGCCGCGCGATGATCTCCCGCGTCGAACCGGTCATGGTCAGCGCCGGCGTGTCGAGCGTGGAAGGAATATCGCGCGTGTCGAACTTCGGCATTGCCTCGGTCACAAATGTCGCGCCGGCGTGCTTGGCAAAGCCGTCACCCGCGCCGAAGCGCTTGCCCCAAAACCGCTTCGGCGGCGTCGGCAGCGACCTAACCGGCGCGCTCTGCACGACCGGCGGCGGAGCAGGCGGTTCAGGTTCGGGCGCCGGCTGAATCACGGGTTGCGGCTCGGGCCGCGGCTGCGAACGCGGCGCGGCCCGTTCGGTATAGGCCTCGCGCGCCGCATAATTGTCGCGCGGCGTGTAGTTGTGGCGCGGCTGATAGGCCTCGCGCGGTGCCGGCAGCATGGGCAGCATACGCGGCGGCGGCTCGCGCCGCTCGCTCTCATAGCGGCGCGGCTCTTCATAGCGCGGATCGGGATAGTGCGGCTCCGCATAGCGCGGATCTTCGTAGCGCGGCTCATCGTAGTGCCGCTCGTCGTAATGCTGATCTTCGTAGCGCGGCTCGTAGCGCGCGACCGCACGCGAGTCCGAACGATAACGCGGCTCCGCATAGCGCGGCTCGTAACGCGGTTCGTAGTAGCGGGGATCGTAGCGCGGCTCCGCGTAACGCGGGTCGTGACGATACTCCGGTGGCGGAGGTTCGGCCGGACGCGGTTCGCGCCGCAACGGCGCCGGTGACTGTTCGGCGGCAGCAGCGGCTCCGACCGCATTACGCGCGTCTTTGTCGGAGAACGCTGTCTGCATCACGACGGTGGGCTGCGGTGTCGACGAGCGCGGCGCATCGTGCTTGGCCCCGCCCCGCCGCACGGCGGCAAGCGCGAGCAGCACAAGCGACATCGCGATGCACGCCCCCGCGAGCGCATAGGCAGGCAGCGCCGGTCCCGCCGTTTCGGCAAGCCCGTTCCACACGCGCGCGATCGCATCGGCGATCAGAGAGAGGACGACCCAAACGTCCACGATAAGAACCCCAATACCTCGAACCGGCGACCCAGCACGCCCGCCCGAGATGCCATGACTAAACACCTTGCCAGACCCTGCGGAGAAGTCACTTCCGCAACACAGGAGTCCTTAATATGGCCCCGCGATCCGCCCGCTAACCACCAGTGCGCGCATTCATCAACCAGTCCGTGCATTGGGTTGCAGTTCCCGCGCAAAGCGCCCCAGAAGAGCCCTGACCCGCCAACCCGTTAAGGCCGCCAAGTTTGCCGTCCGCACAACTTCGGCTTTGTCCCAAAACGAGCCACGCTAACACCCGCGATCGGCCGTGCAAATGGGCGACATTATCATGTCCCCGCAATGCTCTTTCTTCCTTCGTCATGGCCGGGCAAGCCAGCCTTCGCTAAAGCTACGGCGGTCGAGCGAAGCAACAAATGGCCCGCCGAAGCCTTGGCGTATGCGGGCGAAGCGCGACCCGGCCACCCAGGAATCGTAGAGCTGAACGCTGGAAGCCTCTGCGCATTGGCCCTGGGTGGCCGGCTCAAAGGCCGGCCATGACGGTCGGATTGTTATGCGGTCGAAAGTTCTGCATCAGCTTTCGCGCTACGCCAAACGCCACTGCGCGGGAACCCGCGCGCAACACGGCCCGCCGTCGCGGGCCTTGCCGTCGATCTCCGCGATCAGCGTGCCGCCGTCCTTCAAGAACGTCTTGAGCCTTTTGGCGTCGACGTCGCCCAGCATCACCTTTGAAGGGCCGTGAGGCCGGCGGCTAGATTCTCACCAGCAGGAAGCGCATGGTGCCTCCAAACACTGGGAGGTTTTCATGGCCAACATTCCGTCGACCGCACTTCAGCTTCGCTCACTCGTGACCAAGGACGGGGAGCTGCAATTGTCGCTCGCCCGCGTGGCCGTGGACGAACCGGGGGCCGACGAGGTTCTGGTGCGCGTTGAGGGAACGCCAATCAACCCGTCGGACCTTGGGCTCTTGATCGGCCCCGCCGACATGAAGGCCGCGCGCGTGTCGGGCAAGGGTGCGGAGGCGGTAGTTTCGGCGCCGGTTGCGCCGCAATTCATGCGCATGATGGCGGCGCGCGTCGGTCAGTCGATGCCGGTCGGCAACGAAGGCGCGGGCGTCGTGGTCAAGGCCGGCGCGTCGCCTGCGGCGCAGGCGCTGCTCGGCAAGACTGTCGCGATGATCGGCGGCGCGATGTATGCGCAGTACCGCACGATCAAGGCCGCCGACATTTTGCAGCTGCACCCGGGCACGACCGCCGCGGAGGGCGCATCGTGCTTCGTCAATCCGCTGACCGCGCTTGGCATGGTCGAAACCATGCGGCGCGAAGGGCACAAAGCGCTGGTGCACACGGCCGCGGCGTCGAACCTGGGGCAGATGCTGAACAAGATCTGCCTCGCCGACGGGATCGGCCTCGTCAACATCGTGCGTAGCGCCGAGCAGGAGAAAATCCTGCGCGGCATCGGCGCGAAGATCGTGCTGGACAGCCAAGCGCCTGGTTTTATGGAGGCGTTGACGAAGGCGCTGGTCGAAACCGGCGCTACGCTCGCGTTCGACGCGATCGGCGGCGGCAAACTCGCGAGCCAAATTCTCACCGGCATGGAGATCGCGGCGAGCCAAACGGGCTCCGGCTATAGCCGCTATGGCTCGACCACGCACAAGCAGGTCTACATCTACGGCGGCCTCGACACCGGCCCGACGGAGCTCACCCGTTCGTACGGCATGGCCTGGGGCATCGGCGGCTGGCTGTTGACGCCGTTTCTGATGAAGATCGGTGGCCCGGAAGTGAACCGGTTGCGCAAGCGCGTCGCCGACGAAATCAAGACGACATTCGCGAGCCACTACACGCGCACAATCTCGCTCGCCGAGACGCTGCAGCCCGACATCATCCAAGCCTACGCCAAACGGGCAACCGGCGAGAAGTTCTTGATCAACCCGAACAAAGACGTGTAACGCGGACCTCGCAACACTTCGCGAGGATTCGAAATTGAACACGTATCGACTGGTGGTAGCCGCGGTTGGCTGCATCGCCCTGACTGCCTGCGGGCAAAGCAACACGACCGCGGTCGCCGGCTGGACGCACACGAAGAGCGCCGACGAAGTGACGCTTTCCATCAAGGAAGCGTCCGACGCGGAAGCATTTCGCCTCGTCTGCGCGAAGGCAGGACCCACACTGACGCTCAGCGCCGCCGTCCAGCAAGTCGGCATGGCCAACATGGC
>JAEUML010000294.1 GCA_016792785.1 Alphaproteobacteria bacterium
GGCGAGCTGGTTGATCGTCACCATCTCTTCCGAACCGATGTTGAACGGACCTGTGTGCTCCGAGCGCGTCAGGCGCAACACGCCGTCGATGCACTCGTCGATATAGAGGAACGAGCGCGTCTGATTGCCGTCGCCCCAAATCTCGATCTCGCCGCCCATCTTGGCCTCTGCCACCTTGCGGCAGATCGCGGCCGGCGACTTCTCCTTGCCGCCTGTCCACGTGCCTTCGGGGCCGAAGATGTTGTGGAAGCGCGCGACGCGGCACTCCATGCCGTGGTTTCGGCCATAGGCGAGATAAAGCCGCTCGCTGAACAACTTCTCCCAGCCATACTCGCTGTCGGGCGCGGCGGGATAGGCCGACGACTCGGCGCAATTCGGGTTGTTCGGGTCTTCCTGATTGTACGCAGGGTACATGCAGGCCGACGACGAATAGAACACGCGCTTGATGTTCCGCCGGCGGCAAGCCTCGACCATGTTCAGATTGATCGTTGCCGAATTGTGCATCACGTCGGCGTCGTGTTCGCCGGTGAAGATGTAACCCGCACCACCCATGTCCGCGGCAAGCTGATAGACCTCGTCGAACCGCCGATCGGTGACAGTTGCGCAAATCGTCTGATCGCGCAGATCGCCGATCAAGAAGTCGTCGGCCGCGGTTTCGCCGAACTCGGGAAACTTCAAGTCGACGCCGCGGACCCAGAAGCCCTCGCGTTTCAGCCGCTTGACGAGGTGGCTGCCGATGAACCCGCCCGCGCCGCAAACCAGTGCCGATTTCATGCTCGTTTCCCCAAATCAATAAGCGTTTCGCTGACGCAGGACTTCGACGACGGTCAGCAGCAGAATGCGCAGGTCGAGCAAAAGGCTCGCGTTCTTCGCGTACCAGATGTCGGCCTCGACGCGCCGGCGCATGGCCTCGGGCGAGGACGTCTCACCACGGAAGCCGTTCACCTGCGCCCAGCCCGTAATGCCCGGCTTCACGTGCTGGCGGATTTCGTAATTGTCGATCAGTGCCGTGTAGTGGTTGTCATGCGCCACCGCGTGCGGCCGCGGACCGACGAGCGACATCTCGCCCCGCAGCACGTTGAGAAGCTGCGGGAGTTCGTCGATGCTCGCCTTCCTCAGCCAGCGGCCGAGGCGCGTGACGCGCCGGTCGTTCACCTGCGCCTGCTTCACGTCGGCGCCGTTTTCCGTCACGGTCATCGTGCGGAACTTGTAGATCGCGAACGGCACGCCACGATGGCCAAGGCGCGTCTGCTTGAACAGCACCGGCCCGCGCGAGTCGAGCTTTATCCCGATTGCGACCAACACAAGCAACGGCGCCAGCACGACCAGCGCAACGCCGGCAAAGGCAAGATCGATCGCGCGCTTGATCCAAAGTTGAACATCATTGAGCGGCGCCTTCTGCAACTCGACCGCATTCAGCGCGCCGACGTGGCGGATCGGATAATGCAGCAATTGCTCGACCTGAGGCGACGGTATGATCCGCACCGCGCGCGGCACCACCTGCAACGCTTGAGCGATATCGCGCAATCGGCGGTCGTCGAACCCGCCCGCCGCAATGCAAATCTCGCCGTTCGCCGCACTTCGGGCAAAACCCATCACCCGCGCGAGAGAACTCGCAAGCTCGCGCCGCCACTCTTGCGCGGTGCACCGCGCATTGAAGCGAATGACCCGCGGCGACGCATACCCCGCCTGATCCAATTCGCTGAGAAGCGTATCCAGATATCGATCGTCGGCCGCGCCGATCACGATGACCTCGCGCTCCGCAAGCTTCGACGGCCGAAGAAATCTCGCAATCAACTTCGGCGTGGTCGTTCTCGACACTACGACAGCGAACCAACCCAAAACCAGAAAGCTCAGCATCGTGCCGCGCGACAACGTTCCGCCCGCCTTCAGCGAAAACGCGAAGAACGTCACGCACAAGAACGTCGCCGCCCACACGGCTGTGAGCTCGCGCACCGCGTCCAATCCGTCCGGCCGCCGCAAGGGTTGGCTCGCTTCGATCGAGCGGACCGCCCCGCCAAACAGCAGCGCCGCAAGCAAGCCCGTGCTCCAAAACACAAGCGGATCGCCGCCTTCGCCCAAGAACACCGCGTGGTAGCCGTATCCCGAAATGACGCTCGCCAGGATGATCGCGACCGAGTCGGCAAGCGAGATGATCAACCGCGCCGTCCTCGTCTGCAGAACGCCCGCACGTCGAGGCGCACCGTCAAGCGGCAGCACCACTGCAGAAGCTTCGACGTCCGCCGGCACTTCGGTGACCTCGGCGGCCACGACGTCCTCTGCGCGCAAGTTCTCCATCGCAGCCATGGTCGTGCCTACTGTCCAGACCGCATCGGGGGTTCACCGGACCGTGTGAGGCGCTTGCGCAACGCGCTCGTCAATTCCGCGGGAACGGACGCCCAGGTGCGCGGCGGCAAGGCCGGCTGGCCATCCCGCCTGAGCTGAGAACTGTAAAGATAGTCGTGATAGTCATAGCGCGGATCGAGCCGCGTGCGCGTCAGCACGACCCCCGCCACGTTCGCGCTCATCGAACGCAGTGACTTCAGCGCCGTCGCCACCGCCTCGCGGGGCGTCTTACCGCTATGCGTCACGAAGACAGTCGCATCGCACAGCCGCGCGAGCGCCAAGGTATCGTGCACCGGCACCACCGGCGCCGAGTCGACGATCACGAGGTCATAGCGGCCGCGCAACTGGACCATCAACTTCTCCAGTGCGTCCGATGTGAGCAGGTCCGACGGATTGATCGGCTTGTCCGAGCCCGAAAGAACCGCAGCTTGCGACTGCCCATCGCCCACGATGCAGCGCTCGACAGGCAGCCGGCCTTCCAGCACGTCGACGACCGATCCCGGCGGTGACGTCACACCCATCGTGCGCGCGACGGCGGGCCGGCGGAAATCTGCATCCACGATCAACACACGCCGCCCGTTGCGCGCCGCCAGCCGCGCGAGGCTGACGGCAATCACGGTCTTTCCTTCGCCCGGCACTGCCGACGTCACGAGAAGGACCTTCGGCGTTCGCTCCGCATCCGACAAAGACAGCCCCAGATACAATCCGCGTATGGCTTCGGAGAACGACGACGACGGCTCGTAGACGACCAAGCTCGCCACGCCGTGACGCGCGCCCTCGTCGCTGACTTCAGGCACCGTGGTCAACACAGGAACGCCGACATGTCGGTCGACATGCTCGCGCGTGCGCAGGCTCGGATCGAGAGCTTCGGCGAAGAACGCGAACATGAGGCCCAGAACCAGGCTCGCCGGCAGCGCGACGCCCAGAACCAACAAGGGACGCGGGCTCGACGTCGTAGGCTCCATGGCGCGCGAAATGATGCGCGCGTCGGCCGCCGCAATACCTTCCTGGCCCTGCACTTCCTTCAACCGTGACAGCAACGCCTCGTAGTTCGAACGGCTCGAAGCCGCGATCGACTCCAACGCCTTCAACGCGACGGAGTCGTTGCCTTGCACTTGGAACTTCGACTGCAGCTGGGCCAGGCTGTCTTCCAGCGATTTGACGTTCGCCCGGCCGACCGCGACGTCGCTGGCCAAGCTGTCGATCACGCGCGAGACCTCGGCGTTGATCTTGACGCGCGTGTCGCGCCGTTGCGACCTCACATCGACCATCTTCGGATGCTGCGGCAGATAGCGCGAGGCAAGCTGCGCTTCCTGACGGCGAAGCTCGGCTTCTTGCGCCCGCAGCTGAGCGATCAGCGGCGAGGCGACCACTTGCGACGCCTCGACCGCGCGGCCAGCGCGTTGCAGTTCGATCGCGCGGTCGTAAAGGGCGATCTTCTGCGCCAAATCTGCCTTGGCATTGATCAACTGGACGTTCACGCTCGCCGTCTGCTGATCGATGATCGAACCTCCAGGCGTGTCGACGATGCCGCGCTTGGCCTTGTACGTTTGCACGGCCGCTTCATCGGCCTGCACCTGCTCGGCCATCTGGCGGACGCGCTGCGAAAGCCACGTTGCTGCCTTGCGCGTCGCTTCGAACTTCGAATTCAGCTGATCTTCGATATAGGCATCCGCGATGGCGTTCGTAATCCGCGCCGACTTCGCGGCGTCGACCGAGGCCACGCTGATCGTCATTGTCGACGACAGCCCAAGCTGCTCGACGCTGAGCCGCTTCAGCAACCGCGTGATCGCGGCGTCGCGTACTTTGTCCGTGCCGTTGATCGGAATGCGGCTGGTGGCGTCCGACGCCGCCGAGGCCGTGCCGAGCAGTTCGGACGACATTTGCGTGTTGAATTCCGGATCGCGATGCAGCGCCAGCGTGTCGACCACGCGCGCCGCGAGCTGCCGCGACGTCAGAATCTGAATTTGGTTCTGCACCGAAGCGGAATCGGTGGCCAGGCCACTGAGCACGGCGTTGACGTCGGCGACCGCGTTCCGCCGCTGGTCGATCATCATCACCGCCGTCGCCGAATACGTGGGCACGACGAACAACAGCACCAACAACGCCGCAGCCACAACCGCGCCTGCCGTTCCCAAAATGACGTTGCGGCGGGCGCGCAGAACGTGGAGCACTGCGTTGATGTCGAACGTCGACGGCGCAGACGCGAACGGATCGGGACGCCGCTCGAACTCTTCCAAGTCCACGATGGGCCGTTTGACGCGCAAATTCACGGCACGCCTCGCTGCAGGCTGGGTGCTGCGTGGCGACTAAAGCTGAAGGTGCAGGCCGACACTGACCATATCCTCCGAGAAATCTGCGTTGGGCACGTTCGAGTCGCGGTCGCGATGCGTGAAGCTGGCGCTCGCGTGCACATTGCTGTTCATGAGATACGTGGCGCGGATGCTGCCCTCGATGCCGCTGTCTTCGCGCGCGATCCCGACAAAGTCGCTGTCGACGTAGTTCAAGTCCGCTTGAATAATGACGTTGCGAAGCAACTCGTGATCGACGCCGAGGCTGAGCGACTTGTCCGAAATGACCGCGCTGCCCGCAACGACCGTGTCGTTCAGCACGCGCGCGGCACCGATGCGCACGGTCGTGAGCTGCGTCGCCGCCCACGTCAAACTGGCGCCGTAGTTCAACCCCGACACGTCCTTGAGCGGCGCGTCGAACTCGCGGTTCAAGTACCCGGCAAAAACCTCGCCTTTCAGAACCTCAGGCAGGTCGAACTCGAAGCCGCCGTTCACCGCGGTCCCGTCGGAGTCGCGGTTCACACCCGTCCGATCGACCGCCAGTTCGAAGTCGCGCCGGTCGTGAACAATCTCGAGAAAGCCGAAATAGCCCTCTGAAACCTCGAGCGATACCCGGCCGCGCAGGCGAAGTTCGTCGCGGTCGCGATCGCGGTTGTTCAGCCGGCCGCCGCCGATGAGCGGCGTAAGATTGTAAGAGAAATCGTCGTACTCCGCGCCGATCGACAGCCGCAGCCGGTTCGGCTGCACCGACAGCGTGCTTTGCGCGTGAAGCTGCTCGTAGGTTACGGGCTCGGCGATATTGCCCGGCGAGTTCGGCGAGGAACGCCGGTCGTGAAACCGGCCCGACCAAACGCCCGTCTGCAAATTGGTCGTTCGGCGGACGTCGATCTTGGAGTTCGCGCCGATCACCCAATCGGATACATCCTCGCTGCTCTTGCCGGCGTAGCGCAGCACGTTGGCGCGCGCGTAAAGTTCAAGCGCGTGTTGCGACCAGTCGGAGGCAACGCGAACCTGTGGTGCGAAGGCCAAATAGACATCGCCCTTCCGCCCTTTGTCGGCCTCGAACACGTTGTTCGTCGTGCTGAAGCCGATGCCGAGCGTCGGGAACATGCGAAAGCCACCGAGCGCAATGCCCTTGGCGTCATATTCCGGGCGCGCGCGCTCCATGACGCCCGTGCTCCCGGCGCCGACAGTACCCGAAACCCACACGACCGCAGTCGCCAGCAACAAACGCCGCTTGCGCGACGTTGGACTACTGAGCCATTGCCGAAGTGAATGATCGTGCCGGCTCAGAACGGCCCTCGCCGTTCGACGCCCAAACGCCAGCACCCGGGCGGCTTGCGCCCCCATCTCTTTCCCCCAGAAACCCGCGATCCCAAGACCCGCGGTCCCTGCCGGCTCCCAACAGCCGACATCACCCATCGAGGGAAATTATCGAACAGAGTTCCCTCGACCTTACAATGGGGCGGGAGCCTGCGTCGCAAATACGCCATGGAAGATGCTTGGGGGACACAGTGTCCGCGGCCTCAAGCGGTTAACGACCTCACGCGAACGATCCAGATCGTCACCGGGTGAACAGCCGCGCGAGCGGACGCCGCACCGCATCTGGCAACGCACGCGCCAAGCGCCGCGCCGCCGGTATCACGTCGCTGTCCAACCGAAGCACGGCCTGGCCTCTAAGGGTGAACGGGATGATCATGGTTTCCACGTCACGAACCTGATCGCTCCATTCCAGCTTGTACCGGCTGGCGGGCGGCATCAGCTCCAGGCCGTCGAGGCCGCGCTCGATGCACCCTTCGATGATCATGCCCAGGTGAAGCAGACCCGGACTGAACTGCTCGTACCCCTCCTTCAAGGTCGACATGTACCAGTAATAGCGGCCTGCGTAGATGAAGCCCCAGTGCTGGGAAATCTCCTCGTCGCCAAGAGCCAAGACGAACCCGAGCAGCTCGATCCCTGACGCGACCGGCAGTTCGTCGATCAAAGGCTTGAACGCGCTGTCGCTGAAGGCGGGACTTGCGCGGCCACTGCTCAAGAGCCATTGCCGCCGGCCTTCATAGACCGCCCCCAATATCCCTTCGAACCGCCCCCTGTCAGTTACGACATGGTGGCGGACGTCGAAGGCCTGCCGAAGGCGCTTCATGCGATTGCGCAGCCGCCGTCGCGTATCGCCCTTCATGTCCTGCTCGAAGTCCTTAAACGATGCGTATCCGTGCAAGTCCACAAAGACGGCCTGTTGGCGAAAGCTCGAACGCGCGCCGTGCTGCGCCATCGCCTTCTGAAGTGCCGAGCCGCCGATCACTGCCTCGATAAGCATGCCGTCGGCGACAGGCCGAAGCGCCCGCATGACGCTCTCAACGATCTGCGCGACATCGCCCGAACGCTCAGCCACGACACCGGCAAACTGACCGAACGGGTCATCCAGATTGCGTGCGATCCACGACCCCACGGTGCGCACCAGCACAAGCGGCCAAACGCCGATCAACGCGTCGCCCCGCCAGACCGCCGCGACCGACAAACGAAGGCGGCTGCTCCCCGCCGCAAGGCGCACCCGCGCAACATGGCGGCACCAGGCAAGAGACTGGAAGAAGGGAACGTCGTCCGAACCGCGCGCTCGGTTCAAGGCCTCCCACCGGTCGCCGATCCGTGAGAGCTGCTCGACATCGGTCAGAAACTCGACGCGCAAGATTTCAGTCGATTCCAGCAAGCTCAAAGACGCACCGAAGCCCGAAGCGATGAAAGACAAGAGCGGCCGCCCGGTTGCCCCGTATGCCTTAAGGATACCGGAGATACAATCGGGAATCCGGCTCCACTTTTGCTCGATGCTTGCGCTACGGTCTAGCGCCTCGAGAGCGACTGGGACGTTCATGGACTTGCGCGCCATCCGCCTTCATCTGACGTTGGTGCTCGTCGCGCTCTATCTGCTGCTCGAAGCAGCCTTCATGCTCATTCGCCTGCCGCCCGGCACGGTCAGCGCCGTACCGACCGGCGAACTTCTCATCCTCTTCTTCTTCCTGACGCTCGCGGCTGATCTTCACTTGATCCGACCGTTTCTGCTCGTCATTCCCGCGGCCCCATTCGTCATCTGGTGGACCATCGGCGGCGCGCAATTGGCGATCGCGGTGCCGCAATACGGCTTCTGGGCGCTGCGCGATGCGACCAGCCTGATAGAGTCTCTGTTTCTCTGGATCGGCTTCGTGGTTGCCTCGGTTCCAGGAGCCATGACGACGGTCATCACCTGGTTCCACCGCGTGCTGATCCTGGCCGTCCTGGTCGCGCTCACCTATCCGTTCCGCGAAGCGCTTGCCGCGATTTCGCCGGTCGTCCTGTCCGCGCAGATGCGCGAGTTCCCGCTGTTCTTCACCTACCAACTGACGCCCATGACCGCGATGACGGGCGCGGTACGCATCTTGGTGACCGAACGGCGATATCTGGGCCTACGGCCGGAGTGGATTGCAGGCGCACTGATTGTCTTCGTCGCAGCGTTCTGGCAGGCGCGGACGATCTACCTCCAGATAGGGTTCCTCTTTCTCCTCTTCGCCGTGACGAGACCGGGCAACGTGCTCCGGCTGCTGACGCCCTTGGTCGCCGCGGTGGTCCTCTTTGCGGCGGTGATCGCGCTCGGCGTGCCGTTTCCCGGCCGGCTCAGCGGCAACGTATCGCTCAGCTTCTACCTCGAGCACTTCTTGGCCATCGGCGGCAGTGGCGCCCACGGCTCGGACGACGCCGCAATTCAAAGCGCGGCCGGCGGCGTGGGCCAACGGCTTCAGTGGTGGCAAGCGATCTGGGAAAACGTGACCGCCAGTTGGTCGAGCACGTTGTTCGGCGTCGGCTACGGCGTCTCGCTTGTCGGGCTCGCCAATGACCACACGATCGACCCGGCGACGCGCGAACCCCACAACTCCTTAATCTCGGCGATGGGGCGCGTAGGGTTCGTGGGCCTGGCGGCATACGTTTGGATGCACGCCGCGCTTACGTTAACGCTCATCCGCACGTACCTGTCCTATCGCGCCCAAGGCGAGAAGACGATCGTGCAGTTTCTTTACCTCGCCGGCGTCTTGTTCGGGATGTTCTGGATCTCGGCCATGGGCGAAGACTCCTTCGAAAAGCCCTTTGTCTCGATCCCGTACTACTTCTGCTACGGCGTCATCCTAAACTTGTGGTACCGGGACGCCTTCGCGCGCAAGCAAGCCGTCACAGTCGCTCTCAAAGCGCCTTGAGGCACGTTCCGCACTTGTGCCGTGCGTGTTTTTTCTTAAGAGTTTGAGCCGATCTGCGCGTCCCGAAGAGAGCCGGTTCAGTGACTGAGGCCAATGCCACACGACACACTGACATTGCCGTCGTCGGCGGAGGCCTTGCCGGCTCGACGGCTGCCGCGATGTTGGCGCGCGCCGGGCACGACTTCGTCCTCATCGATCCCGATGTCACCTACCCTTGGGACTTTCGCTGCGAGAAGCTCGAAGAGTATCAGGTGGACGTACTCCGTCAGACCGGACTTGCCGACGTTGTATTGCCGGTCACCACGCCGATCGAACGGTTATGGGTCGCCAGGCTGGGCCGCTTTTCTCGCCCCTACACAAACCATCAGTTTGGCTTCCACTACGACCAACTCGTCAATCGCTTTCGCGCGCAGGTACCGCTCGACCACTTCATGAAAGGTAAGGTCGCATCGATCGCGGCGAGCGGTGACCGACAAACGCTGGTCCTGTCGAGCGGACAGGAAGTCAGCGCCCGTTTGATCGTGCTGGCCACGGGCCCCAATCATTCGTTACGCAAGTCGCTTGGCATCGAACGCAACGTGACCAGCCCCTGTCACTCCGTGACACTCGGGTTCGACGTAGCGCCTGTCGGCAGACCCAAGTTCGACTTTGAATCGCTGACCTATTTCCCGGAACGTTCAAGCGAACCCATCTCCTGTCTGACGCTCTTCCCCGTGCGCTCGGACATGCGCGCGAACCTGTTCGTCTATCGCCAGGCGCGCGACCCCTGGTTCGCCAAATTCCGCGAGGCGCCGGTGGCGACGTGTCTCGCCGCCATGCCGGGCCTTAGCCGCTTCTTAGGCGAGTTCGAGATAACCGGCGACCTCCAGATCAGACCCGCGGATCTCTACGAAACGACGGGTTACCGCAGGCCCGGCATCGTTCTCGTCGGAGACGCCTTCGCAAGTTCTTGCCCGGCCGCCGGCACCGGCGCCGGCAAGGTGTTCGTCGACGTCGTGCGGCTCTGCAATGTCCATATTCCGAACTGGCTGGCGACCGCCGGCATGAGCGCAGAGAAGATATCGGCGTTCTACGACGATCCCGAAAAGCGCGCCTCTGACGAACACTCGAAGGAAAAGGCGTTTCGCTTGCGCGCGGCGACGATCGATCGCAATCTTCGCTGGCACGTCCGCCGTGTCCTCAAGAGCACGACGACCGCAACGCTCGCCGGTTTCGACCGCGCTTTGAGTACGTTGCGCGGCGCGAAACGACAGCCGCACACCGGCACGACGCCACAGCCTACGCCGCCGCCCTCGCTCTCAAGGTGAACGCAAGCTGCGCCGTGAACAGCAGGCGCAGCCCTAGAAGCGCAAAGAGCGCCCCCACAATGCCCCAGGCGTCGACCGCGTAAAACGCGATCACAAGCGATGCAGCGCTCAGCAACGCCTGCGGCAAGAACGCAAGGTGCACGGCGTTCAGCGCCCGCAGCCCTGCCGTGATCACAAAGGCAATATGGGCCAGTGCGCTATAGGCGCCGAAGGCCACGATCAACGGCAGCTGATCCGAGAAGGTGCGTCCGTAAAGGAACTCCATGATCGGATCGGCGAACAGCAACAACAGGACGACCACTGCAGAAATTCCGGCAACACCGAGGAACGAAACTCTGGCGACGTAGCCGAGCAACGCCGAATGCCCCCCGTTCATCAGGCTGCGCGTCGCAGCCGACGGCACAAAATTCTCTAGCGACAAGTTCAGCAGATTGAGAACCAAAGCGACCGTCTGAACCGCACGCACGGCGCCCAATTGTGCGGGCCCCAACACGCTTCCGATGACGAGCATCACGAAATTGTTGTCGGCAAACAGCCCGACGACCGAGTTGCCCAGCATCCACCCGGCAGTGGACTGGTGCGACCGCGTCACATTGGCGATCGGTTGCCATGTGAAGTCCAGCCGCGACAGATCGGGCGTTAGGACCAACAGCGCCGCTGCACTCGCCACGATCATCACGACCCAGACGAGATCGATCGTCAGGTCGCCCGAAAACGCGAACGCCAAGACAGCCGCCAGACGCCCGCCATAGGCGATGACGTCACAAAAGAACGCCTGAAACGGCCGCTCGGTGACGTAGAAGAAGCGCCGCGCCAAGTCCTGAAACTGCGTGGCGACCACGACTGCCGCAACAAGGAGAAAGTCGACCTCGGCCTCCGGTCCGAGGATCACGGCCCCCATGCCGACCAGCGCAACGGCGACCGCCGCGTACAGCGCTTGATGCATCAGCAGCGCCGCCAAGTAGCTCGAGCGCGAGACGTCGCCCCGCTGATCGAACAGGCTCATCATCGGCGCCAGAATCGCCGCCCCTTGCGGCACCGCCAGGAACTGCACGCCGATCAAGATCATCGAGTAGATGCCGAACTCGTGCAGGCCGAGCCAGCGAACCAGAATGATCCCGGTCAGCGCATTCACGCCGCTGATCAGCATTTGGTCCGCAAAGGAGAGGCGCACCCGGGTGGGCATTTGCGCCAAGGGGCCCGCCGCGCGACGCACGATCCGCCCCGCCAGGCTGTTCGAAAACCCGGTCACGCTTTGCACCGCATGAGGCGGGCAGCGCCGAACATCGGCAAGCCGTGCACCGGTTGGACCATAGCGTTTGTTATCTTGTTCCCATGACCCGGGGCAACTGGGCCGCCGTCCTAACCTTACGGCTGGCCCTTGTTGTGTGCCGCGACGGCGCGCTAGCGTCGGCCGGAACCGGGCGGTCAAAGCTGCGACCGGGACAAGTCTAACCCAGGACCAACCCGGTACTTCGAATGCTGCAGGCGACGCTTCGGTTCGCTCAAACCGCGTACGCTTCGACGAAACGGCTCTTCTCCAACCTGTTCTTCGAAGACGCCCTCGGGGTCGAGACGAACAGGCCCGTCGCGCTCAAAGACCTCGGGCTCGCGCACAGCGACCGCGTGGACTACGACCCATCGCCGTGGCTCGCGCTGCGGCGCATTTTGCCGAGAAACGAAGTCGGCCCCGACGATGTCTTTGCGGACTTCGGCTGTGGCAAAGGCCGTGTCCTGGTGCAGGCCGCGGGATACCCGTTTCGACGATTGATCGGCATCGAACTCTCGCCCGAACTTCACGCCGTGGCGGGTGCAAACCTGGATCGCTCTCTGCCGCCGGCTCGCCGCGCAGATGTAGAACTGGTGAACAAAGACGTCCTAGACTACGCGATCCCTGACGACATCACCGTCGCCTATTTTTACAACCCGTTCGCCGGCGCGATCTTTGCCAACGTCATCGACCGTCTCGCCGCCTCGGTTCGCAGCCGCCCGCGCGCGCTGCGCATCATCTACGTGAACCCGGTGGAAGAAGCCGCGGTCCTGGCCGCCGGCGCGAAATTGACGAGAGAGGTGCGCGGACTGCGGCCGGGCAAAAATTGGTCGCTGAGAAAATCGATCCGCATGTACACGCTCGCACCGCCACCGTGCTAGTGCGCGCGGAAGGCTTCGTGGTTCGTGGCGAATTTCACATGTCGCGCCGCCAAACGGGCGAGCACACGATCGAGCAAAGCCCAAAGATTGAGCTCTTCCAGCTCCCAGGAATGTCCCCAGAGATGAAAGCAGCCACCTAAGCCCTCGCTCAGGTCTGCCAGCCGCTCGATCCGCCGTTCGAGATCGCCCTCCGCCAGAGCGGCGCCGAACAACCGCATCCGCGCAAACGAAAGATCACCGCGCCGGAACATCTTGGCGTAGGAGAGCTTGGCGTGAGGGTAGAGTTGAAGCGTCGTCGGTACTTCGAGAGGCTTGTCGCCGACGAGCGGACTAAAGGTCGCCACCGTCCGCGCATGCGTGTACCCCGCCTCGCGAACCAACCCCGCTATCGCCGCGTTGTACCGGCCGCGCACATAACAGAAGCAAGGGGACGCCCGGCCGGTGAGGCCCTCGATCCACGCTTTGTTGCCTTCGATTTGACGCCGCGCTTCATCGAGCGGCAACGTCGTCAGAACGACATGATCAAGGCTGTGACCGCCAATCTCGAAAGCCGTGGCAAGCCTCTTCAAATCACTCTCGCCCATGACCGGTCGCCCTTCCGCGTTGCGGTTGGGCACATAGAACGTCCCGCGAGCGCCATGCTTGCTGAGCAACTCCGCCACTCTCAGGTCCGCAGGGTAGCCGTCATCCCACGATGTCGTGACGACGAGACTCACGCGGCCACGCCACGCATGTAATCGGGACGGGAGACCGCGAAGTTCTCAAGAATTGTCGGCGCAATGTCGAGCGTCGAAATTTGCACCCGCTTCGCCCGGCGCTCGCTACGCAGGTCGTAGACAATGAACGCGCCTTGCGGAATGTGATCGGCCGTCAGATAGACGCCGTCTTCGTGCGGTACGTTGCCGAGCCCCATATCGGCGAACGAAACCGCACGTCCGTCGAGCTGCGCCACTTCGGGTCCCGTGTAGTTTTGCAAAGGCCCGAACGCAAACTCGAAGAAGCCGTCATAGAGTTCCTTGCCGAAACGCTCACCACCGACGGTCAACCCGTCGAGCGCGCGGCGAAGAGGCTCGCGTTTCTCCGGCTGCGCCACGACCACATTGAAGATGGGCGCCATCGCGGGACGCTCTTCGAAGTCGCGCGCCGTCAAATCGAACTGGCTCAGAAAGCGCGTCATGTCCTTGATCCCGACGCACGACGTCACGGGCTCAGCCGTCGTTGCGGCCTGACCCATGCTGGTCGCGATCATCAGCCGGTACTCTGGGTTGCGCTCCACGAACCCGATCAGCCGGTCGAGCATCTTGTCGGTTTGCATCATCGCGAACTCGACTTCCCCGCCATGCGCGCCGACCCAGTCGTCGCCCAAACCGAAGTGGTCGTAGTCCGCGGGAAACGCGGCCGCCCAATACCTGTGCATCGTCGCCGCGACATGGTTCGTGAAGAACGTGCAGAAATCCGGCCGCTTGAGCTCAAGCTGCCGGAGGAAGATGTCGAAACTCAAAACCGACTGGAAGGACCGGCGACGGCCCTTCTTGCTCGCATCGCGCAACTCGGACAACAACTGCTCGGCGACGCCGAACACGGTGCCCCGCGAAAACCCCAGCTGCCCGAGGTGAGGCAAAAGCCCAAGCGCGTTCGAAAGGTCGATGCCCCGCGACACGTTCCGTGACGACGCCCGCGACATGCTCAGATTGAACCGCTGGAACGCCTCCAGTGCCGCCGGATACGCGTCGCTTGTGCTGGCGAAAGCATCCGGCGCATAGAAGACATAGTTCTCCATGTTCTTCGGCAGCGGAAACGCATAGAGCGATCCGAACACGCCGATCTTCGCGCCGCGTTCGGCAAGCAGCTGCCAGATCGACGGATAGGCGCGGTCGACCTCGCTCAGATCCTGCCCGAAATTCGTAAGGCCGTGCCGTTCGTTGTCGACGCCGCGGTGAACGGTCGGCCACGTCTTCGTGGGAAAGAGCTGGCCGGTATCGGCCGTGATCGTCTCGAACTGCCGCCCGCGGTCCAGCACCTTGGCGACCGCGCCCCTCGGATGGCGCGCCGCAAAGTCGTCGAGGACCCGGTAGGGAACCTCGTTGAGTTCGAAGAGAATGACTTTCCGGTTCACCGATATGCACCCCGCAGGGCAACCGCGCGGCTTTACCCTTTCCGCCGCTTTCCCCAACAGCGAACCCTAACCGCACCTTCAACTGCCGGTCAACGCAACCCATAGGTTCCAGCCCATCCATTCGCATGATAGGGCTCGACCCTCGCGCCGTCGCCGACTGGTCCCAAGCTTAACGATGAAGATCCTCCTCGTTCACAACTACTACAAGCAGAGAGGCGGCGAGGACGTCGTCGTCGAGCAGGAACTCAGCCTGCTGCGCGAACGGGGACACGACGTCGAACTCCACGCCGTACACAACGACGCCATTCAAGGTTGGCGCGGAAAGCTCTCGGCGGGATTGCTTGCGATCTACAACCCCTTCGCCAAGCAGATCTTCACCGAACGTTTGCAACGGTTCCGGCCGGATGTCGTGCACGTTCACAACTTCTTCCCGCAATTGTCGCCGGCGATCTTCGACGCCTGCCGCGCAGCGCGCGTGCCGAGCGTGATGACGCTTCACAACTTCCGCATCTTGTGCCCGACCGCGACGCTGTCCTTGAACGGCAAGATCGAAGAACGCAGCCTGACCCACTCCGCACTTTGGACCGTCCGGCGCCGGGCCTACCAAGAGTCCGCACTGGCCACCCTGCCCGTCGCCATGATGGTCGACATCCACAAGGCCGTTCGCACTTGGCGGCGCAAAGTCGATCTCTTCATCGCGCTGACCGACTTCGCCAAGGCGAAATTCGTCGAAGGCGGCCTGCCCGCCGAACGCATCGTCGTGAAGCCCAACGCAATCTCCGATCCCGGGCGCCCCGATGACAGTACACCCCGGCGCGGCGCCCTCTACGTCGGCAGGCTCTCGCCTGAAAAAGGGATAGCGACGCTTCTCGAAGCCTGGCGCACGCTCGACGTTCCACTCACGATCGCCGGTGGCGGCCCCATGAGCGAGCAATGCAGTCAGGCGGCGAACGGTCGCATCAAGTATCTCGGCGCAGTCGATCCTCAGCGCGTGCGCGATGAGATGTGTAGGGCCGCGTTCCTGATCTTGCCGTCGACTTGCTACGACATGTTTCCCCTCACACTGCTTGAGGCCTACGCGAACGGCCTGCCCGTACTCGCAAGCAAGCTTGGGGCGCTTCAAAGCTTGGTTGACCACGGACAAACAGGACTGTCATTCGTGTCAGGGTCGCCGGAGGCGTTGCGCGAGGCGGTGACCCGGGCCATCGCCAATCCGGCCGACATGGTGCGCATGGGAAGGAACGCTCGCAGCGTGTACGAGGCGCACTACACCGCAGAGCAGAACCACGCGAACTTAATGACCGCTTACCGCCGCGCGATGATGAACACCTCGTAAACAAATAGCCCCGCGCACACTAAGCCTAAACCGAATCCTCAATCCCTAGGGTCTATAGTCGGCGCCGACCGACGCCTTTGGAACCTTGAGAGATGACGGCTGGCGCAACGCCCGCGCTGCAATCGCCCGCGACGATCGCCTTGATCGAGCGTGAGAAGGTGCGTCTCGCCTACGGCACACGGGTTCAGTACGTGGATGGCCGCATCTTCTCCGTGCTGTTGACGCTCGTCATGTGCGGTGCGGTCCCGGGATTGAACGGATCAGCCTCGCCGTGGATCGGCGCACTCTGGCTCGGCGCAGACGTCGTCTGGTCGATCGCCGCCTCGCTGCTCGCCCAATACTACTTTCAGCACACGGAACGCTTGAGCACGCACGTTTGGCGCAACATTCTCGCAGGCATTTGGGTCGCGCATGCGCTGATCTGGGGCGCCGCCTTAGGCCTCTTCTGGGACGCCGGCCAACCCGCCATCCAGGCGATCCTGTGCACCATCATCGTCGGCGTGATGGTCTCGTACTTCTTTTTCCTCGCTCCTTGCTTCGCCGTTCTGGTACCCGCCATGGCGACGATCTCGGCGATCGCAACAATCCAGCTCCTCGTCGGCGAAGGCGAACTGACGTCGGTCTTTCTGGTGATCTTCCCGCTCTTCTTCGCCATCCTGGTGAACTACTCCCACCAAGCAGGGCAGAAATACGACAACGCATTGCGCCTTCGCTTTCAGAACGAAGCACTGGCGCAAGACCTGATGAAGGCAAACCAAGCCAAAAGCAATTTCTTGGCGTCGATGAGCCATGAACTGCGCACGCCCTTGAACGCGATCCTGGGCTACGCCGACATGATCCGTCAGCGAACGTTCGGGCCAATCGCGCCCGCCCGCTACGCCGGCTACGTCGAAGACATCTATTCGAGCGGCGGACACCTGTTGAAGCTGATCAATGACCTGCTCGATCTGGCGAAGATCGAGGCGGGCAAGCGCGAGTTCAATTTCACGGCCGTCCACCTTACGGCAGTCGCGCAAGAGGCAATGAAGCTCGTCGAACCGCAAGCCGAGCGCGCGCTCGTCACGATGATGCTCGATGTCAAACACAACACGATCGTGAAGGGCGACGCGCGCGCCATCAAGCAGATGATGGTGAACCTGCTGTCGAACGCCGTGAAGTTCTCGCGCACCGGCGGCATCGCCGTCGTGTTCTGCGAGGTCTCGTCCGACGACCGCGTCGCCTTTGGCGTAAAGGACACCGGCGTCGGCATGACGCCGGAGATGCAGCGCCGCGCCGTCGAACCGTTCACCCAAGAACACACCGACGTCTACACCGTCGAAGGTCACGGCACGGGGCTCGGCCTCCCGATCGTCAAGGGCCTGATCGAAGCCCATCAAGGCCAGCTCAGAATCGAAAGCGCGCCAGGCGCAGGTTCGAAAATCTGGATCGAGTTCCCGCCCGAACGCCTCATCCGCCGCGCCGAAGCAGCCTGACGCCCCGCGAGCTTACCGCCACCGAAAACGCCAGTCGTTGTGCAAGCCCGTCAGCCGATCGACTGAATGGCCGCGCTGTTCGCCACGATCCGCTTGACGAGTTCCTCGATCTCCGCAGCCGTCACATCGCGGTCGCCGATGGCGGCCTGCAGGTCGCGATACCCGTCGTTCACGAGACGAATGACCTGCTGACCGGTCGTGATCGCAGCCGGCAGGTTCACGATGACTTCGCTCAGCAAGGCGATGACTGTCGCGGCGCTCATGATTCCGCTCCCTTCAATTTGGTCTGCGCCTCGCCGACGGCTGCCTTGACGTTCTCGATCGCTACGAGCGCCGCGATCAGCTGACCGGCGTCGGCTTGCGCACCGTTGAGCACCGGCGTCGCCTCGGCGATGGCGGCGCTTGCCGCCTTCTCGACCGCCTTGATGCGCGTCCAAACCGCGCGGTCCTTGCACAGCCGGATGACGCCCGCCTCCGGATCGCAGGTCGGCAACCGCCCATAGATGAGGATTGCCTGTTGCGTCGCCTCATAGGCGGTCAGCGTCACCTTCGCCGCGCGCCGTGCATCGCCGTCGCGGCCGAGCGGCGCGAGCAGCGCGCACGCTGCGATCGCCGTCGCGACACACGCCGCCGCCGTCACATTCACGATTGCACGCATCATGGCTTCGCCCCTTCGGACGTGCGCCACGAGAGCACGCCTTCGGCCTTCGCCCGCCCGTACCAGGCGATCGCACCGCCCGCGATATTCGCCGCCCCGACGATCAACTCGGCGAGCTGATCCTGCAAGGTCGCATCAAGCTTCACGCCGGCAAGCGTTGCCACGCCCGCCAGCAGGGCCACAATCGACCCCCACACTGTTTTCGACTGCCACCAGACTTTCGTCCCGTTCATGGTCGTATGTTCCTTCGCGTTGAAATGAAAACGGCGGGACCGCGCTGACCGCGACCCCGCCGAGTTGATGTGAAGCGTGCCTCAGCCTACGTCCGTGAACGTGACCTCCGGGATCGGCGATTGGCCGACCGTGACGGCTTGCGCTGCGATGTATTTCACGCCGGGATGGGCGCCCGCATTCTGGCGGATGAAGTCCTTCGCCTCGTCCAGCGTTGCAAACGAATCCGCAACGCCTTCCCATTCGTCGACATAGTCGCCGTCTTCGTCGAAGCGCACGACAAAGTACTTGTTCATAGGATCGTTCTCCTTTGATTGGGTGACACGGCTTTTCGCCGGACGACGCACGGGAGAGAGCCGTCACGCCCCATGCGCAAACGCGCCGGCCGCTAACGCCGAATCTCGCGCACCAGGTCGCTGACCGCGACCTTCAGCTCATGAGTGCCCTCAGCGAGCGCCTTGACCTCGACTTCCAGCCGCGCGATCCGTTCCGCGGTGACCGTCGAACTCTCCACGGTCTGAACTCGCCGCGTCAGATCGCTCGCCCACCAGAGCGCCGCGACGGTGGCACTCACCAAATAGACGATTGTGGCGGGACCCAAAACCTTGTCCAGACTCATCGCGTCCCCCTCTCCTTCGGCGGATTGCGCTCGGCACGCGCCTCGGCCGCCTCCTTCACGAGCGCCTTCAACCGCTTCTGCTCCGTCCCGATCTCAATCAGTTGGCGCTGCAACGCTTCTACTCGCGCCGCGTCGCTCACCGCGCTCTCGGGCTCGGCTCGCACAACAGCGGGTCCATCAATGTCGAGTGTCAGCGGCTCCGCACCGGGTTCGACTCTGCGGACCGGCAGAACCAACACCGTTCCGACACCAACCACGATCACCACCGCAGCCGCCGCAACAATCTCCGTGAACGGATGTGTCATGCCGCGACCTCCGTGCGAACCTTGTCGGCGGCGGGATAGGCCTTCCGCTCGAGTTCGATATGCGGCCCGTCTTTGAAGCGCAGCCAATCGCCGCCCCAGACGATGGAGACACCCTGTTCCCGCGCCGCGCGCTTGAACGCATCGGCAATCAGAAAGAACGGCGGCCACTTCCAAGTAACCTCGCCGCCCACCACGGGCGCGAAATCGATCGCGTGCCCCGTCAAGTGCCGCGACGACAGCGTCCTGGACGCGCCGGCGGCCACGAGCTCCCGCTGCCGCTTCATCGTGCGCAAACCCTCCGTCACGATGAAGTCGACCTCGCTGAGCTCGGCCGCACGCTGCACGACCCGAACCAAGTCGGCATGCACGCCCTCAAGCTTCTTCAAACTTCTTTCATCGATTTGCATGGAATATTCCTCATCTAGCGAAATGGCGGCCCCTTGAACCACGCGGTCAAAGATCGCCGCTCGCCCTCCTTCACCGGCGTGACGCGATGCTTCAAAAGCGTCGCAAATACCGCGACACTGCCGCGCTCGGCGAACCCATCCGGCACGTACACACCGCGGTCGTTGTCGAGAAACTCCAGCGCTCCGCCGCGATAGGATGCGCGCTCGCTCAGCTGAAGCACGACGCTGAGCTTGCGGATCGTTTCCCGCCGCACGCGAAGCATGTCCTTGTGCCACTCGAAGAAGTCGCCGCGCCGATAAACCGCGAACTGCATCGGGTCGTTGTCCGTCAGGTCGAAGCCCCACGCATCGTTCACGCGCCGGGCGTACGATTGCATCAATTCGAACAACCAGTCGCGCTCATGAAACCACGACACGTTCGTCACACGAACGTGCTCGTCGAAATATCGCTCGCCCGTCTTTTCGTTGTGCAGCGGCCCGCGCACGAACGGAAGCGCGTCGCCGAGCGCAACGATCCTGTCGCAGGTTTGCGGGTCTACAACTGTCGGAAAGACAACGAGCCTGTCTGACAGCCAATCAGGAACCTGTTCGTTTGGAGGACCCATCGTCACAGCGTCATCACCGCGACGCCGCCGCCCGAACCTGTGTCGGTCAAAGTGTACGTAAAGGTATCCAGGACGGCGCCGGCGTCGCTCTCGTTCGTCACCGTGGCGGTCCCGGACCAAGTGGTGGAGTTTTGCGAGTTGGCGAAGCCGTACTGAAGCGTCTGATTGTTCGTCATCGTCACGTCGACCGTCGTGCCGGACGTGGTTGTGGATACCCACCCGCCGTCCCTATACACATAGACGGGGCGTTGCCCTGACATGGCGCTTGTCACCGTCAATCGCGCCGTGATCGTCGTGTCGATCCCCGAGATGGTGACGACGTTCGTAAATGCCGACGCCGTGATGCCCGCGTCGGAAATGTCGTTGAAGTCGATCGCGTTCGGCGTCGCGTCGGTTCCGCCGCCGCCACCGCTGGCGAAGCCGACAAGCTGTGTGAGTTTCAACATCGCTCAATTGTCCGTGTTCGCGTTGGTCGTGTAGAAAAGCGCAACCCCGTGCAGCCGCGCATCGATGGCAAGCGTGTCGGAGCCGTTCGTCGCGTCCCGGTAGACCTGGAACACGACGACGTCGTTCTCGGCCGGCGTTCCCGCGATCGTCACGGCGCCGGTCTCATTGGATCGATAAATGTCGTTCGTTGTTCCGCCGGTGTCCGTTACGGTCTGCGCCGTACCGAACGCGACGTCGATCGCGTCATCGTCCGACAGCGCCACCGCCTGGATTCCCCAGACGACGCCGAAATTCGTCGCCGTCGACGCGTGCGACCACACAAACAGGGCCGTCATCGTGCCCTCGTTCCAGCCCTTCGGCATTTGAATCTGGAACTGTGCGTACTCCGCTGCCGACGCATCGAAATCTAGGCTGCGGACCATGACCTTGTTCGTCGAGGTCTCGATCGTGCCGGAAGCGGCGCCGTTCGACGTGCGCGCCGTCATCGATCCGGCCGGCACCCAGATCGTGTGCTTGCCGATGCCAACCTCGGACAGCAACGGCTTGTGAAGCGTGCCGTCCGACAGCTTTCGCGCCATGAACTCGTAGTCGCTGGCCAGCGCCGGCGTCGTGTCGGCCGATCCCGTGATCGCGACCGAAAAGAAATTCGGGACGGAAACTTTGTTGGACGCGTTCGACTCCGATGCGTCGACGAACGGTACGAAGTCCGCATGCGCGCCGCCGGTCGCGTCGGTCGTGAGCAGATTGAGATCGACACTGCTTCCAATGCCAAGCGTTGCGCGCGCCGTCGCCGCGTCCGGGTCGTCGAGCAGCGTGCCGATGTAGGACGACACGGTCTGCAGCGAGAGGTTCACCGGCACCTTGTACTCGAACCCGTCGCCCGCGGCGGTCACGCCCAACAGCTGGTTCGACACCGCCGATCGCGGCTCGGGCAGGTCCAGGTCGGCGATCGCGGTACCGACGGCGAACCGCGGCCCGCGCGCGATGAGCTCGCGCAGCGTCTGGATTTCCGCCGCCAGCTTGTCGAGCTGCACCTCGACGTTCTCGGCGGCGAACGCGCCCGACGCGATCAGGTCGAGGTCTTGCGTGAGCGGCATGTCGCGCACGATGACGACGGTTTGACCCGAAGCCGGCGCCGCGCCGAACACGACGTTTCCGGTGTTCGGATACGACACCGTGTCGACCGAGTAGTCGCTTCCCAACGTTTGCAGAGAGTCGACCAGCGTCGTGTTGTTACGCAGATAAACCTTGAGGTTCGACGCCGCCCAAATCTTGAACGCGAAGGCGAACGAGGTCGTGGCTCCGTTCGCGGCGTGGGAGATGCGGGAGGAGGTGGTGGATAGGGTCATGATTGGTTCGCGCATTGCTTGTCCTCCCCCGCTTCAGCGGGGGAGGTGGATCGCCGCAACGCGGCGAGACGGAGGGGGCCCCTCCACCGCGTTCCGCGGTCCCCCTCCCCCGCGTCCGCGGGGGAGGACAGTTGTTTTTCAATACAGCCCATCCGGGTCGTCGTGGATTTCGACGGTGCGCGGGTAATCCCATGCGCCCCATTCCCACGGCGGCCAAACAACGGTGCCGCTCGCCGGCGTATCGGGCATCGCCCAACCCGGCGGCGGATCGGGGCGGCGCGACATGTCCTTCACCATCAGCGCGCCATAGCGGAACGCATCGGCCGCGTGACTGGTCCAATCGTGCAGCGGTTGGTCTTCGAACATCCGCCGGTCGTCGTTCCAGCGCCGTTGGTATTGCTTCAGCGCCTGAATGCCGCGTTCGCACTTCGCTTGATCGAACCAACAGCGCGGCAGAATCGTGCGCACCGCGTTGACCCCGTCGGCCAGCGGCAGGTGCGGCGCCACGACGGCCCGCGCGGAGGACGTGACGACACCCAGCGAGCGCAGCGTTTCCATGCGCGACCGCCCCGTGCCGAGTTCGCGCACAGCGACATCGTGCGGCAGAACGTGGCGGTCGAAGCGGTAGCCTTTGTCGCGGAGGACTTCAGCATAGTGGTCGAGCCCTTCGCCCGACGCCTCGTAATAGTCGATGACGTGCAGTTCCTGGCCCGCACGCTGCACGAACCAGATCGCGGTGGCATCGTTCATGCCGAGGTCCCACCAAGTCTCCACGCCCTGATCGCGGACATGCCGGACAAGGGTGAGGTGTCCGTCTTTCTGTCCGGCTTCGATCAGCTTGCCGTAGTAGGAGCCGACGAGCGCGGCGGCGAAGGAACAATAGAATTCCTGGGAAATCAGCTCCTCCGGCATGCCGGACAGACGCTCTTCCTCGATCGCGGACAACGGGATCGCGCCCGTGTCGTCGACGGTCAGCCGTTCGCAGAACCAGGCGGGATTCCGCATGGCCATCTCGAACAACGTTTCGCCGTGGTTCGACCCGCGCGGCGTGAACGCGAACGCGGCCCAGCCTTCGTTCTCCGCCAGGATGGGGCGCAGATATTCCCAGCAGCGCGGGTTCTGCAGCGCATACTCCGAAAACACCAACCCCGCGGGATTGCCGCCGATCAGCGCCTCGTGAAAATTGTCGGAACCGACGACCTGCCACACCGAGCCGTTCGTGAACTTCAACCGCATGTCCGCTTCGCTGCGGCTGGCGATGAAGTCGCGCGGCCAATGGTCGAGGAACGGCCGCCCCTGTTTCGTGACGCCGTCCCAGAGGATCTTTCGCCCCTGCTTCGCCGTCGGAAAGATGTGCCAATAGACGCCGGCGCGAACCAAGGCGTGGAACGCCGTGACGTTCAACAGCAACAAGTCCTTGCCCGCGCGCCGATGCCAAACGAGCACGGCGCGACGCACGCCGTCATGGACGAGCGCGTTCCAGGCTTTCGTCTGATAGCCCCGCGGCGCCCAGACATGCGGAAGGACCACCTGCCCGGGCAGCGGTGCGGTGTAGGGTTCTGACATGACGTCCCCAAAACGTCATGGCCGGCCTTGAGCCGGCCACCCAGTGCGCGCATGTCCATGCGCGCCAGAGACCCACTGGAACTGTAACGAGGAATGTCAGCGGGTTTCTCGGCCGCGCAACGCGCGGCCACTGGGTGGCCGGCTCAAGGCCGGCCATGACGAATATTTTGCTGTGCCCCCGTGAAGGCGAACGCTATTGCTCAAGCCCGGCCATGACGAGTGATTGTGTTGTGTCCCCGTGAAGGGAAACTTCGTTGGCCAAGCCCGGCCATGACGTATTTTTTGGTAGTTAGTTTTTTTCCACCAGCGCCCGAAGACGCGCCGGCACCTCCGCGGGGTCGATCGCCTCGCCGCGCACCGCCTTTTGCACCAGCGCCTCCAGCGAAAAGTCGCGCAGCACGACGGTCACGTTCTGCTGCCCCACGGTGGGCATCGTGATTTTCTCGCGGTACTGATCGGGACGGATCGCCTTCAACCGGGCGAGCAGAAGCGCATCGGAGTACTTGCGTTTCGCCCCACGTTCTTC
>JAEUML010000319.1 GCA_016792785.1 Alphaproteobacteria bacterium
ATCGTGACCTTAGGTCAGGTGGTCATTCCCATGTCCCAGACCGCCTCGAAGGCCAAGAAGGAGCAGGTGCGCCAAGCTTCGATCGAGATCTACCGCGCGATCAACGGCTGTTCCGGCGCCGGCGCCATCGCAAAGGCGCGCGGTGCGAAATTCAACATGATCGGGCAGATGAACACGCGCGAAATGGCGCCGCAGTTCGTCAAAATCTTGGGCGATACGCCGAACGGCCGTTCGACGCCGCCGCTCGTCGGCGCGCAGGGCGTGGAGATGTACGTGATCTGCTCCGGCGGCATGGTGCCTGCGGCCTCCGCAATGGAGCAGGGACGCCCGACTGTCACCGCGCAAGGCGAGGTGACGAAGGAGGAGGTCGAGAACCGCCTCTACAACCAGGAACTCTCGATGCTGGCCCGCCGTTATCTGCGCGATCTGCGGCGCGACGCCACGATCGAAATGCGGGACAACTAAGCGTCGGCATGGCGGATCGGGCGGCGGTCAAGCCTCTCGCGCTCACGATGGGAGAGCCCGCCGGAATCGCGGGCGAAATCGTCATCAAAGCTTGGCATGCGCCGGACGGACGTCCGGTGCCGCCGTTCGCGCTGGTCGGCGATGCGGACTGGCTGCGCGCGGAGGCGCATCGCATCAAGAGCCATTCGCATGTCGTCGAGGTGGCCTCGATGGCCGAGGCCAGTGCGCGGTTCCATGAGGGCGTGCCCGTGCTGCCGCTTCGCTTGGCGGTAAGGCCTTCCCCAGGCACCCCCGATGGACGCAATGCCGCTGCAGTGATCGGTGCGATCGACAAGGCCCTTGCGCTCGCGCGCGACGGCGAGGCCGCAGGCGTCGTCACGAATCCGATCCACAAGGCGACCCTTTATGCGGCGGGTTTCAAGTTCGCCGGGCATACGGAGTATCTGGCCGCTTTGTGCGGCGGGGCGTCACCTGTGATGATGCTCGTGATTGAGGGGCTGCGCGTCGTTCCGGTTACGGTGCATCTGTCGCTGGCGCGTGCCGCGGCCTCGTTGTCCAGCGAAGCGATCGTTCATGCTGCGGAAACGACGCATCGCGCGTTGCGCTCGGATTTCGCGATCGCCGCTCCTCGCCTTGTCGTGGCGGCGTTGAACCCCCACGCAGGCGAAGACGGCGCGATGGGCAATGAGGAAAAGACCATCATCGGGCCCGCCATCGATGAACTGAGGCGCCGCGGAATCGACGTCAAAGGTCCCCTGCCCGCCGACACGCTGTTCCACGCGGGCGCGCGGGCGCGGTATGACGCGGCGATCTGCATGTATCACGACCAAGCGCTGATCCCGCTGAAGACGCTCGACTTCGCGGGCGGCGTGAACGTAACCCTGGGCCTGCCGATCGTGCGCACGTCGCCGGACCACGGAACGGCGTTCGACATTGCGGGCCAAGACCGGGCTGATCCGTCGAGCCTTCTTGCCGCGTTGCGGCTCGCGTCGCGCATGGCCGCGGCGCGCCGGTCGGGCGCATGAGCCTCGACGATGGGCTGCCGCCGCTTCGCGAGGTCATCGCGCAACTGGGCCTGAGCGCGCGCAAGTCGCTCGGGCAGAATTTTCTGTTCGATCTGAACCTGACGCGGCGCATCGCGCGCGAGGCGGGGCCGTTGCAGAACCGGTTGGTCGTCGAGGTGGGGCCGGGCCCCGGGGGATTAACGCGTGCGCTGTTGGCAGAGGGCGCTGCACGCGTTGTAGCGATCGAGAGAGACGAGCGCTGCCTGCCCGCACTCGACGCCGTCTCGCGCGCCTATCCGGGGCGGCTGACGGTCGTGAACGCGGATGCGCTCACCGTCGCGGAACCGTCCTTGGTTGGCGGCGCGCGTGCGATCGTCGTCGCCAATCTGCCTTACAACGTCGCGACGCCGTTGCTGATCAAGTGGCTGACGCCGCCCGCTTGGCCGCCATGGTATGACAGCCTGACGTTGATGTTTCAGCGCGAGGTCGCCGAACGCATCGTGGCGGCGCCAGGTTCATCGGCCTACGGGCGTTTGTCGGTGATCAGTCAGTGGCGCACGTCGGCCAAGATCCTGTTCGACATTCATCGCAACGCGTTCACACCGCCGCCCAAGGTGACGTCGACCGTCGTGCGCTTCGAGGTCCTGGCGAAGCCGCGCGGGGAGGCCGAGGCGGCGATGATCGAGAGAGTGACCGCCGCGGCGTTCGGCCAGCGGCGCAAGATGCTGCGGTCAAGTCTCAAAACGCTCGGCGCGTTCAGCGACGCCCTGATCGAGGAGGCGGGTCTTGCGCCGACGGCGCGGGCCGAGGAGATCGGCGTCGAAGGGTTCGCCGCGTTGGCGCGCGCGTTGGCGCGCCAGCTTGCTTAAGTCATCAAGCCGCGTACGAACTCGGACAAGCCCGTCTGGCGAACGCGTTTGTGACGTTCGGCTTCGACGATGCCGGCGATGCGGGCTTCGGCGCGGTGAACATCGTCGTTCAGGATGACATAGTCGTATTCGGCCCAGTGGCTGAGTTCGTCGTTTGCCTTGGCCATGCGTTGGCGCACGATTTCGGGCGTGTCCTGGGCGCGGCTCAAGAGACGGCGTTCGAGTTCGGCGCGCGATGGCGGCAGGATGAAGATCGAGACGACGTCGTCGCGCGCCTTTTCCTTCAGCTGCTGCGTGCCCTGCCAGTCGATGTCGAACAGGATGTCGCGGCCTTGGGCGAGCGCCGCTTGCACGGCCGCGCGCGGCGTGCCGTAGGAATTGCCGAAGACCGTCGCGTGTTCCAGCAGTTCGTCGCGCTTGACCTTCTCGGCGAACGTCGCAGGCGAGATGAAGTGATAGTCCTGGCCGTCGACCTCGGCGGGACGCTTCGCGCGCGTCGTAACCGACACCGACATCGTGAAATTCCCATCCGTTTCGAGCAGGCGCTTGGCCAGCGTCGTCTTGCCCGCGCCCGACGGCGAGGAGAGGACCAGCATCATGCCGCGGCGCTTGATAGTCGTGGACTCGGTCATTCGACGTTTTGGACCTGTTCGCGCAATTGATCGATGACCGCCTTCAGGTCGAGGCCTATGCGGGTCAATTCTTTGTCCGACGATTTGGAACACAGCGTGTTCGCCTCGCGGTTCAGTTCCTGCGCCAGGAAGTCGAGGCGGCGGCCTTGCGCGCCGGTCGACGCGAACAGGCCGCGGGCCTGCGCCAGATGCGACTTCAGGCGATCGATCTCTTCGCGCACATCCGCCTTGACGAGCAGAAGTGCGACCTCTTGAGCGAGCCGGTCCTCGCCGACCCCGGTACGCAATTTCAGCAGGTCGTCGACGGCCGCTTTGAGGCGCGCGCGAAGCTGTTCGGGCTGCGTGGCGGCGAGCTGTTCGGATTGGGCGACGAGGTCGGTCATACGGTCGGTGTGATGACGCAGGATCGCCTCCAGACGGGCGCCCTCTTCCTTGCGCGCGGTCGTAAGTTCGTCGAAGGCGGCGGCGAGTGTGGTCAACACGGCCGCGTCGCGGGCGGCCAACTCCGCCTCACTCAAGAGCGGAGGCTGCGTGTCGATGACGCCGCGTAGGGCCAGAATGCCGTCGAGGCGCGCGGGCTCAGCCTGAACCAGGCCCTCTAGGTCCTTGAGCGCGGCCAGCACTTGCAACAGCGCGTCCTTGTTGACGCGGATCGCGCCGCGGGCGGGATCCGCGTCGAGCGTCAATGAGGCCGTGATGCCGCCGCGCGCGAAGCGGTCATTGGCCAACACGCGCGCCGGCTGCTCCAGGCTCTCAAAGCCTTCCGGCACGCGGACGCGCACGTCGAGGCCGCGCGCGTTGACGCTGCGCACTTCCCAGTGCCAGCGCCATGAACCTTGGGCGCCTTGCGCGCGGGCGAAGCCGGTCATGCTGGAAAGCGGCATGGGAGTCCCATCTCTACGTCGGCGCGACTCTAGGCCTTGCGCGGCGCAGGCTCAACGATTCGACGCGGCCCGCTGCCGTTCGATCTCACGCCACTTGCGGACATTCGCCTCGTGCTGGTCGAGCGTTTCGGCGAAGGCGTGGCCACCGGTACCGTCCGCGACGAAGTAAAGGTCGTTCGTTGCGGCCGGATTGAGCACGGCGGCGAGTGAAGCCTTGCCGGGGTTCGCGATCGGCGTCGGCGGCAGACCGAAGATGACGTAGGTGTTGTAGGGCGTGGGCTTCTCAAGCTCGCTCTGGCGGATGCCGCGGCCGAGCGGCACGCCCTTCGTCAGGCCGTAGATGATCGTCGGATCGGACTGCAACCGCATGCCCTTGCGCAGGCGGTTGACGAACACGGCCGCGACGCGCGGGCGCTCATCGGCGACGCCGGTTTCTTTTTCCACGATGGACGCCAGCGTGACCGCCTCTTCCTTCGTCGAGATCGGCAGATTCTGCGCGCGCCCGGCCCACAATTCGTCGAGGACGGCGTTGTGGTCGGCCTGCATGCGCGCGATCAGTTCGGCGCGCGTCGTGCCGCGGTTGAAGACATAGGTCTCGGGCAACAGCGAGCCCTCGGGCGGGATCGCGTCAACGTCGCCCAGCAGCGTCTGATGATTGCGCACGAGTTCGACGATCATCGCGCTCGTCAGGCCTTCGGCGAGCGTCAACTTATAGACGATCGATTTGCCTTCGATCAGGATCTGCATGATCTGCGACGGTGAAGCGCCCGACGGGATCGCGTACTCGCCTGCCTTCAGCGCGGCCGGCTTGCGGTTGAAGATCACGCCGAGGCGAAAGACGAGCCCCGAGCGCACGACCTGGTTCTGTTCGAGGATCGCAGCGACTTGGTTCAGGCCGGTGCCCATGGGGATCGACACGATCGTTTCTTCGCCCGACGGCGCCTGTGGGCCCGGCGCATCGAATTCTCTGAGCACGTACCAGCCGCCGGCGACGGTACCGGCAACGCCCAAGACCACGAGCAAAAGGATGAAGCGTAGAAACGTGCGCAAGGGCCGCTCCGCATGCGAGGGGAAGAGTTCGGAATTTTAACTATTGCGGCGGCGCGGTCAAAACCAGAGTCGCGTTCGTTCCGCCAAAGCCGAACGAGTTCGAGAGAGCAGCGTGGATTTGCCGCTTCTTGGCCTTGTGGGGAACCAGGTCGATCTTCGATTCAACCGACGGGTTATCGAGATTCAACGTGGGCGGGCAAACGCCGTCCCGCATCGCGAGCAAGCAGAATATCGCCTCCACCGCCCCTGCTGCGCCCAGCAAATGCCCGATCGACGATTTCGTCGACGACATCGCGATCCCCTCGGCTGCGTTGCCGAACAGGCGCTCGACCGCGCGCAGCTCGATCTCGTCGCCAAGCGGCGTCGAGGTGCCATGCGCGTTCACGTAGTCGATTTCGTTCGGCATCAACCCGGCGCGCTTCAGCGCCATTTGCATGGAGCGGAAGCCGCCGTTGCCGTCTTCGGCGGGCGAGGTGATGTGGTAGGCGTCACCGGACAGGCCGTAGCCCTTAATCTCGCCGTAGATTTTCGCGCCGCGACGTTTGGCGTGTTCGAGTTCCTCGAGGATCACGACGCCCGCACCCTCGCCCATCACGAAGCCATCGCGGTCTTTGTCGTAAGGGCGCGAGCCGCGGTGCGGTTCTTCGTTGAAGGCGGTTGAGAGCGCGCGGCATGCGTTGAATCCTGCAATGCCGAGGCGCGAAATGGCGGCTTCGGCGCCGCCTGCCATCATCACGTCGGCGTCGTCGAGCGCGATCAGGCGCGCGGCATCGCCGATCGCGTGCGCGCCCGTGGAGCACGCGGTGACGACCGAATGGTTCGGGCCCTTGAGGCCGAAGCGGATTGAGCTTTGGCCAGACACGAGGTTGATGAGGCGGCCCGGAATGAAGAACGGGCTGATCTTGCGCGGGCCCTTTTCGTGCAGCGTGACCGCCGCCTCGGCGATACCCGGCAGGCCGCCGATACCTGAGCCGATCAGGACGCCCGCGCGGTTCTTTTTCTCTTCGGTGTCGAGGACGAGCTTTGAGTCGTCAAAGGCCTGCTGTGCTGCTGCCAAACCGAAGATGATGAAGTCGTCGATCCTGCGCTGCTCTTTCGAGTCGACCCATTGATCGGCGTTGAACGTGCCGTCGCTACCGTCGCCGCGCGGCACGTTGGCCGCGATCTTCGTCGGCAGGTCGGAGACGTCGAAGCTTTCGATCTTGCGCGCGCCCGAGCGCCCTTCGAGCAGGCGAGACCATGTCTGTTCGACGCCGCAAGCCAGCGGCGTGACCAGACCCAATCCCGTAACGACGACCCGGCGCATCTTCACCCTAAGGTTGCTTGGCCGATCGGCGCCTTAGCCGGCCGCTTTTTCCTTGATGAACTTCACCGCGTCGCCAACCGTCACGATCGACTCGGCGGCGTCGTCGGGAATCTCGACGTTGAATTCTTCCTCGAACGCCATCACGAGTTCGACGGTGTCGAGACTGTCCGCGCCCAGATCGTCGATGAAGCTGGCGTTTTCGGTCACCTTTTCCGCTTCAACATTGAGATGTTCGACGACGATCTTTTTCACGCGGTCCGCGATATCGCTCATTTCTTGTCCCTTAAGAGAAAAACAGGCCTGATCTGGAGTACCCCAAAAGGCTCTTGGAGAATCCAGGCCTTACCAGAGGTTTGGCGGTTGGTAACATACCTCCCGCGCGATTGCCAACTGCCGCAGGGGAAGGGTTAAGCCCTTCAAATCATAGCCATTCCGCCGTTCACATGCAGCGTCTGACCGGTGATGTAGGAGGCCTCTTCACTTGCCAAATAGGCGACGGCGGCACCGATGTCCATGCCGCTACCCAAACGGCCGGCTGGAATCTTCGCCATGATCGCGGCGCGCTGCTGATCGTTCAGCACGTCGGTCATGGGCGACTTGATGAAGCCGGGCGCGACGCAATTGACCGTGATGTTGCGCGAAGCGATCTCCTGCGCCAGCGACTTCGTCATGCCGATAATGCCCGCCTTCGTCGCCGCATAGTTGCCCTGCCCCGGGTTGCCCGTGACGCCCACCACCGAGGTGATCGAGATAATGCGGCCCCAGCGCTTCTTCATCATCGGCCGCAACACGGCACGCGAAAGGCGGAAGGTCGCCGTCAGGTTCACGCGGATGACCTCGTCCCACTCCTCGTCCTTCATGCGCATGAAGAGATTGTCGCGGGTGATGCCGGCGTTCGCGATCAGGATGTCGAGACCGCCCATCAGCCCTTCGGCCGCCTTCGGCAGTTCGTCGACCTGAGCCGCGTCACCGAGGTTGCAAACCGCCACGTGAGTGCGTGCGCCCAATTCGTCCTTAAGCTTGTCGAGCGCCTCTCTGCGGGTGCCGGAGAGCGTGACAGTCGCGCCCTGCTTGTGGAGCGCGCGGGCGATGTCGCCGCCGATGCCGCCGCTGGCGCCCGTGACGAGCGCGGTTTTTCCTTCGAGGCTGAACATCGAATGCCCTTTCCTGCTTAAAGCGTCTTCACGAACGCTTCGACTTCCTGCGGCGTCTCGATCGAGGTCGCGGGCAGATCCTTGTCGATGCGCTTGGCCATCGTCGTCAGCACCTTGCCGGCGCCCAGTTCGACGACGGAGGCGATCCCGCGGTCGCGCAGGCCCGCAATCGTCTCGCGCCAACGGACGCGGCCCGTGACCTGTTCGACGAGCAGGCGCTTGATCGTGGCCGGATCGCTTTCCGGGTTGACGCTGACGTTTGAGATGACGGGCACGCGCGGCGGTGCGATCGTCTCGCGGCCTAAGAGTTCCTCCATCTCGCGAGCTGCCGGCGCCATCAACGGTGAATGGAACGCAGCCGCGACGGGCAGCATCATTAAGCGCTTTATGCCTTTTGCCTTCGCGATTTCGGCCGCGCGTTCGAGAGCGGCCTTGTGGCCGGAGATCACGATCTGACCCGGCGCGTTGTCGTTCGCGACGACGCACACTTCCCCGCCCTGCGATGCCTCCTTCGTGACCTCTTCAGCTTGCGGGAAGTCTGCGCCGAGGAGTGCGGCCATGCCGCTGACACCGACGGGTGCAGCCTTGCGCATAGCGACGCCACGCGCTCGGAGCAGACGAGCGGTCTGCGAAATCGAGAGCGCACCTGCTGCAGCGAGCGCTGAGTATTCGCCGAGCGAATGGCCTGCGACCAGCGACACGTGTTTCGTCCAGTCGAACTTGCCGTCGCGTTCCAGCACCCGCATGACGGCAAGGCTGACCGCCATCAGCGCGGGCTGCGCGTTTTCGGTGAGCGTCAGGTCGGCTTCCGGCCCTTCCCAGATCAGGCGCGACAGCGGTTGTTTCAGCGCCTCGTCGACCTCTTCGAACACTTCGCGGGCGGAAAGAAGCGCCTCGGCGAGCGGCTTGCCCATGCCGACGGCTTGGCTGCCCTGACCGGGAAATGTGAGCGCGCGGCTCATGACGACCCCTTAAGATGCCTTGTGGGCGCGGAGAGACACCGCCCTGCCCCTGTTCGTCAAGATGACGGACTTTAGCGCACCGCGTCCATGCTGCTGCGCCACGACTGCGCCACGCCGAGGCCCAACAGCGCCGAATAGGCGATGGCAACCGCGGGCACTTGCAGGCTGAACTCGACCAGTGCGTGGACGCCGACCACGACGGACGCTGAGAAAGCGATCGCCGGATACATGCGGTCGCGGCGGCGGCGCAGGCAACCCGCGAAGCACATGCCTGCGAGCAGGAGCGGCGCCGCCATGAATGCAAGGCCCGCGGGCAGCCCTAAGTCCGCCAGCGTTTCGAGCACGTCGTTGTGCGCCTCGTCGACGTCGCCTTGAACCGAACCGTCGGCGTAGAGCGGGTAGTAGCGCTGAAACGCGCCGAACCCTTGGCCGACGAGCGGCGCGGCTTCGATCGCGCGCAGCGACGAATGCGCCAGCGAGGCGCGAGCGCTGTCGTTCATGCCCTGCTCGCTCACGCGCCCGAGAAGCGGGTCGATGCTGACCGCCGCGGCGACGCCCAGAACCGTAACCAGGAGTGCCGCCATCGCGCGTTGGCCCTTCTCTTCGCCCACCGTCGCCTTGCGTCCGACGGCAAGGGCGACAATGAGCGCAAGCGTGCCGAACAGGAACGCGATGACACCACCGCGCGATTGGCTCAAGAGGAGCGCAGCCAGGATCACCGTCATCGCCGCGATCGAGAGCGCGATCGGACCCGTGAGCGCCTGCATCGCGGTGCGGAGCAAAACGCGCGGGCCGCGATCCCAAACGACCGACTGCCGTAGCGTCTCGACGAATAGGCCCATCGCCGCCAATGCGCCCAGCGACATGAAGGTGGCCAGATGGTTCGGGTTGACGAACGGGCCCGCGATCCGGTCGGTGACCGTGCGTAGGTCGGGCATGAGGAGCGCTTGCAGATCGATCCCGAATTCGAACCCTGCGAGGGCGACGGCCGCATAGACAACGGCGATCGCAACGAAGCCACGCAACAGGCGCGACGCCCGCTCCCGATCGCGGGCCAAGCCGTAGGCGATCAGGAAAGAGCCAAGGCTAAGCGATGCCGCGAAGATCGCATGTCGCGTGCTCTCCGGATCTACGGAAATGTAGGCGGCGGCGTCTCCGCCCAGCGCGGCGGAGGCGGCCGGCCAAACCGGGTGCACGAAGGCGCGCGCGTCGATGCCCGTCAGCCTAAAGACCGCTTCAAGATCGATCGCTTGTACGAACGCCCATCCGAGCGCCACGCCAATACAAACGACCGGTAGTGCGATGCGGCGCAACGGCGGCAGCGACGTCGCTTTGCCCGTCAGCGCGAGGCCCGACCAAGCGACGAGAACCACGCCCAGGCCCAAGCCGAGCGCGAGCTCCGCCCACGGCCGGTTGGAGCCGTAGGGAAACGGCGCCCACGCCAGCACGACGAGCAGGCCCGCAAGAAGCAAGCTCTCGAGCCGCGGCAGGCGCGTAAGGTTGTCGTCGCGTTCCATGCGTTAACCGAGCGGATCGCCTTGACATAGCCGCGCGTGGCCGCCCCTATGCCCCGCCGACGAAAGGGCGGCGCCAACGAGGACGGACTTCAGCGCATGAGCGAGCGGATTGCGGTCATCGGTCTCGGCTATGTGGGACTTCCGGTGGCGCTCGGTTTCGCCGAAAAGTACCCCGGAACGATCGGTTTCGACATCGATCAGGCGCGGGTCGAGGCGCTGGCCAAGGGCGAGGACTGGACGGGCGAAACCTCGCGCGAGGAACTTGCCGCCGTCCGCATGAACTTCACGCATCGCGAAGAGGACCTCAAAGGCGCAGATGTGTTCATCGTCTGCGTACCGACCCCGATCGACGATCAGAAGCGGCCCGACCTTCGCCCCCTCAGCAGCGCCTCGAAAACCGTCGGGCGCGCGCTCAAACGCGGAAGCATCGTCTGCTACGAATCGACCGTATACCCCGGT
Organism: Alphaproteobacteria bacterium; assembly: GCA_016792785.1. Classification (GTDB taxonomy): domain Bacteria; phylum Pseudomonadota; class Alphaproteobacteria; order Micropepsales; family Micropepsaceae; genus SZUA-430. The sequence goes on from JAEUML010000319.1 coordinate 10,303, forward strand.
CTAACAGAAGACTTTTGCGGACCGATACTCGCGCAGGTTTCGGGGCTCACCCAAGGTGTCGATTTCAAGCTCGGCTACTCGCCGGAGCGCATCAACCCTGGGGACAAAGAGCACACACTGCAACGCATCGTGAAAGTGGTCGCCGGCGAGGACAAAGAGACGGGCGCAACCCTTGCGCGACTCTACGGCGCCATCGTTCCTGCCGGTATTCATCAGGCGCCTTCGATCAAGGTGGCGGAGGCCGCCAAGGTGCTCGAAAACACGCAACGCGACTTGAACATTGCGTTGATGAACGAGCTGGCGCTGATTTGCGACCGGCTCGACATCCGTACGATGGACGTGTTGAAGGCGGCGCGGACGAAGTGGAACTTTCTGCCGTTCTCGCCCGGCCTCGTCGGCGGGCACTGCATCGGTGTCGACCCCTACTACCTCACGACGAAGGCCGAGACGCTGGGCTATCACCCGGACGTTATTCTGGCCGGGCGGCGCATCAATGACGGCGTCGGCGCGTTTATCGCGCAACGGCTCGTGCGCTTCTTGAGCCGCAACGCGACGCCCTTGAGCGATGCGCGCGTCGCGATCTTGGGTCTCACGTTCAAGGAGAATGTCTCCGACACGCGCAACAGCCGCGTTCCGGACATCGCGCGCGAGCTGGAGAATTTCGGCGTGAAGGCAACCGTCAGCGACCCGAAGGCACGCGCGGAAGATGCGATGCACGAGTACGGGATCGCGCTCACCGACCTCGCGCAAGCAAAGAACCTCGATGCGCTCGTGCTCGCGGTGCCGCATCGCGAGTATCTCGCTGCGTCGGCGAAGCTGTTCGAACGGTTGAAACCACAGGGCGTCTTGATCGACGTAAAGTCGGTCATCGATCCGGCCACAGTGCCGAAGGGCATGACGTATTGGAGCCTCTAGGACGGTGCCGCTTCCCCGCGCCCTTCCACCGCTCGATCTCGCCGCACCGCTCGACCGCCATCGTGGGCGCGTGAAGGCGGAGTGGATCGACGGCAACGGGCATATGAATGTCGGTTACTACGTCGTCGCATTCGATCAGGCGACCGATACGTTGTGCGAGCAGTTGGGCGTTTCGTGGGAGTACACGCGCCGCGACCTCGGCATGATTTTCGTTCTGGAAGCGCACGTGACCTATGACCGCGAGCTACTGCCCGATGCGCCGTTTCGCGTGACGACGCAGGTCCTGGACCACGACGCGAAGCGGCTGCACTGCTTTCACGAGATGTATCACGCGCAAGAGGGCTTTCTCGCGGCAACGAACGAGTTGATGATCCTGCATGTCGACTTTCAAACGCGCCGCAGTGCGCCTTGGCCCGAAGAGGCCGCGGCGCGCCTCGCCGCGATGGCTGCCGCGCACGCGAAGCTTCCGCGTCCGGCCAAGGCCGGCCGCGTGATCGGTTTGAGAAGACGCGATTGAGCGTCGTTGCCTACTCCCCGTGCACGATCACTTTGCTCGCGTCGAGTTTCTGGCTTGCGCAAAGCGCGCGATAGACGTTGAGCACGGTCGGCGCGTCAAGGACGCTCGTGATGTTGCCTTTGTCGTCGAGATTGAGGTTGGCGCCGTAGATCGCAAACCACACGACCGTTTCACCCGGCTGGTCCTTCGGCGTCGTCAGCGTATGAACAGAGCCCGCGGGTTCGAACAGATAGGAGCCCGGCGCATTCACGACGTCGGGATACTCACGGTAGAACCAGCGCCCCTTCTCGGTCACGGCGAACACCGGTCCCGTGTGCCGGTGCGTCTCGATTTCGTAACCCGGCTGAAACCGCGCGCGCAGCACCCAAAGACCTTGCGTCAAGTCCACCTGCAGCAGCTGTAGCGCCACCTTGTCGCTGACGGTCACGAACGGCACGTCGTCGATGCCGATGTGCTCGGCGGCTTTCGGCAGTGTCATGGCGGGGGCTTGCGACATTCGCGGCGTCCTTTCGATGCGTGGATGCAAAAGATCACTTGGCAGCGACCGGCGATTCCAACGTCTGCCGCCGCCAGGTCGCGGGCGGCACGCCGAGTTCGCGCTTGAAGGCGCGGGTGAACGCCGCTTCGGATTCGTAACCGACGTCGAACGCGATCTGACCGATCGTCTGGCGGCCTTCCCGCAGTTTATGCGCGGCGACGCGCATGCGCCAGCTTGCGAGATAGGTCATCGGCGACTGACCGATCAACGCCGTGAAGCGGTCCGCAAAGGCCGATCGCGAGAGGTTGACCGCGGCCGCCAAATCCTCCGCGGTCCAAGCGCGGGCGACCGTTGTGTGCATTAGCGCCAGCGCCTTACCCACTGCGGGATCGCGTAGACCGGCGAGAAATCCCGTGCGCTCCGGTGGCATTGTCGTCAGGTAGCGGCGCACCGCTTCGACGAACAGCAGTTCCGACATCCGCGCCATGATCGTGGCTGTCCCCGGATCGCCGTTGGCGAGCCCGCGCGCGCCGAAGCGGAACGACTGCGAAATCCATTCGCCGCCCGGCGTTCCTTTGACGTTGAACTTCAGCAGCGGCGGCAGGGTCGCAATCAACGGTTCGAGCTGCGCGTCGCCGCCGAGAAAACCGCACACCATGGCGCAGGCCTCACCGCCGCCGCCGTGCGAGATGCTGGGGATTCCGGCACCGTCGGGTTCGCGAATAATGTCGGCGGCGGAGACCGGCTTGCCACTCAAGTCGCTGCCTAGACGGTGCAACTCGTTGCGCGCAAGAAGCACGACGTCGCCCTCTTCCGCTTCGCACGGCGGCTCGCCGTCGACTGCAATGACGCACCGCCCCTCCAATACGAAGTGGAAGCACATCACGAACGCGGGCGGCGTCATATAGGGCGCGCAGTTGTCGGGCCCGACTTGGCCCAGGATGCACCAGGGCGCGGTAAATCGAGCGTCCAAGAACACGCCGCCCGTCAGACCGACAACGCGCAAAACGTCAGACAGAGCGTCCATGTGTGACGGACTCACACCCGCCCGGCGTCCCGGTCAAGAGGTCCGGCGTCACAATCATTCTGCCCGGGGGTGGTGGCGCATAGATGTCTGCCCGTTACAAACCGGGTTACACAATGACCACGCCGCTTTGGGTCCTGCTTGCCTTCGCCGTCTGGACGCTTCTCGTCCTCTTGGCTGGGGTCGGCATTCGCCGGTGGAGCCTAGTTCTGACCGGGCGCGCGCAACTGACCGACTTCCCCGCCGATGTCCCCCACGGCAGCGCCGCCTACCGCCGCGCGATGCGGGCGCATGCGAATTGCGTGGAGAACTTGCCGGTCTATGGCGCGATCGTGCTGACCGCCTTCGCTTCACACGCGGGTTCACCCGTTCTTGACGGGCTGGCGCTCGCGTTCCTCGCCGCGCGGATCGTTCAAACGCTCGTGCACACGCTCTTCGTCGAGACCAACGTCACGGTTTTCATCCGGTTCGCATTCTTCTTCGTTCAGGTCATCGCCATGCTCTGGATGGCGTCCGAGGTCGTGCGCCATGCAACTGCCTAACGCGGGCGGCCAACACGGGCGGTTCAGAAACAGTACCGACGAAGTTCAGTTTCAGAACTGGCCGCGATCGTCCCACTTCTAAATTCTCCGGAATGAAAAATGTTGAGAGTGTCATGACGAAGATATCGATCGTCGAAGCTGTTGAACCCGCGCACGTCGGGGCCGTCGCGCAGTTGATGCGCGACTATCTGTTGTGGATGCGCCGGCGCTATCGCGGCCATGACGACATGATCGACGCCTATTTCGGCGAGCACGAATGGGAGAGCGAACTCGCCGACCTCAACGGTCACTACGGCGCGCCGTTCGGCGCCATCGTGCTGGCGCTCGTCGACGGCGTTCCCGCCGGCTGCGTCATGCTGCGAGGTATCGGCGAAAGCGTGTCGGAGATGAAGCGCCTCTTTGTGCGCCCGGCGTTTCGCGGGCTGGGCGTCGCACGCCGCATGATCGACGAAATCATGAAGCTCTCCTGCAAACGCGGCTACGACCGCATGCGGTTGGAAACCAGCGCGCTGCAGGCTGAAGCCGATGCGCTCTACCGCAGCATGGGTTTCGCCAGCATCCCGCCCTACTACGCCTGTCCCGACGTGCTGCGCGAGAACGGACGTTTCTTCGAAACCGAACCTTGCGCCGGTCATAGCCGCGCGCCCCACCCTTCCACCTCAACCGGAGACTTAAGACTATGAAACTCACACTCTTCCTGCTCGCCGCCGGCTTCGTGCTGACGGCCTATCTGGCATCCGCGCACGACGCGCCCGGGCACAAGATGCTCACGCCGGCCGACATCGCGTGGGCGCCTGCCCCGCCCTCGCTGCCGCCAGGGGCGAGTGCCGCCGTGCTTTACGGCGATCCGGCGAAGGAAGGTCTGTTCGCGATGCGGCTCAAGTTCCCGAAGGGCTATCGCATCCCGGCCCACACGCATCCGAAGCCTGAGGTCATCACGGTGATCTCAGGCACGTTCCGGTTGGGCCTCGTCGGCGACCGTGGCCCCGTCAAGGCGTTCCCGGCAGGCAGCTTCGTCGCGATGGAGCCGGGTCTCGCCCATTTCGCGGGCGCCGACGAAGAGACCGTCGTGCAGTTGAACAGCACCGGACCCTGGGCCATCACGTATCTCGACCGCCGAGACGACCCGCGGACTATGGCGCGGTAAGACCCGCTTGCCGCGGCCCGGTCCGTCCGTTAGAGCCTGCCCCGAGCGGCGTACGTCCAAGCGCCCTCGGGGACAAGACATCGCATGAAAGTTCTGCTGACCGGCGCGGCCGGGTTCATCGGCTATCACACGTCGCAAGCGCTTTTGAAGCGCGGCGACGAGGTGGTGGGCGTCGACAATCTGAACGCCTATTACGAAGTGTCGCTGAAAGAAGCGCGGCTGAAGCAGCTGACCGCGCAAAAGGGTTTCGCGTTCGAACGGCTCGACATCGCCGATCGCGATGCGATGTTGGCGCTCGCCGCGAAGCATCCGGGCGTCACGCATGTGGTGCATTTGGCGGCGCAGGCGGGCGTCAGGCATTCGCTAACCGATCCCTATACCTACATCACCTCGAATGTGATGGGTCAGGTGATACTGCTGGAGCTCGCGCGCAAGTTCTCGAAGCTCGAGCATTTCGTCTATGCGAGTTCGTCATCCGTCTATGGCGGCAACACCAAGCTGCCGTTCTCCATCGACGACGAGACGGAGCAGCCGAACTCGCTTTACGCCGCAACGAAGAAGGCTGACGAGTTGATCGGCCACACTTATGCGCACCTCTACGGCATTCCGTCGACGGGCTTGCGCTTCTTCACGGTCTATGGACCGTGGGGGCGGCCGGACATGGCGGCGTTCTTGTTCACGCGGGCGATTTTGGCCGGCGAGCCGATCCGCGTGTTCAATCACGGCGAGATGTGGCGCGACTTCACGTTCGTGGACGACATCGTCGCGGGGATTCTGGCAGCCGTGGCGCACAAGCCTTCGAAGACCCCGCCGCATGCGGTTTACAATCTGGGCAACCATCGCTCGGAGAAGCTGACCGATTTCATCGGCCTGATCGAGAAGTCGTTGGGGCGCAAAGCGGAGTACCGTTTCGAACCGATGCAGCCCGGCGACGTCGCGCGCACCTATGCGGATATCGAAGCCTCGCGCCGCGACCTGGGCTTCGAACCGAAGACACCGATCAGCGAAGGCATTCCGCGCTTCATCGATTGGTACAAGGACTATTATCGCGTCTGGCCGAAGAATTAGGGCCGGAGATTTCTCCCCGGCCCTTGCATTGTGTCTGGCGCTGATTACCAGCAGAAGCGCCAGCGGTAGTTGTTCCAGTGCCGCGGCCAGTGGCGATCGCGCCAGCCATAGCGGCCCCAGCGCGGTTCACCCGCCCGCCAGCAGTAATAGCTCTGGTCCCAGTACCACCAATTGTCGTCGTAGTACCACCAGTACGCATCGTCGAAGAAGCGCAGGGCGATGTACCAACGCCAGCTGTCGTCCCAACCGTCATTGTACCAATGCGGGTACCAGTAATTGCCGTAGTAGTAGTGATGCGGACGCCAGCGGGGATGATGACGCGTTCCCGGCCAGCGATGGCGGTTGTCGTACCAGCCGCGGCGATCTCTCCAACGGTCGCGGTCGCGCCAGTCGCGATCACGCCAATCACCGCGGTCCCGCCAGCGGCCGTCGCGCCAGTCTCCACGGTCGCGGTCGCGTCCACGGCCGTCGCGCCAGTCGCGGTCGCGCCATGGACGATCGGGCGATGCGCCCGGGCCGCCACGCGGTCCCGGCGGGTTCTCCCAATTCGTACCGGGGCCGCCACGCGGGCCCGGCGGATTGTCGTCACGGTCACGCCAGCCGTTGCGCCACGGGCGGTCGGGCGACGCGCCCGGGCCGCCACGCGGTCCCGGCGGGTTCTCCCAGTTCGTGCCCGGGCCGCCGCGCGGTCCCGGTGGATTGTCGTCGCGGTCGCGCCAACCGTTGCGCCAGGGACGATCTGGTGACGCACCTGGACCACCACGCGGACCGGGCGGGTTTTCCCAGTTCGTGCCTGGACCACCGCGAGGGCCCGGCGGATTGTTGTCCCGGTCGCGCCAACCCTGACGGTATGGGCCATCCGGTGAGCGGTCGGGCGAAACGCCAGGCCCGCCACGGGGGCCGGGCGGATTTTCCCAGTTCGTGCCGGGGCCGCCGCGCGGGCCCGGCGGGTTGTTGTCGCGGTCGCGCCAGCCTGGGCCGCCGCGAGGTCCAGGCGGGTTGTCACCGCCACGGCGCCAGCCTCGGTCGCCGCGCTCACCGCCTCCGCCGCCCTGACCTTGCTCGGCGGCTTGATCGCCGCCGCGCCCTCCGCGATCGGCAGACGCGGGCGCAGCAATAAGGCTGACACTCGCAACCGCCGCCAGCGGCAAGGCGAGAAGTCTGAGTTTCATGGTCGTCCCTTCACTTAGGTAAGAGTCCCCTTCGAGAGTTCCCCGTTTTCGCTTTTGCGCCGGACGGGCTGAATGGTGCATGAACGGGGCGTTTAGAATTACGATTCAAGCGGACGGCTGCGGGGTTTGTTGCGATGCGGGTTCTACTGATCGGCGGCGCCGGATACATCGGATCCGCCATTGCGCATCACTTGCTCGACAACGGACACACGGTGGCGGTGTTCGACAACCTGTCGACCGGCTCGCGCGACGCGGTCCCGGCCCAAGCCCGCTTTGTCCTGGGCGATTGCGGCGATCGCGATGCCCTGGCGAAAGCGCTGGGTGAGACCGGCGCAGAGGCCGTCGTCCAGCTCGCGGCGTCGGTTCGGGTCGAGGAGTCCGTCGCCGATCCAGCCAAGTACTATTTCAACAACACGGTGAAGTCGCTCAACGTGTTCGACACATGCGCGCGGGCGGGGGTGAAGGACTTCGTCTTCTCGTCGACCGCAGCAGTGTATGGTGCGCCGGCTAAGACGCTGATCGCCGAGGACACGGCGACGGACCCGGTCAATCCGTACGGTCACTCGAAGCTCGCGAGCGAGTTCATGCTGAAGGACATCGCGCGCGTTCACGGGATGCGGGCGACGATCCTGCGCTATTTCAACGTGGCGGGCGCCGACCCGCAGCTGCGCACCGGTCAGCGGACGCCTGAGGCCACGCACCTCGTCAAGGTGGCGGCCGAAGTCGCGAGCGGCAAGCGCGAGGCGTTGGACATCTTCGGCACGGACTATCCGACGCCGGACGGCACCTGCGTGCGCGACTACATCCACGTGATGGATTTGGCGCTGGCGCACGAGTTGGCGCTGACGAAGCCCGGGACCGGCGGCGAGACGCGGCTTTTCAACTGCGGCTATGGCACCGGCCACTCGGTACGTCAGGTGGCGGCGGCGTTCGGCAAGGTGTTGAACCACCCCCTGCCCCAGCGCGAAAGGCCGCGGCGGCCGGGCGATCCGCCGGCTTTGGTGTGCGACTCGGCCAAGCTGAAGCGTGAACTCGGATGGACGCCGAAGCATGCCTCGATCGATACGATCGTGGCGACCGCGTTGAATTGGGAACGAAAGCTGGCCGCGGCACGCTAGGCAAAAAAATGCGCCCGTGTCGCGGGTGGTCGCGACGTACGGGCGCTTGAAATTTGTTTCCCTGGCCTTCGTTCTTGGCGTTATGGGCTGGCATAAACGACAGAACTTTCGCAGTCGCAATCGGAATTCTCGCGTCATGCACAGGCAAGCGATGCATACACGCGCGCTGCGCGTGCCGGTGCGATGCGTCGAGTTGTGCGTGCGCTCGCGTCGCCTACCAGGTCACGCGCAAGCCCGCCGAAACCGTGTGCGTCGTGATGTCGTTGTTAAGTCCGGCATCGTAGTCGACGAACACAGCGGCGGTATCCGACAGCGGCACGTTCACGCCGACGCCGACGGCGAGCGTGTCGCGCGAATACTCTTCGCCCAGCACGCGGCTCGGCGGCCTCGCCTGACCTTGGACGGAAGCGAAGAACGACGCCTGATCGTCCATGAACTCGTGCACCCATGCGACGCGCGCCTCCGGCACGAGCTTGCGGCCCGAGTCGAGTTGCAGCGGATAGGCGAGGCGCAAGCCCACCATGCTCTTCAGCGAGTCGAACGTCGATTCCGAAACGCTGAGCAGCGCGCCGGTGCCGATCTCGCGGTAGTCGTCGGTTTCAAGGTGGCTGTAGCTGACGGCCACGAACGGTTGGATGCGCGCGCCCTCGTAGGTTTCGAACGTCTTGCCGACTTCGGCGAAGGCGGACAGCGTCGTGCCGTCGTAGTCGGCTTGCGCATAGCCGCCCTTGGTGACGCGGTTCACTTCGATATTGTGGAAGATCACGCTGGCGTTGGCGTTCAGGTAAAGACGCGTATCGCCGTAGGACGTGTAGAGGCCGAGTTCGAAGCTCTCCACTTCCGCGTCGTCGTCGCGCGCGTTGAAGTCGATGTCGGTCGTCGTCCACTGGGCGGCGACGCCGGCCATGAAGATGGGCGAAAACACATGATCGATACCGGCAATCAGACCCGCCACCTGGAAGTCCGTGCCGGCACTGTTGGCGTCGCCATCGGTGCTGCCGTTGACGCTGACGGCACGTCCCCAGGCGGCCGTTTCGCCGACCTTGCGAACGCCCGTGCGCAGCCAGGCGAAGGGATCTTCGCCGGGCGTCGCGTCCGTCATGACCTGAGAGGCGCCGGGGGTTTTGTTTTGCGCGAAGCGGTTGAAGCACCAGCCTTCGCCCGCCAAGCCGCATGATCCCGAACCGATGCCGTTCGAACGGTCGCTGACCAGGGCGTCGAACGGACCGCCGGTGTTCACGATGATGCCGCCGATGCTGCCGATGTCGGTCAGCGAAACGCGCGACACCGTGACGTCCAGCGTGGTGCCGTCGATGATCTGGCTAAGTTCGAACAGCGATGAGTCCGCGATCAGGCCAAGTGTTCCGAAGCTGCCGGAAATGCCGCCGTTCGCGGTGATGACGTTCTCGTAGATCACCTCGTTCAGATTGTCGTTCGCTTCCGCGAAAGCCGGATCGAGGAAGCCGACCACGGCGCCGTCGAGCGTCGCTGCGCCCTCGACGACGATGCGTCCGTAATCGCCTGCGCCGGCGATCACGCTGCCCGTCAGGTCGGAGAAACCTTCGCCGCCGGGCGCGCCCAAGAAGAACTCGACGGTGCCGCCGGCTTCTTGCGTGTAGCTGCCGACGTTGAGCGTCGTCGACTTGTCGATGTAGAGCAGGCCGCCATCGCGGACGTTCAACGCGCCAACGTTGTTGAACACGTAGCCGGTGCCTTGCGTGTCACCTTCGAACAGCGCGCCCATCAAGGCCGCGCCGCCGTCTTCGACCGTGAAGGAGGCAAAGTTGTTCGCCGAGCCCGGTCCTTCTTCGCCAAGGAAGATGTGGGTCCCTTCGACCGTGACCGTGTCGTCCCCGCCCTCGCCGATCATGTCGCCGACGAGCGCGCCGTCCTCCGCCACGAATGCGTAAGATGCCTTGCCGCCGAATATGACGTCGCCAAGGATGATGCCGCCCTCGGCGTTCGTGAACGTCGCGCCATTGCCGATGGCGAGGCGGACCGCAACATCGCTCGCCGCGATCGTTCCGATGTTGCGGATCGCGCCGTCCAGCTCTTCGATTTCCAGGTGGAGCGCGTTCGACGGCGCCTGAAGCAGTGCGTTGTTGTCGATGTCGCCCACGAACGTGCCGGCGATGATGTGCAAGCCCGTGTCGCTGCCGCCGCCATAGATCGTGCCGTCGTTGACGAAGTCGCCGTAGACCGTGCCCGCCTCAAACAGGAAGCCCGTGTCGCCGCCGGTGATGAGGCCACCGGCCTCGTTGACGATGTCGGCGCGTGCGTCCGAGGCACCCCACGTGCCCACGTCGATCGCAACGCCGTCGCCGCTCTCGCCGCCGATCGCGCCGGAATTCGTGAAGCCGCCCGTGATCGTGTCGAACGATAGGTGGAGTCCGGTCGAGCCGCCCGCGAGCGTGCCGCTGTTGGAGAATGCGCCGTCAAACGTGGTGCCGGTGAGCGAAGCCGCGACCGCGCCACCGTGGATCAAGCCGGTGTTGGCGAAATTGCCGTCGAACGTGGAGCCGGCATAGGTGAAGCCGTTGACGGCACCCGAGATTAGGCCGTCGTTTTGCACATCACCGGTCCAGGCCGAAGTGGCGAAGACGCCGTCGCCTTCGTAGGCAACGATCGCGCCGCTGTTGGCGAGGCCGCCGGCGAAGGCTGCGCTTTCGATGCGGATGGCGTCGTTGGCACCGGCGATCGTGCCCAGGTTCGTGATGCCGCCAGTGAAAGTCTCGGTCTTGTCGGTGATCCAGATTGCGGGGCCCTTGAGGCCGTAAATCTCGCCATTCGCGCCGTTCGTCACGCCGCCTTCGACGGTGGGCGCGGTGAAGACAATGCCGACGCCCTGATATGGCGAGACGAATCTCAGGTCTTCGCCGTGCTCGCCGCCTTCGCCCAGATATTGGGTGATGAGGCCATCGTTGTAGATGCCGCCGGAGAAACTCGCGCCGCCGACAGCGACAGTCGGGCCAAAGCTCGACAACAGCACGCCGCCGGTTTCGTTGCGGATACCTCCCGAGAAGATGACGCCTTCACCATTCTCTTCGTACGCAGCGTGGCCGACTTCGCCGCCCTCGCCGCCTTCACCGCCGCCTTCCCCGCCGTTCTCGCCTCCACCTTCGCCGCCGTAGCCGGTGCCACCGCCTGCGCCGCCGATCTGGATGGCGGAGGTGCCGCCGTAGATCAGGCCCGAATTGACGATGCCGCCGGTCCAGGACGTGAAGCTGTCGGGGATGAAGACGCCGACTTTGCCGCCGATGATCGCGCCGTCGTTGACGAGCGCGCCCGACATCGTGCCGTAGCGCGCGGCGATCGCATAGTCGTGGCCGAAGATCAGGCCGTTGTTGACGATGTCGCCGGTGAGGCTTGCCTCTTTCAGGCCGTGGCGGGAATAGTAGCCGAGGCTGAGGTCGACGATCTTGCCGTTGTTGACGATGCCGCCTTCGACGTCGGCGCCGACGTAAAGGCCGTAGATCTTGCCGTTGTTGATCAGTTCGCCGGTGATGTCGCGGCCGACGAAGAATCCGCTCTTGCTATAATAATGGCCCCAATATCCCCACGACTTGCCGATCGTGGCGTTGTTGACGACGTCGCCTTCGATCGTCTTCCTCACCTCGACGCAGCGTTTGTCCTTCGAGATCGTGCCGGGATGCGTGAGCGAAGAACAGCCGTAATAGGCCGGATGAGCGAAGGCCGTGCCGGCCGATAACGCCAGGACCGACGCACAGGACAAAAGGCTTCCGACGACGCGGCGATGCGCCATGATGTAGTTCCCCAACGACCCAGAGATCTTGTTCTTGTGCCAGAAAGCTACAGGCTGACGCCGCCGCTCGCTATACGCAAATGGGTTGCGGGCTGGGAATTCGTTCCCCTCGGGGCTGCGCGTTCATCGTCAATTATGTCCCCATGTAATCGCGGATGTAGCGTGCGACGAGGTCCGGCTGCTCCATGGGTATGAAGTGGGACAGATGGTAAAGGGGCACGTCGAGGCCGCGCGGAATGAGGCCGGCGAGCTTTTCCCATGTTGGCGAGGCGGAGAAATCGGCGCGATCGCGCGGGCCGGGCTCGCGAGGCTTTGCACGCAGCACGGCCACAGGCACGTTCACCTTACCCACGAGCGCCAAGATATTGGCGCCGGCCGAGCCGGTGTAAATCGACGCCTCGATCGCAGGCGGACAAGCGAGCACGAAGCCCTGCCCGTCGGCGGCCGGCAAGAGACCGTAGCGGCAATAGTCTTCCAGCACAGCGCGGCGCCAATGGGCATAGGGCGGACGGTTTGCGAAGGCCTCGATCATCTCCTGCACCGAGGCCCATGCGTTGCGGCGCTTGGCGACGGGATGAACCTGGCCCTCCGGCATCGCGAAGTGGGCGGGATTCGCATAGACCTCCGGGGCCATGATCACGGGATCGACGAGCACGAGGCGCGCGAACGCCGCGGGCAGACGTGCCGCGACCTGCACCAACAGGTGACCGCCCATCGAGTGGCCGACGCCGATCGCGCTCGTCAGGCCGAGATGCGCGACAAGCTCCGCCACGTCGTCGGCTGCGAGCGTCCAGTCGCCCATCGGGCCGGTCTTTTCGCTGCGGCCGTGGCCGCGCAGATCGACCGCGATCGCGCGCCAGCCCGCACCCAGCGCGCGGATGGTTTCGTCCCAGACACGGGCGTGAAAGCCGGTGGCGTGTAGAAGCAGCACGGGCGGTTCGTGAGGTGCGCCCCATTCGAAATAGACGATGCGTGCGCCCTTGGCGCGAAACGCGCGTTCTTGTGGATCCACGATCTCGTTTCTTCAATAGCGGTGCGCCAGTTTCGGCAAGTCGCCGCGTTTGCACAAGCCTCCCCACCCGCCCGTGACGTTTGACCTGGGTCAAAGCCGGCGCACCGGAACTGAGGGCAAGTGAGCACGGCGACGCAGGGTGAGTGGGTCCGCATGAATGATCCGGGGCTGTTTCTGCGCGATCTCTGGTACCTCGCGGCGCACGCGCGGGCACTGAAGCCGGGGTCGATCGAGCGGCGCATCCTGCTCGGCGAGCCGGTGTTGCTCGCGCGGCGGAAGGACGGGCATGCGTTTGCGTTGCGCGACGTGTGCCCGCATCGCGGCGTGCCGTTGGCCGCGCGTGCATTGAACGATGACGGCACAGTCACCTGCCCCTATCACGGCTGGCGCTTCGGCGCGGACGGCGTGTGCGCGGCAATCCCCTCGCTTGTCGACGGCCAGGAGGTCGAGCCGCACAACATCCGCGTTCGTACGTATCCGTTGCGCGAGCAGGACGGGCTGCTTTGGATCTACATGCCCGCGAAGGGCCAGGAGGCGGCCGCGCCCAAGATGGAGCCGCCGAAAATCCCGCTGCCCGGATCGCTGCTGCCCAAGTTCGTCGAGCGGCAGGTGTTTCGCTGCGACATCGACCGGACGACTGTCGGGCTGATGGACCCGGCGCACGGACCCTATGTGCACAAGGCTTGGTTCTGGCGCTCGCCCAAGCACACGATCGCCAAAGCGAAGGCGTATGAGCCGTCGCCGCGCGGCTTTACCATGACGGCGCACAAGCCGTCGTCGAACTCGACCGCTTATAAGGTCCTGGGCGCCGATCTTTCGACCGAGATCAAGTTCGAGCTGCCGTCGATCCGCACCGAGCACATTCGCGCCGGGCGGCATTCGATCGTGGGACTCACGACCTGCACGCCGATCGACGAGACGCAGACCGAAGTCACGCACACGATGTATTGGACGCTGCCGTGGCTTTCGCTTGCGAAACCGGCCTTACGCGCGTTCGCGAGCGTCTTCATGCGCCAGGATCGCGAGATCGTCGAACTGCAGCAGGAATGGACGCGCTACGACCCGCGGCAAATGCTGATCCCCGACGCGGACGTGCCGGCGATTTGGTACCACAAACTCAAGAAGGCGTGGTTGTCCGCGCTGGAATCGGGCGCGGAGTTCGCGAACCCGGTGCAGCCGGCCGTGCTGCGCTGGCGCAGCTGAGAAGGAGCAACGCGATGATTGACGTTCAGGAGGCGACGGGCACGCTGACGCGCAAAGACGGCATGATCGAGGCCGTGATCGAGCGCGACTTCGACGCGCCGCCGCAACGCGTGTGGGAGGCTCTGACCGACAGCGCGATGCTGTGCCAGTGGCTGGCGCCGGGGCACATCGCACCGATCGCCGGCGGCGAAGCGAAGCTCAGCTTCGAAGACTCCGGCATCGCGATCGACAGTCTGGTCACTGCGTTCGCGTGGGGCGAGTTGATCGAATATTCCTGGAGCGGCAAGGGCGAGCCGCTGCGGCCGTTGCGTTGGGAGATCTCACGCCGCTTCTCGGGCACGCGGCTGCGGCTGTCGCTCGCCGTCCCTGACAGCGAAGACGTCGCGCGCGCCGCGGCCGGGTTCGAAGCGCATCTCGACATGCTGGCCGCTGCGCTCGAGGGCGTGCCGATCAAGTTTCCGTTCCAGCGGTTCAAGACAATGCGCGATGCCTATCGGGCGCTGCTGGCGAATTGAACGCCAGACGCTCCTGGCCCACCCGATCATGCATCCGGCGCTCCGCGTCACGTTGAGCCTCAACTGCCGGCGCCCCTTCACCACGACATGCGCGCGCCCAGCGACACGCTTTGGATCACGCGGTCGCTGCTCCACGACAGATCGTAGTCGGCATAGAGCACCGCGTTTGCCGACAGTGGGACATTGAGGCCCGCACCTGCGAGCAGGCTGTCGCGGGAGAAACGCTGACCGACGACCGTGAACGAGTGGTTCGGCAGGCTTGAGAGCGCCGTGCGAAACTCAGAGCGGTCGTCCAGGAACTCGTGGGCCCACATCAGGCGTGCCTCCGGCACGATCTTTCGCCCGCTCGTCAGCAGCGCAATCGGATAGGCGAAGCGAGCGCCCAGCGCGCTCTTCAGCGAGCGATGGCTCGCGCCTTCGACCAGCAAGAGATCGACCGCCGATCCGGTTTCGCCGTACGCATCGGTATCGAGCGCCGCGAAGCTGAGCGCGAGCACGGGTTCGATGCGCAGCGCGTCGAACTCGATGACGCTGCCGGCTTCGACATAGGCCGACACGGTCGTTCCCTCATAGGCGCCTTGCGCCGTTCCGCCGAACGGGAAGCGGTAGGTGTCGAAATCGTGGAATATGATGCTGGCGTTGCCGTTCAGGCAGAACTCCGCGTCGCCGTAGGAGAAATAACCGCCGACTTCGAGGCTCTGCACGTCGGCGGTGTCGCCACGCTTCTTGAAGTCGACGTCTGTGGTCGTCCACTGCGCAGCGGCGCCGACGATCATGCGTTGCGTTACCACGTAGTCCGCGCCCGCGATGCCGCCGGTGACGGTGAAGTCCGACCCCGCCGCGCCGTTTCGGCCGCGATTGTCGCCCTGAACACCCAACAGGCGGCCCCAGAACGAGAACTGGCCTTCGGGTCTGACGCCCGTCCGCAGCCAGGCGAAGGGATCTTCCGCGTCGCTGAGCGTCCCGGCCGCCTCGTTCTGCGCATAGCGTGTGAGGCAGCCGCCCGCGCCGGCGACGACGCAGGATGTCGCGCCGGTCGAGTTCAAACGATCGTTCACGGCGCTCTTCCACGGGCCTGCTGTTTCGATCGTGATCGCGTTGACGTCGCCGAGCACGGCGCCGCCGAGGTCGAAATAGGCGCCGCACACGTCTTCGAGCTGACCCAGGAAATTGAACAGCGCGATCTGCTCCGGCGTGAAGCCGCCGGCCTGGAACGCCGCTTCGATGGCCGCGCCAAGGTTTTTGCTGTTCTGCGACAGGTGCGCTTCGCAAAATGTCTGGTCGAACGGCGTTCGCGTCACGCCAAGGCCCAGCGCCGTCGCGCCGTAGGTCAGTTCGAGCCTGAAAAAGTAGGAACTGCCTTCGATTTCGAGGTCATCGAATTCACCGGCGAACGAGGCGCCCTTGATGATGTCGGCATAGTGGAAGTCGGTTTGCGTCGTCCCGCCGAACGAGGCCGCGTCGAGAATGACGGAGAGCTTGCCCGCCAGCGTGACGGCGCCTGACGCGTCGATGCGGCCGTAGTCTTGGCCCGCCACCGGCGTGCCGGCCGGCGCCACCAGATAGTAGGTGAGTTCGCCGCCCGGCGCTTGCGTGAACGTGCCGACGTTCAGAACCGTGTCGTCGTCGAGGTAGAGCCGGCCGCCCTCGTTCACGGCGAGCGCGTCGACATTCGTTGCGCCATAGCCCGGACCGTTCGCATCGCCGATCTCGCGCGCGCCCATCAGCGCGACGCCGCCGTCGCCGACCGTGACGCGCAGCAGGTTCTCGAGCGCGCCGTCGACGAAGAACTGCGTGCCGTCCTCGATCAGGACCACGTCGTCGCGCGGCGCGCTGGCGGCCAAGCCGGCGTTGCCGATGATGCTGCCTTCCATTCCGCCGTCGCGGCCGATGAAGGTGTAGGCGGCTTGGCCGCCAAGGCGCAGGTCGCCGATGATAAGGCCGCCCTGTTCGTTCGCGAACGTCGCGCCGTTCAGGATCGCGAGCGCGGCCGCAACGCCGTTCGCGTCCGTCGCCTCGATCCTGCCGCGGTTCTTCACCGAGCCGGTGAGCGTTTCGATCAGGAGTTCGAGCGCGTTCGACGGCGCGGTCATCACGCCGTTGTTGACGATATCGCCGTCGAACAAGTTGGCTTCGACGCGAAGGCCCGTGTTCGTGCCGCCGCCTGCGATCCGGCCGTCGTTGACGACGTCGCCGAAGATGCTGCCGGCGCGGAACCAAAAGCCGGTCTGGCCCCCTTCGATGCGGCCTGAGGCCGTGTTGACGATGTCGGCGCGCTCGTCCGCCGCGCCCCAGGTTTCGACGTCGATGAGAACGCCCTTTTCCGTCGTGCCCTTGATCGTGCCGGTGTTGTGCAAGCCGCCGGTGGCCGTTGCGGCCGTGAGCGACAGGCCGGTGGCGTCGCCCAGGATCGCGCCGCCGTTGGTGATCGCACCGTGAAAGTCCGCACCCGCAAAGGCAAAGCCGCGGCGTCCTTCGATGGTTCCCTGGTTGTCGAAGACGCCCTGCCAGACGGTGTCTGCGAAAATGCCGTCGCCGTCGTGTCCGCGGATGGTGGCGCCCGCCGCATTGACGAGACCACCGGCAAACAGCGGCGTTTCGATGATGATGGCGCCAGTGTCGCCCTCGATCGTGCCGCGGTTGACGATGCCGCCGGTCCACGAGGTGAACGTGCCGGCCAGGAAGACGCCGACGTCGCCCTCGATGTGTCCGCCGGACGCGTTGATCAGCGTGCCGGTCATCGTGCCGTAGAGTGCGGCGATGCCGTTTTCCGTACCGGTGATGACGCCGTTGTTGACGATGTCGCCGGTTAAGGCCGCAGCGCGGATGCGCGAGCCGTAGCCGTATCCGGGCATTAGATAGCCGAGGCGGATTGCATCGCCCTCAGCCGAGGCGATCGTTCCGTTGTTGACGATGCCGCCTTTGACGTCCGCGCCGCGGCCCAGCGTGAGTGCGCCCCACGTGCCGCCGCCGCCTTTGATCGTGCCGTCGTTGATCAAAGCGCCGGTGACGAGACCGCCGTCGCCGATGAAGAAGCCGGGAATCTCGCTGGTGTCGCGGCCGACCGTCGCCGTGTTGCGGATGTCGCCTTCGACCCGCTCCTCGACGCGCACGCATTTGCGGTCGGTCGTGATGACCGCCGGGCGGTCGATTTCCGTGCAGTGGTCGTGGTGGTCGCCGCCGGCGTGTGCCGGTGCGCCGGCCAAGATCGAAACGGAAGCGAAAGCAAACGAGAGCAGTCCGACGCTGAAGCGTCCCATCGCGCGGTCCCCAACTGACGGCGCTCGCCCAAGGCGCCGCAGCGCCCGCGAAGGCCGTTGTTACCCAGAGCGATCCGCCCCCCGCGCGACTGCGCCTCCCGAGCGCTTTCGCAAGACAGATCGCCGGAACCTTTCGGCGCCCATTCACGCCGTCCCAGAAGGTTCCGATCGCCTGATGACACGCGCACGCAAGGCGCGCAACGGCAAACAGCCACGCGCAGAACGCGAGGTTCCGCGCCTCTCACGACGGTTGTTTTAGGGCGATGCGAGGACGAGCGCGGGTGGGAGCTGCACGTGGTGCGTGCACCTCAATGCGTAAGCTCGGATGCGGATTAGCGGGACAGGATGAGGCGGTGGTTTTCCACAGCCGCCGCTCTCGCCTGCGAAACGCAAGCGCCTCGCCTCCCGCGGGCCTTTGCACAGCTGCGCCAGCGTCGCGTGCGTGACGGGGCGAGTCGCGGGCCGCAGACTCAAGACATGCACATACTGATTCTCGGGAACGATCCGAAGACGCTCGTCAATTTCCGCGGGCCGTTGATCGAGGCCATGCTCGCCGCCGGGCACAAGGTGACGGCGGCGGGTGCGGGAAGCGACGCGAAGCTTGCGCCATGGTTCGCGGCGCGCGGCGTCGACTATCACTACATGCCGATCGAGCGCGCGGGGCTGAACCCGCTCAGCGATGTGCGCACGCTGAACGCGTTTGTCCGGCTGATGCGGGGCGTGAAGCCGGAGCTTCTGTTTGCGTACATGATCAAGCCCGTCGTCTATGGCCTGATCGCGGCCAAGATCGCCGGCGTGAAGCGGCGCACGGCGATGATCACCGGCCTCGGCTATGCGTTCACGGAGAGCCCGCACGAGGACTGGCGCGCGCGGGCGAAGCGTGGCGCGGTGCGCGCAGCGGCGCGCGCGGCCTATGCGCTCGCGCTGCGCTTTGCCGACACGGTGATCTTTCAGAACCCGGACGACCGCGACGCCTTTGCCCGCATGGGACTGACGCGTGCGCGCCAGCGCGTGGGGCTGGTCAATGGATCGGGTGTGGATTTGGACCACTTCCGCCCTGCCCCATTTCCCGAGGGGCCGATCACGTTTTTGATGATCGCGCGGCTGCTGCGTGACAAGGGCGTCTATGAATATGTGGAGGCGGCGCGGATCGTGAAGCGCACGCACGCCCAAGCGCGCTTCGTGCTCGTCGGCCCGTTCGACCCGAACCCGACGGCGGTGAAGCCCGCCGAGGTGGAGGCGTGGGTGCGCGAAGGCGTGATCGAATACGGCGGCGCCGTCGACGACGTGCGCCCGTGGATCGCCGGGTGCCATGTGTTCGTGCTGCCGTCTTACCGCGAGGGCACGCCGCGCACCGTGCTTGAAGCGATGGCGATGGGGCGGCCGGTGATCACGACGGATGTGCCGGGGTGTAGGGAAGTCGTCCGCGCGGCAATCAACGGACTCTTCGTCAATTCGAGAAGCGTGGAAGAACTGGCATCCGCCCAAGACCAACTTGCGCGAAATGCTGAGCGCCGGCGTCAGATGTCAGCCGCGAGCGTTGTCATTGCGCGGAGGC
>JAEUML010000365.1 GCA_016792785.1 Alphaproteobacteria bacterium
GCGCTCGTCGCGCTTGGGCGGGCAGACGAGGCGATCGACGTGCTGCGCGAGGCGAGTTTGCTCTCTCCGGACACGGCGGAGGTGGTGCTTGCGTTCGGCGAGGCGCTGGCCGCGAGCGAAGCACTGCCCGCGGCGATCGGCGAGTTCCAGCGCGCGGCACGGCTTTCGCCCGATGACGGGCGGCCGCACTGGCGGATTGCAAAACTCTGGCTTGCGGCGGGCGAGACCGACAAGGCAGAAGCGGAAGCTGCGCTCGCGCTATCGATGGGCGGCGCTGATCCGCAAGCGGTTGCCGATTTGCGTGCGCAGGCGGCGGCGATGCGCGGTGCCGCGCGTGCCGATGCGGGCTATGTGCGCCAACTTTTCAACCAGTTCGCCGCCGACTACGACACCCGGATGCGCGGGCGGCTGGGCTATGCGGCGCCGTCGATCTTGCGCGACCTTGCGCAATATCTGATCGATCCGACGGCGCGGTTCGATGTGCTCGACCTCGGTTGTGGAACGGGCTTGAGCGGGATCGCGTTCAAGCCGATCGCGCGGCGGCTCGTCGGCGTCGATCTCGCGCCGCGGATGCTCGCGCAGGCGCGTGCGCTCGACATCTACGACGCGCTCGTCGAGGGTGATGTCGAGGCCTTGCCGGTTGAAGCGCAGGGACCGTTCGACATCGCGGTCGCGGCGGACGTGCTCGTCTATCTCGGCGATCTGACGAAGCTTTTTGCCGGTGTACGGACGAGGCTTAAGCGAGACGGGTTGTGGCTGTTCACCACGGAGCGTGGTGAGGATCGCGACTTCGAGTTGGGGCCTAAGCGCCGCTATCGGCACGGCGAACGCTACTTGCGCGGTCTCGCCGTGGCGCATGGGTTCGATGTGGCGAGCCTGGTCGAGTGCGTCACCCGCTATGAGGCCGGCGTACCGGTCGCAAGCTGGGCGGCGGCGTTTCGGGTGCGGTAGTCGTCGCGGCATTCAATCATCGATGTTCAACCTACCCCTCAGATAGCATTGCGGGCGAACTGCCTTTAGGCGCGCCAAAAGCCTGCCGTCGCTGTAGTCGCTGCTTCCGTCTCCCCGCGGGTCAAAGACCGGCTGACGGAAGCGCCTGTTCGCGGAGCCCTTGGGTCGCCTTCTCGCCAACTCGATTGAATGCCAACGCATGTTAAAGTCCGGATCACATATCCGGCGCAGGTAGAGAGCTTGGCGCGTGACGCCCGTAAGGCGCGCCGCATCGACGACCGTTGCACCCCGTTCCAACGCGGCGAAGAAGGCCGCATCGCTGCTTTGCGTTTGTTTGCGAGGGGCGGGCATGTGTCTCTCCTCGAGGCTGATGTTCGAGCGACAAAATGGCTGAAGTTCCAGGTTTGAAGCTTGTCAACCGGCACAGGGGTTCGCTGTCCGGATTGGTGTCCTGCTTGTGTCTGCAAACCGACCAACCTCTCGATTCCCACGCTTAGACGTCATGGTCTGGCGATGTTAGAAAACCGAGAAGCGACCGCTCTTTTGTGCGGCGTTCGAATGACGGTTGGTTGCCAGTCGGGGATGCCCGCGCTCCGTGCCGGCGAACGCGGCGCGCCACGTGCCGACCCGGACCTTGAACGGCCGGGACGCAGGATTTCCATGATCGAGATTGGAGCGCCGAATATCGCCGAAAGCGCCGAAAAATTCAATAAGCTTATGGCACGAACTTGCTTCACCCCGTCGAAATCTGTGACATTCATCTACGTTGGCAAGCGCAACACGCTACAGCGCAAAGGTCCACTTATGCGCTCCGTGAGCCTTGAAAACGAGTCTTGGCTCAAAGTCTTGGACGAGAGTCTTGGGCGAAAGTCTTGGGCGAAAGTCTTGGGCGAAAGTCTTGGACGTGGCCACGATCGTAGAAGAGCAATCGCTATCGCTCATTCAATCCGTAGTCGATACCCGACCCCTGACTCGGTCTCAATCGGAGATTTTGTCGTGCTCGTCTGCAGTTTGCGGCGCAGCTGACCGACATAGACGCGCAGGTACTCGGTGTCCGCGGTATGCGCGGGACCCCAGACCTCGAGTAAAATCTGGCGCTGGGTCAGCACTTTTCCCGCGTGCTTGACGAAGAGGCGAAGCAGGTCGAATTCCTTCGGCGTCAGGTGGACGACCTTGTCTCCGCTTTTCACGACGCGCGCGGCAATGTCGACGGTCAGGTCGCCTTGCCGGAACACCGGCAACTCGCCCTGCCGCCGCAGCCGGTGTCGAAGCGCGACACGCAGGCGCGCGATGAGTTCTTCGATGCCGAACGGTTTGTTGATGTAGTCGTCGGCGCCAAGGTCCAGGGCTTCGACCTTCTCCGTTTCGCGGTCACGCGCCGACAGGATGAGGACCGGCGTTTCGCCTTGGGCCCGGACTTCGCGCAGCAAGTCCTTGCCGTCGCCGTCGGGCAAGCCCAAATCCAAGACGATGACGTCGGGCTTTGCGGTTGCAGCGAGCCTGCGGCCTTCGGTTAAAGTCGTCGCTTCGACGACATCAAAGCCGTTTGCCGTCAAGCTCGTGCGCAGAAAGCGCAGGATCTGCGTTTCGTCATCGACGACAAGAATGCGTGGCTCGGCCTCGCTCATGGCGTCTCGGTCTCAGCCAATTTGGACGTGGGCTGCGGCTCGACCGGAAACACCACGGTGAAGGCGGCACCGCGGCCTTGCTGCACAGGGCTTTTGACTTCGATCGTGCCTCCCATCGCTTCGACGAAACCTTTGCAAATCGACAAACCAAGGCCGCTTCCCGCCGGCTTCGAGTCGTTGCGCTGCACACGGAAGAAGCGATCGAACAAGCGGCCGAGGAAATCGGGCGGAATGCCGACGCCGTCGTCAACCACTTCGAACTTGACGGTCTCACCCTGCGACGCGACCGACGCCCAAACGCGCTCCGCACCCTCGGCGTGTTTCAGCGCGTTGTCCAGCAGGTTCACCAGCACCGTTTCCAAGAGCATGAAGTCCACGCGCAAGAGCGGAACGCCGGGCCCGACGCGCGTGTCGATCGAAACACCGTGCGCCCTGTGCGCGACGCGCGCGGCGGCGGACTCCAACACTTCCGCAGGATCGAGCCATTCGCGCCGCGGCTTGAATTCGCCGGCCTCGAGACGCGACATGTTCAGCAGGTTCGTCACGTACTGATCGAGCCGCTTCGTCTCCTCGACGATCGCGAGCAGGAGTTCGTCCCGTGCACCTTCGGCGAGTTTCGTACCGTCTTGCCGCAAGGTCGACGCCGATCCCAAGATCGTCGTCAACGGCGTGCGCAAATCGTGCGAAACCGACGACATCAGGGCGCTACGCAGCTTATCCGTCGCCGTCATCGCCTCGACGCGCGCAGCCTCCGCCGCAAAGGTCAGGCGCTCGATCGCGACCGCCGATTGATCGAGCAGCGAGTCCATCGTCTGCAGCATTTCCGGCCGCAGCGGCAGGTCGCCCGCCGCCTGCCGCAAGGCCAAGACGCCGACCGTCTTTTTCTCGGTGCGGATCGGACGAAAGTGCCAGGTCGCGGACGGCAGCGTGGACGTGCCGCGGCCAGCGGGCTCGCCGTGCTGCATCGCCCAGCGCGCGGCCGCCATCGCGCCGGTGTCGAGCGCGTCGTCCGGTGGCCAGACGTAGCGAACCTCCAAGTCCGAAGCGCCGGGCAGCAACGCCATCGCCGGCGCCTTCGACAGGCGATGGGCTTGGAGCACCATCGCGTGCAACAGCGCATCCGGCGTCGCCGATGCGCTCAAGCGGCGCGAAAAGTCGAACAACGTCTGCAATGCGTTTGCGCGCGCCTGTGCGGCGTTCGCCTGGTCGCGCACGCGTCCGGCCAGCAAACCCGTCACCACACCCACGATTAGGAAGACCAGCAGCGTGAGCAAGTCGTTCCACGAGGCGATTTCGAACGTGTAGTAGGGTTCGGTGAAGAAGAAATTCCATAACGGAAACGCAAGGAGCGCCGTCAGAACTGCCGCACGGACACCAAAGCGAGCGGCGCCGATGAACACCGCCGTCAGAAACAGCATTGCCATGTTCGGGAGGGTCGCGAAAAACTTAAGCGCAAACCCCAGCGCCACGACCGCGGCGACGCTGGCCGGCGGATACAGCCACGCCTGCCAGGAAAGAGGAAAACGGGGCCAGCGCCACAGGGGCCGGAGCACGGTCTTCTCGGGCACGACGATTTGAACGGGGATGCCCTCGGATTGCCGCACGAGTTCGCCCGCCAGCGAGCGTCGCAAGAGCCGCCGCCACCTGCTTTTGCTCGATCGCCCGATCACGATCTGCGTGACGTTGTTGCGCCGCGCGTGAGCCAGAATTGCAGATGGCAAGTCCTCGGCCACCAGACGCTCGATGCGGGCGCCGAACTGTTCGGCGAGTTTCAACGCGTCGTCGATCGCGTCGCGAGCTCCCACGTCGAGCAGCGGCGCATCGGATCGCTCGACATTGACCGCGATCCAAGGCGCGCCGATCTGATCGGCCAGGCGGTGCCCGGCACGCACGACGGCCCGCGCGGCACTATCGCGCCCGACGCACACCATGATGCGCTCGCCTGCGGCCCATGGCCCTTCGATCGCGTGCGCGCGCATGTAACCGACGAGTTGCTGGTCGACGCGGTCGGCCGTGCGCCTTAGCGCGAGTTCGCGTAGCGCGCTGAGATTGCCGGGCTTGAAGAAGTTTTCGAGCGCCCGCCCCGCGAGTTCGCCGGCATAGACCTTGCCCTCTTTGAGCCGGGCGATGAGTTCCTCGGGCGTGAGATCGATCAGTTCGACCTCGTCGGCCTTCGCCAGCAAATTGTCCGGCACGGTTTCGCGCACACGCACACCGGTGATCCGCGCGACCACATCGTTCAAGCCCTCAAGATGCTGGATGTTCAGCGTCGTGTGCACGTCGATCCCTGCGTGCAGAACTTCGTCGATGTCCTGCCAGCGCTTGGGATGACGGCTCTCAGGCGCATTCGTGTGCGCGTATTCGTCGACGAGAAGCACACGCGGCTTGCGCGCCAACGCCGCATCGAGATCGAATTCCTGTAGGATGTGGCCGCCATAGGCGACGGCCTTGCGCGGCAAGACTTCGAGCCCATCGAACAGCGCCTCGGTCTCTTTGCGGCCATGCGTCTCGAGCAAGCCGACGACGACATCGACGCCTTGCGCCTTCAGCCGCCGAGCGCCCTCGAGCATCGCAAATGTTTTGCCCACCCCCGGTGCCATGCCGAGATAGACTTTGAGGCGCCCGCGTCCTTCGCGCTCTGCTTCGGCCAGAAGCGCATCGGGCGCTGGGCGCGGCGGATCGCGGTGTTCGTTCATACGGCCAAGATAGAGCTAGGGCGCCGCAGATGCAGCGTCGAGCGCGAGATTGATCCTAAGCACATTCACCCGCGGCTCCCCAACAAAGCCGAGAGCGCGGCCTTGCGTTTGGGCCTCGATCAGCGCCTCGACCCTGGCCACATCCATGCCGCGCGCCTCTGCGATGCGGCCCGCCTGCCGCCGCGCGTTGGCGGGTGAAATGTCCGGATCGAGGCCCGAGCCCGACGCCGTCACCGCGTCGGCCGGCACCGCCGTCGGGCCGGGGTAGCGAGCGGCCTCCGCCTTGATTCGCTCCATCAGCTTCGCGGCGGTGGGGCCGAGGTTTGAACCGCTGGAGGATGCGCCGTCATAGCCGTTGGCGCCCGCTGCGGAGGGCCGCGGCCAGAAATACCTGTCGCTCGCGAAAGCCTGCCCGATGAGTTCGGACCCGACGGGTTTGCCGTCGCGCTCCATGATGCTGCCGTTCGCCGCCGCCGGAGCGATCACTTGGGCCGCGCCCGTGATCGCGAAGGGATAGGCAAGGCCGGTCAACACCGTGAACAACACCGTGAGGACAATAGCGGGTCTTAGATGTTCGAGCATGGCGTACCTTCAGACGAAAAGAGCGAGGAGACTGTCGACGACCTTGATGCCGATGAACGGCGCGACGATGCCGCCGAGTCCGTAGATCAGGAGATTGCGCCGCAGCAACGCCGCCGCGCCGAGCGGGCGGTAGGTCACGCCTGCGAGCGCCAACGGAATCAGCGCGACGATGATCAAGGCGTTGAAGATCACCGCGGAGATAATCGCCGTATCGGGATTGAGGCCCATGACGTTGAGCGCCTGGAGCTCGGGATAGGTCGCGATGAACAGCACCGGGATAATCGCGAAGTACTTGGCAAGGTCGTTCGCGATCGAGAATGTGGTGAGTGCGCCGCGCGTCATCAGCATCTGCTTGCCGATTTCGACGACTTCGATGAGCTTCGTCGGCGACGAGTCCAGGTCGACCATGTTGGCGGCTTCGCGCGCGGCCTGCGTGCCCGATTGCAAGGCGATCCCGACGTCGGCTTGCGCGAGCGCCGGCGCATCGTTCGTGCCGTCGCCGCACATGCCGACAAGCTGCCCGCCGGCTTGCGCCTTGCGGATGTAGTTCAACTTGTCCTCGGGCGTCGCCTCGGCGAGGAAGTCGTCGACACCGGCTTCACCCGCGATCGCCGCCGCCGTTATTCTGTTGTCGCCCGTGATCATTACCGTCTTGATGCCCATGGCACGCAGGGCGGCGAAGCGGTCCTTGATGCCGGGTTTGACGATGTCTTTCAGGTGCACGACGCCGAGCAGCCGGTCGCCCTTCGCGACGGCAAGCGGCGTGCCCCCGGCGCGTGCGATGCGATCGACCGCATCGGTGAAATCTGCTGGTGCCGCGCCGGTCACGATCTTGAGAAGGCTGTCGACCGCGCCTTTGCGATAGCGCACGTCCTCGACGTCGCTGCCTGAGAGTCGCGTTTGCGCCGTGAACGGCACGAACGTGACCGAACGGTTCGCCATGTCGGGCGCGCTCAAGCCGACCTTGTCCGTCACGAACTCGACGATGGAACGCCCTTCCGGCGTTTGATCGGCGAGCGAGGCGAGCAGCGCCGCCTCCGCCAGCTCGCGCGGGGTCGCACCGCCCGTCGCAATCAATTCGTCCGCCATGCGATTGCCGAACGTGATCGTGCCCGTCTTGTCGAGCAGCAGCGTGTCGACATCGCCCGCGGCTTCCACCGCGCGCCCGGAGGTTGCGATGACATTGAAGCGCACGAGCCGGTCCATGCCCGCGATACCGATCGCCGAGAGCAATCCGCCGATCGTCGTCGGGATCAGCGTCACGAAAAGGGCAACCAGCGTCGTCACGGACACGACGGCGCCCGACCAGGACGCGAGCCCCACGATCGTCACCACGGCGACGACGAAGATCAGCGTCAAACCGGCGAGCAGAACGTCGAGCGCGATCTCGTTCGGCGTCTTCTGCCGCCGCGCGCCTTCGACGAGCGCGATCATGCGGTCGATGAAGGTCTGACCCGGCGCCGCCGTCACGCGGACAACGATCCAGTCGGAGATGACTTGCGTGCCGCCGGTGACGGCGGAGCGGTCGCCGCCCGCTTCCCGAATGACCGGCGCGGATTCACCCGTGATGGCGCTCTCGTTGACGGACGCCAAGCCCTCCACGATCTCGCCGTCCGACGGGATCAGGTCGCCCGTTTCGACGAGCACGTGGTCGCCGACCTGGAGTTCCCCCGTGCCTACCTTTTCGACTCGCGAACGGTTCTTGGGGTCGGGAAGCCGCTTGGCCGTCGTTTGCGTGCGCGTCTTGCGCAGAGCCGCAGCCTGCGCCTTGCCGCGCCCTTCGGCGACGGACTCCGCGAACGTCGCGAACAGCACGGTGAACCAGAGCCATGCCGCGACCTGCGCGCTGAACCAGGCAGGGCCGCCGGTGAAGAGGTCGCGCAGGGCGATGATCGTGACGAAAATAGTGACGACTTCCGTCACGAAGATGACCGGGTTGCGCGCCAGCGTGCGCGGATCAAGCTTGACGACCGCGTCCCGCGCAGCACGAGCGATCATGCCGGCGTCGGACAGTGAGGCTGATTTTGGGGCTTTGGCGATCATGCCTTGGGTCCCGTCAGAACGTCTTGCCGGCGTGCATCATGAAATGCTCGACGATCGGCCCAAGAGCCAGCGCCGGAAAGAACTGCAAGCCGCCCATGATGATGATGACGCCGATGACCAGTCCCACGAACAGCCCCCCATGCGTCGGAAAAGTTCCGGCCGCGGGCGACGCCTTGATCTTCGGCGCGATAGCCCCGGCGATCGCCATCATGGGGATGATGTAGGCGAAGCGGCCGAGCAGCATCGCGATGCCGAGCAGCACATTGTAGAACGGCGTATTGGCGGTTAGCCCAGCGAACGCCGAGCCGTTGTTGCCTGCGGCCGACGAGAATGCGTAGAGAATTTCGGCGTAGCCGTGCGGTCCGGCGTTCACCGGCCCAACGCGGCCAACGTCAAGCGAGGCCGCGATCGCGGTGAAGCCTAGGATCGCGACAGGCAGTATCAGGATCGCCAGCACCGCGAGCTTCATCTCCTTCGCGCCGATCTTCTTGCCGAGATACTCGGGCGTCCGTCCGACCATCAATCCTGCGACGAAGACAGTCAGGATCGCGAAGATCACTATGCCGTAGAGCCCCGACCCCACGCCGCCGGGCAAGACCTCGCCAAGCTGGATCATAAACAGCGGCACCAACCCGCCCAGCGGTGTGAAGCTCGCGTGCATGGCGTTGACGGACCCGTTCGACGCGCCGGTCGTGGCCGCTGCCCACAGCGCGCTTGACGCGACGCTGAAGCGGACCTCTTTGCCTTCCATGTTGCCGGGCGCTGTCTCGATGCCGGACGCGGCGACGATCGGGTTGCCGGCCGCCTCGGCCCAATAGGCAGCGCCTGTCGCTGCACTCAGCAACACGGCCATGACGGCCGCCAGCGCCAAGCCTTGCCGCTTGTCGCCCACCATGCGCCCGAACGTGAGGGCGAGCGCGAACGGCAGGGCGATGATCGCCCAGGTTTGGATGATATTCGTCCAGGCGTTGGGATTCTCGAATGGGTGTGCACTGTTGACGTTGAAGAAGCCGCCGCCATTGGTGCCGAGTTGCTTGATCGCAAGCTGGGAGGCGACGGGTCCCATCGCGAGCGTCTGTTCCGCCCCTTCGAGGGTCGTGACCTTGGCGGCGGCGAGCAGCGTCTGCGGCACGCCCAGAAGTACGAGCGCCAGCGCCATGACGATCGACAAAGGCAGCAGCACGTAGAGAACGCACCGGGTGACGTCGACCCAGAAATTGCCGAGATCGCGCGACTGCGATTTCGCGAAGGCGCGCGTGAGCGCGAGCGCGAGCGCGATGCCCACGGCGGCCGACACGAAATTCTGGACCGTGAGCCCCGCCATCTGCGAGAGGTGGCTCATCGTCGTTTCGCCGCCGTAGGATTGCCAATTCGTGTTCGTGACGAAGCTGACCGCGGTGTTGAAGGCGAGATCCGGCGACACGGGCCCCAAGCCTGCCGGATTGAGCGGCATGACGGCTTGGAGCCGCAACATTGCGTAGAGAACGAGAAAGGCTATGAACGAAAAAAGGAGCATGGCGATCGTGTAGGCCCGCCAATCCTGCCCCTTTGCGGGATCGATGCCGGCGACGCGGTAGAACGTGCGCTCGATCGGCAGAAGCACGGGATGCAAAAAGGTGCGCTCGCCCTGAAACACGCGCGCCATGAAGGCGCCGAGTGGCGGCGCGCTGAGTGCGACGAGGGCAAAGAGGATGGCGATCTGCAGCCAACCGACGAAGGTCATGGGAACCCCGGTCTAGAAATCTTCAGGACGGACGAGCGCGTAGAGCAGGTAACCTGCCACGATCAGCGCTACGCCCCCCCCGAGTGTGAGTTCGAACATGCGCGTTTGCCTTCAGATGCGCGCGCACAGGCGCAAGTAGAGCCACATCGCGCCGAAGAACGCGGTGGCGGCGGCGAGCATGAAAAAATCAGAGGTGGGCATGGGTAGGCTCCTTTGGTGGCCCTCCAACCATGCCGCCCGGCGCGCAAGGATTCGATGCGGAAGTGGCATCGGAGATGTAAGGAGGACGTAAAGAAGTGCCGGTCGCAAGCTGGGCGGCGGCTTTTCTGGTAGGCGGTTAACTCGGCGATTTGGGCCAAGAAACCATGGTGCGAAACGGCGTGGATTTGTGGCCTGTTTTCGGGCTATAGAGCCTCCTTGGGTTTCGTTCATCCGCGGTTCAAGCGCCGTTTGCTCTCGATGGCGGCTTCGTTCACGCGTTTAGTCGGAGTGTCGGTCATGCGGGGTATCGTCCTTTCTGCGTTGTCGCTTGCAGTGGCGGCGGGGGTTGCTTTCGGCGCGACGGCTGCCGAGCCGAAGAAGCCGAAGCCGGTCGACATCAAGAAAGAGATGGTCGACAAGTGCGGGCCTGAGCCCTACGGCCTCGTCGACCTCGACGGCAAAACCGCGTCCAAAGACGAAATGGAAGAAGCAAAGTTCCAGGTGACGTCGTTCATTACGCAGGTCGACGTCTATCAGGAATGCCTGATCAAGCTCGCCAACGCGCTTAATGAGCGGCTCACCGACAACGACAAGCGGATCATGGCAACCTCCATCGATCGTACGCAGAAAGAGAAAGAGGCGGTCGGCAACTCGTACAACCAGGCCGTGGACGACTTCAACAAGGCTAACAAGAAGAGCTAATCGCTGCGGCGGAACGACGCCGCAGTCCTCCGCCGCAAGATTGCCACGAACGCGCCCCTGCACCGGCGCATTTGGCGACGAGCGTTCACTCCCGCTTGACCTCAAGGGAGAACCCTCGTGACACATGCAGCCCCCAATCTTTCGCTGTTCCGCCAACGGCTGGCGACGTCGGCGGCGATCGCAGCGCTCCTGCTCGGTGCGCTTGCACTCGCCGGATGCGATGGACTTGAGAAGCCGGCGCAGGATGCCAAGCAGCCCGCGAAGCCTGCGACGGAAAAGTCGAAGGTCGCGGAGCAAGACGCCGACGCGATCAGCAGTTTTGGACGCGTGCAAGCGGTCGCACCTGCGCCGATGCCGTCGATGCAGCCGTTGCCCGAGGTGCGCGACAAGTTTCCAGATGCCAAGCCCAATCCGGTGAAGCTCGTCGCCGAAGAGCCGGTGTCGACGTTCTCGGCCGACGTGGACACGGCGTCCTATGCGGTCTTGCGCAAGTTCCTGAACGACGGCGCGCTGCCGCCGGGGGATGCCGTGCGCATCGAGGAGATGGTCAACTACTTCGACTATTCCTATCCCCTGCCCGACAGCCGTACGCAGCCGTTCCGCCCGACGGTCGCCGTCTATCAGACGCCGTGGAATCCGGACACGCAGATCGTTCATATCGGCATCAAGGGCTTCGACATCCCGCGCGCCGAGCGGCCGACGGCGAACCTCGTCTTCCTGCTCGACGTATCGGGGTCGATGGACGAGCCGAACAAGCTGCCGCTTGTGAAGAAGGCGATGCGGATGCTGGTCGACGAACTCGATGCGAAGGACAAGGTGTCTATCGTCGTCTATGCGGGGGCGGCGGGCATGGTGCTCGCGCCCACGTCTGGCGCCGAGAAGGGCAAGATCCTGGCCGCGCTCGACCAATTGTCGGCGGGCGGGTCGACGGCGGGGGCGGAAGGCATTCGCCAGGCTTACCAGCTGGCGCGCGCGAGTTTCATCAAGAACGGCGTCAACCGCGTGATCCTGGCCACCGACGGCGATTTCAACGTCGGCATTACGGATCCGAACCAGCTTGAGGACTTCGTGGCGCGCGAGCGCGAGAGCGGGGTAACGCTGTCGGTGCTGGGCTTCGGCACCGGCAATTACAACGACGCGTTGATGCAGAAGCTCGCGCAGAAGGGCAACGGCAACGCGGCCTATATCGACACGATCAACGAGGCGCGCAAGGTGCTGGTCGAGCAGATCGGCGGTACGCTGTTCACGATCGCGAAGGACGTGAAGTTCCAGATCGAGTTCAATCCGTCGAGGGTCAGCGAGTACCGGCTGATCGGCTATGAAACGCGGCTCTTGAACCGCGAGGACTTCAACAACGACAAGGTCGATGCGGGCGACATCGGCGCAGGGCACGCGGTCACCGCCATGTACGAGATCGTGCCGGTGGGGTCGAACGGGCATCTGATGGACCCGCTGCGCTACCGCAAGGCGACGCCGGTTCCGGCCGGCGAGGCCGCGGGCGAGATCGCGTTCCTGCGGCTGCGCTACAAACTGCCGGCCGAGGACAAGAGCCGGTTGATCGAGCGGCCGGTGGGGACGGGCGACATCATCGATTTGAAGCGCGCGTCGGACGATTTGCGCTTTGCGGCGGCGGTCGCGGGGTTTGGGCAGCTTTTGCGCAACGATCCTTACATGAAGGACTTCGGCTACAGCGAAGTCGCGGAGCTGGCGACGGGCGCGAAGGGACCGGATGCGTTCGGTTACCGGGCGGAGTTCGTGCAACTCGTGCGGTTGGCGAAGGCTTTGCCTGCGTTGCCGGCGCTGGAGTCCGACGGTCAGGGCGGGCCGCAGTAGCTCCACCCAAAGAACAAGGGCGGCTCATTTGAGCCGCCCTTTCGTTATGCGTTGGCCTTTGCTCGGCGATTACCAGGTCAGACGGACGCCGCCCGAGGCGTTCGTCGAGGAAGAGTCGGCGTTGTAGAGGCCGTTGACGTCGCCGAAGACTTCGAGGTTGTCCGTCAGACC
>JAEUML010000015.1 GCA_016792785.1 Alphaproteobacteria bacterium
GCCGCGCGAAGTCGACGAGCGCCAAGCGCAGACATTCGGCTTCACTCCGCCGTTCAACATGACGGGCCAACCCTCCCTCTCGCTCCCGCTCGCGCATTCGAAAAACGGCTTGCCGGTCGGCATGATGTTCACCGCGAAGTGGGGCGACGAAGCCACGCTCTACCGCCTCGCCGGCCAACTCGAAAAGGCCCATCCGTGGATCGGTCGGAAGCCTGGAGTGTGGAACTGACGCCCCGCACTGTCATCCCGGAAGCTAGACGCGTCCAAGCGCGGAACGAGCTTGGGTAACGCGTCTTGCTGTCCGGGACCCAGGGTCACGCGCTCAGCCTGATGTCCCTGGGTCCCGGACAGTAAGGTTCGCAACACCGTTGCTTCGCAACGGGCTCGCCTAACTTCCGGAATGACAGCTGTTACCTCTCCCCAGGAAAACTCTCCACGAACGCGATCGTGAAATCCGGGAACGCTTCGACATACTCGATCGTGAAGTCGGGGAACTCGTTGACCCATTGCCACTTCCCGCACGCATCCGGGAAGCTCCTCACCGCCATCACCTGCAGGTCGGGAAAGCTCGTCACGATCTGCACCTTGAAGTCGGCGAAGCTCTTGACGACCTGGACCTTGCCGTAGAGCGGCTTGCCGTTCAGCGTGCAGGCCTTGATCTTCGCGTCGGCGGACGCCGGCCCCAAGGCCGCGCCCAAAGCCAAAACCAGCGAAAATTTGATCAGCCTGCGCATATTCGCCGCCCTACCCTTCGCATGGGCAAGCCTATAGCTATTCGCCCTCAACCCCAAGAGCGTGACCCTTGACGACCCCGACCGAAGACGAACGCGCGCTGCGCGCCTTGATCGCCGCCACCGAAGCCGCTTGGAACGCCTCCGACAGCGTCGGTTTCGCCGCCACCATGACCGAAGATGTCGACTTCGTCAGCATGCTCGGCGAGCGCTACCACGGTCAGGAAATCGTCGAACGCGGCCACCGCCACATCCTCGACACGATCTACAAGGCCAGCCGCGTCCGCTATACGATCGAGGTCTTGCGTTTCCTCAAACCCGACGTCGCCCTCGTGATGATGCTGCAGCACATGCGAAGCCACCTGCCGCCCGAGGTCGTCGCCTCCACTGCGCGCCAGCGCCAGATGTCGCCGGACATGCACGACAGCGAGGCGCGCGCCACGCTCGTCTGCGTGAAGCGCAACGGCGCCTGGAAGATCGCCGCGATCCACAACACGAACGTCGCGGGCGTAGCCGCCGTGCGCAAGTGACGAAGCCTATCCACGTCGTCGGCGGCGGGCTCGCAGGCTCTGAGGCCGCCTGGCAGATCGCCCGCGCCGGCGTGCCCGTCGTCCTGCACGAGATGCGGCCCGTGAAGATGACCGCAGCCCACACCGGCGAGGGCCTCGCCGAACTCGTGTGCTCGAACTCATTCCGCTCCGACGATTGGGAGAACAACGCCGTCGGCCTTCTGCACGAAGAGATGCGCCGTGCGGGCTCGCTGATCATGGCGGCGGGCGACAAGCACAAGGTCCCTGCCGGCGGCGCGCTCGCCGTCGACCGCGTCGCCTTTTCTAACGAAGTTCAGGCCGCGATCGAAGCGGACCCGCTCGTCACTATCGTCCGCGAAGAGGTCGCGAGCCTTCCGCCCGCCGACTGGGACAACGTCGTCATCGCGACCGGCCCGTTGACCTCGCTGCCGCTCGCGACCGCCGTGCAAGC
>JAEUML010000048.1 GCA_016792785.1 Alphaproteobacteria bacterium
CTGGAGCCCCGACGGAAAATTCCTCGTCACCTCGATGCAGGAAAACGCGCTGCACGGCTGGCGCATCGAAGACGCCGCCGACATGCGCATGTCGGGCTATCCCGCAAAGATCAGGTCCTGGGCCTGGGACCGCCGCGGCCGCACGCTGTTCACCGCGGGCGCCGATCGCATCGTCGGCTGGCCGTTCACCGGCAGGAACGGACCGATGGGCCGCGAACCGGTGCAGATCGGCCCCGAACGCGAAGCGATGGTCACGGTCGTGGCCGCCCACCCGGAGGTCGACATCGTCGCCGCCGGCACGACCGACGGCGCCGTCTGGTTCGAAGAAATCGGCGACCCCGGCGTGAACTTCGTGATGCTGAACGGCGCGAAGGTCACGGCGCTCGCCTTCTCCCCCGACGGCGCAAACCTCGCCCTCGGCACCGAAGACGGCTTCGCGGCGGTCGTGCCGGTGGCGTAGGCGCGAAGCTACCGGAACCGCGCAACGACAGAAGCAAGTATGCCGTTGAAGGCCTCCGGTCGTTCGAGCATCGGAAAGTGCCCGACGCCGGGCATCAGAACGACATCGACGCCGTGGCGCTTCAACGCGTCGATATCGGTCGGCGCATCCATCGCGTTGATTGCGACGACGGGCACGTTCAACTCCCGAAGCGCGCCCGGCACTTCGCCGGCATAGGCCAGCGATGAGGCCAAGGCTGCGCGCGCAACGTCAGGCGCCGCCGCCGCGATATTTGCGGCCACGCGCTCGACGAGCTCGGAATCGCAACCGGGTGCAAACATGTCTCGAACGCGGGCGCGCGTGACGCCCGCGAAGTCGCCGTCGAGCGGTTCCAGAATTTGCCGAAGCTGCTCCGCTGTACGCACCGTTCCCAGACGCTTGTAGGTGTCGACCCAGACGATCCCTGCCACCCGCCTCGCCAAGCGTCGGGCGGCAGCGACGGCGACGTCCCCACCCATCGAGTGACCGATGAGCACGACGCGCCCAAGGTTCAGATATTCGGCAACCGCTTCCACGTCTTCGCCGAAACTCTCGATTGTCCAGGACCGGCGATCGCTGCTCGACGCGCCGTGACCGCCCAGGTCGAGAGCAACAACGCCGCTGTGCTTTGCGAGCGCATTGAACGCGCCGGTCCAATAAGTGCGATCGCACGACCAGCCATGAATGAAGATCAGTGTGGGCGAGCCGCTGCCTTGCGTGTCGAACGCGATCTTACCGCCTGCGTAGGTGGCCGCAGGGCTCACCACCCGCTACTCTTTCGAGCTTCCGAAAATCTCCTTCACCTTCGCAAAGAAGCTCGTCGTCTCGGGTGAGTTCTGCGACGTGCCGGCCTTGTCGAATTCGCGCAGCAAGTCCTGCTGCTTCTTCGTGAGGTTCACCGGCGTCTCGACCGCGACCTCGACGAAGAGGTCGCCCATCGCGCCTTGGCCGCGCAGGCCCGGCATCCCCTTTGCG
This sequence comes from Alphaproteobacteria bacterium, assembly GCA_016792785.1. Classification (GTDB taxonomy): domain Bacteria; phylum Pseudomonadota; class Alphaproteobacteria; order Micropepsales; family Micropepsaceae; genus SZUA-430. The sequence goes on from JAEUML010000048.1 coordinate 1,454, forward strand.
CGCAGCCGGAACTGTTTGCCCGACTGCGTGCCTTCCGGAATCGTGATGCGCGCGCGCCCGCCGCCGAGCGTCGGCACTTCGACCTGGCCGCCGAGCGCCGCACTCACGAAACTCACCGGCACGCGGCAATAGAGATCGCCGCCGTCGCGCTTGAACAGCGAGTGCGGCGAGATCGAGAGAAAGATGTAGAGATCGCCCTTCGGCCCGCCGCGCAGACCCGCTTCGCCCTCGCCCGCAAGCCGGATGCGCGTGCCGTCTTCCACGCCTTGCGGGATATTGACGTTCAGAGTGCGTTCGCGCTGCACCCGCCCCGCACCGTTGCACGACTTGCAGGGATTCTTGACCACACGCCCGAGGCCCTGGCACGTCGGACACGTACGCTCGATCGTGAAGAAACCCTGCTGCGCACGCACCTTGCCGACGCCGGAGCACGTGGGGCACGCCTGCGGCTTCGACCCCGCCTCCGCGCCCGTCCCCGAACACGGTTCGCACGTGACAGAGCCCGGCACGCGGATCGTCGCGGTCTTGCCCGCGAACGCATCCTCAAGCGAGATTTCCATGTTGTAGCGCAGGTCCGCCCCGCGCGAGGCGCGGTTGCCGCCGCCGCCGCCGCGCCGCCCGCCCATGAACTCGCCGAACAAATCGTCGAACACGTCCGTGAACGAGGTCGAGAAGTCGAAGCCGAACCCTTGGCCTCCGCGCCCGCCTTGCGGACCTTCGAACGCCTCGTGCCCGTGCTGGTCGTAGAGCGCGCGCCGCTGATCGTCCTTCAGAACGTCATAGGCCTCGTTGAGCTCCTTGAACCGTTGATCGGCCTTTTCGTCGCCGGGATTGCGGTCGGGATGAAGCTCTTTCGCCTTCTTGCGATACGCGGCTTTCAGTTCGTCGGCCGTTGCGCGCCGCGTAACGCCAAGGACTTCATAAAAATCACGCTTGGACATACGTCTGGCCGCGCACTCGAGGAAGGAAGATCAGGGGCGTTGAATGACGCGCGCCGGTGTTAGCGCGCGCCGCCCTTCTTCTTCTTTTCCTCGTCGACTTCTTCATAGTCCGCATCGACCACGTCGCCGCCGTCCGTAGCCCCCCCCGCAGCCGCCGCACCCGGATCGCCTGCGCCGCCCGTCGGATCGCCGCCGCCTGCGCCAGCGTCGGGATTGGCGCCTTTGTACATCGCCTCGCCGAGCTTCAGCGACGCCTGCATCAGCGCCTCGGTCTTCGACTTGATGAGGTCGGGGTCCTCGCCCTTGAGCGCGTCCCTGACCGCCGTCACCGCGGCTTCGATCGCGCCGCGTTCGCCCTCGCCGACCTTCGAGCCGTGCTCTTTGAGCGCCTTCTCGACCTCGTGCACGGCTTGGTCGCCGCGGTTGCGCGTTTCGGCAAGCTCGCGGCGTTTCTTGTCGTCGCTCGCGTGCTCCTGCGCGTCGCGCATCATTTTCTGGATGTCGGCTTCCGAGAGGCCGCCGGAGGCCTGGATGCGGATCGTCTGCTCCTTGTTCGTGGCCTTGTCCTTCGCCGCCACGTTCACGATGCCGTTCGCGTCGATGTCGAAGGTGACTTCCACCTGCGGCATGCCGCGCGGCGCCGGCGGAATGCCGACGAGATCGAATTGGCCCAGGAACTTGTTGTCCGCCGCCATCTCGCGCTCGCCTTGGAAGACGCGGATCGTCACCGCCGTCTGTCCGTCTTCGGCGGTCGAGAACACCTGAGACTTCTTCGTCGGGATCGTCGTGTTGCGCTCGATGAGGCGCGTGAACACGCCGCCCAGCGTCTCGATGCCCAGCGACAGCGGCGTCACGTCGAGCAGAAGAACGTCTTTGACTTCGCCCTTCAGCACGCCCGCCTGGATCGCCGCGCCGATCGCGACCACTTCGTCCGGGTTCACGCCCTTGTGCGGTTCCTTGCCGAAGAACTCTTTGACGATCTGCTGCACCTTCGGCATGCGCGTCATGCCGCCGACGAGCACGACCTCGTCGATGTCGGCCGGCGTCACGCCCGCGTCCTTCATGCACGCCTTGAGCGGCGCCAAGGTGCGCTGCACCAGATCGTCGACCAGCGATTCCAGCTTCGCCCGCGTCAGCTTCGTCGTCAGATGCTTCGGCCCCGACGCGTCCGCCGTGATGAACGGCAGGTTCACTTCGGTCTGCAACTGCGAGGAGAGCTCGATCTTCGCCTTCTCGGCCGCCTCCTTCAAACGCTGCAGCGCGAGCCGGTCTTTGCGCAGGTCGATGCCCTGCTCCTTCTTGAACTCGTCCGCCAGGAAGTCGACGAGGCGCATGTCGAAGTCTTCGCCGCCCAGGAACGTGTCGCCGTTCGTCGCCTTCACCTCAAAGACGCCGTCGCCGATTTCCAGGATCGAAATGTCGAACGTGCCGCCGCCAAGGTCATAGACCGCGATCGTGCCGCCCTGCTTCTTGTCGAGCCCGTAGGCGAGTGCGGCAGCCGTCGGCTCGTTGATGATGCGTAGAACTTCGAGCCCCGCGATGCGGCCCGCGTCCTTCGTCGCCTGACGCTGCGCGTCGTTGAAGTACGCGGGCACGGTGATGACGGCCTGCGTCACCTTCTCGCCGAGATAGCCTTCCGCCGTCTCCTTCATCTTCTGCAGCGTGTAGGCCGAAATTTGCGACGGCGAGAGCTTCTCGTTATCGCGGCCCTGGATCCACGCGTCGCCGTTGTCGGCCTTGATGATCTTGTAGGGCACCATGCCGATGTCTTTTTGGGTCATCGGGTCTTCGAACTTGCGCCCGATCAGGCGCTTGATGGCGAAGAACGTGTGCTCCGGGTTCGTCACCGCTTGGCGCTTGGCGGCCTGGCCGACCAGACGCTCGCCGTCCTTGGTAAAGGCGACGATCGAAGGCGTGGTGCGCGCACCTTCGGCGTTTTCCAGAACCTTGGGCTGGGCGCCTTCCATGATGGCGACGCACGAGTTCGTCGTACCCAAGTCGATGCCGATGACTTTAGCCATTAGTAACCTCTCCAGTTCGGCGAACGCGCCGGGCCTTCATGAAGTGGAAGCGCCCGCCGTCATCCCCTTGATTTGCTTTGCTGTTAAAATTCGGGATGCCGCGAGAATCCGCGACTTTCAGGGGCACATATAGGGGGGCCTCCCCCCGCCCGCAAGCAGGCCAGAGCTGCCCGAGATCGTGATTTTGGGCTTGAGCGCAACCGGGCGTAGTCTTGCAGCTGTCCGAAGGACGAGGGAGGCCAGCCATGGCGCACAAGCTTGGTTGGGCCGCGTTTTTGGCCCTTGGTATTTCGTTTGTTTCCATCACATCGGGTCCTGCCGACGCGAACGCGAACCGCGCGACTTATGCCTGCTTCTCGGCGCACAATGCCGCAGCCATCGGGCGCCTGGGCGCGAACGATGAAAGCGTGCGTTACGGCTTCGAATCCGGGGAATGTCTGGCGCTGCCGGCGGGCGTGCCGCTGAGCGACGTCGAACGGGTTGGCGCGCTCTGGCGCTTCCGCGTTTTCGGTGCAAGGCCCTATCTTTTCGCGGCGGCATGGGCGGCGGGGTTTCAGCCCGCGGGCGAACCAGCACCACCTGGGTTCGAGCGCTATCTGCCGGTGACGGCCAGGTTGCTCGCGTCCGGACGCACCTACGCGCAATGCCGCGACGACAACGACCGCCTTGCCGCCCGGATGGAAGCGCACAACCGCCGCTGGCGCGCTTACGAAGACTGGGGTCGTTCGCGCCGCGACGCGGCGACGCCCAAGGTGGTCATCTACGTGGGTGACGAAGGCCCGCGTCTCGCCCGCGAAGGCCAGGCGCTTCGGCGCGAAGCTGCGGCACTCGACAGCCGCTGCAGCGCGGTGGCCGAGATCGAGGCCGATGACGACTTCCTCGCTTTCGTCAGAACCGCCCAAACGGCCTGAAAAACCGCGGCGGCGGGGCATAGGCCGCGCCGTCGCATCACAAAAGGCGCAAATATTCCGGCGGGCCGGTCACAGAATTGCCATTGGCGCACCCCATATGGGCGTACGGGCAAAGGGTGAATGTGCCATGCAAAGGGTATTCCGAAGCCTTAGCTTCGCCGCGACTGCGTCCTCACTCATGTTGATTGCCGCCTCGCCGGCGGTGGCGGCGGTCGCACGCACGCCCTCGATCGCCGGCAATGGCTGGGTCGCCATCGGCATTCTTGTGGCGTTCGTCGGCGCGATCTGGCTGATGATCAGTGGCGCCCTGCACCTCGAACGCCGCGACGCGTGGCTTGGCCGCAACGACCACGGTCACGGCTGGTTCTTCCACGATGATGATGACGACAACAGCAACGGCAATGGCAACGGCTCGAACTGAAGCGCTGCTTTAGGCCTGTGTATCGACCGCAGCGCCGTTGCCGTTGCGCTTTGCGCCGCCACCCGACGACACCGTCACCATGGCCTCGCGCAGCAGCCGTCCGCCGATCGTGTAGCCGTGCTGCGCGACGTCGATCACGGTGCCGGCCGCATGGTCGGGCGAAGGGATTTCGGCGATCGCCTGATGCAGGTTCGGGTCGAAGCGCTGGCCCTTGGCCTCGATGCGCCTGATGCCGTGACGTTCGAAGATCGAGAGCATTTCGCGCTGCGTCGCCTCGACGCCCTCGATGACCGAGCGCGCGTTGGCCGGCAGCCCTGCGCGCACCTCCGGCGTCACCGCGTCGAGCGCGCGTGAGAAATTGTCGAGCACGTTCAGAAGATCGCGCGCAAAGCGCCCGAAGGCGAACTGTCCCGCTTCGTGCTTCTCGCGCTCGGCCCGCTTGCGCGCGTTTTCGAGTTCTGCCGCCGTTCGCAGATAGCGGTCTTTGAGTTCGGCCACCTCCGCGTGAAGCTGCGCGATTTGCGCCGCCTCGCGCGCGATGTCGGCGCTCGTCGTCGCGTCGTCGTTGCCCGGCGCCATGGGAGTTGGGTCCGAGAGCAAGCCCGAGAAGGGCGATGCGTTGTCCTCGTTCTTCGATCCGCTCATGAGGCCCGTTCCGGTGTTTACTTCTGCTGACTGATCAGCCGGCTGATCACGCGCGCCGTGTAGTCGACCATCGGCACGATGCGCGCATAGTTCAGCCGCGTCGGTCCGATCACGCCGATCACGCCCACGACCCGCCGCGTCTGATCCGAGTAGGGCGCGGCGATCACCGACGACCCCGACAGCGAGTAGAGTTTGTTTTCCGACCCGATGAAGATGCGCACGCCGTCCCCCTGCTTGGCAAGTTCCAACAGCTGGATCAGATCGTTCTTGCGCTCGATGTCGTCGAACAATTGACGCACCCGCTCGAGCCCTTCGCTCGCCGCCACATCTTCAAGCAGGCGCGCTTGGCCCCGCACAATCAGCGAGGGTGACGGGCTGGCGACGCCGCCCCATTCGGCAAGCCCCTCGGCGACGAGCTGCGCGGTGAGTTCGTTCAGCTCGGCGCGCTGCTGCGAAAGCTCCGCCAGAATGTCGCTGCGCGTTTCTTCGAGCGTCCGCCCGCGCATGCGCGAGCTTAAGAAGTTGCTCGCCTCGATATAGGTCGACGGCGGCAGGCCCATCGGCGTTTCGATCACGCGGTTCTCGACCGAGCCGTCTTCGCCGACTGTGATGACGAGCGCGCGCTGCGGACCGAGCGCCACGAACTCCACGTGCTTTAGCGGCACATCGCGCTTCGGCGTGACGACGAGACCGGCGTAATGCGACAGCCCCGCCAGCAGCGCCGAGGCCTGCATCAGCATGTCCTCGATCTTGCGCCCGCCCGCGGCAAGCTGCGCCTCGATGCCCTTGCGCTCGTCGTTCGCCAAATTGCCGACCTCGAGCAGACCGTCGACGAACATGCGAAGCCCAAGCTGCGTCGGCACGCGCCCCGCGCTCGCATGCGGCGCTTCCAGAAGCCCCGCATGCTCCAGGTCCGACATCACGTTGCGGATCGAGGCCGGCGACAGCGCGATGCCGCGTTGCGACAGCGTGCGCGACCCGATCGGCTCGCCCGTTTCGAGGTAGGACTCGACGATATTGCGGAAGATGTCGCGCGAGCGTTCCGACAGCTCCCCGATCAAGGTTGCCTGCGGCAGCTTCGTATGTGGAACCTGGCGTTCGTTCATGCCTGGGAGTTGCCCGAGTTTCCGCCGGAAATCGGCCGTTGCGTGAGGCCGAAGCGTGAGGCTAGGTAACGCCTACGCCCCCAAACTTCAAGGCAAGGAAGCCCCATGCGACCCTCAGGCCGCCGTCCCGACCAATTGCGCGAGATCGCGCTCGAGCCCGGCGTCTCCGTGCATGCCGAAGGCTCGTGCCTGGTGAAGTTCGGCCGCACGCATGTGCTGTGCACCGCGAGCCTCGAAAACAGCGTGCCGCCGTTCCTCAAAGGGACGGGCAAGGGCTGGGTCACGGCCGAGTACGGCATGCTGCCGCGCGCGACGGGCGAGCGCATGCGCCGCGAGGCCGC
>JAEUML010000075.1 GCA_016792785.1 Alphaproteobacteria bacterium
GCATACGACGTCTGCCAGTCACGGTAGGCGGTAATCGACGTGATCTTCGCCCCATCCAGGTCCCAATTCAGTTCGCCCGAGACGCCCTTGTCGTCGATGTCACTGTTCGTCGAGCGGTTGCCGAACGCGATCTGCTCCTCGACTTGGTTCGTCGTCGCTTTGCCGACCAGTGGTCCTTCGATGGAGTTGATGATCGCGGGTCCCGAGGTGTCGGGGAAGGCGGCGGTCGGCGCGCGTCCGAAACTGCCCTTCGCCACCGTCACCGCCGAGCAGCACTGATCGTCGCGCTTGGAATAGTCGCCGATGATGCGCAGATCGGCGTTCGGCGCCATCTGCCAGAGCAATTGCCCGCGCGTCGAGAAATAGCTGGTCGCGTTGCCGTCGTACGCGTCGGGCCGCCCGGGATTGACCTCGACGAAGCCCTCGCGCTCGTGCCGCACGAAGAACACGCGCGCGGCGAGTTCGTCTTGCGCCAAAAGGAAGTTCGCAAAGCCCTTACCCACGAGCAAATCGTACTCGCCGACCGTGCCTTCGATCTCGAACTCGTTCGCGAACGTGGGCTTCTTGGTGATGATGTTCAGAATGCCGGCCGACGTATTGCGCCCGAACAGCGTGCCCTGCGGCCCGCGCAGAACTTCGACGCGTTCCAACTCGCCGAGATCGCCGAACGCCACGCCCGCGCGGTTGCGATAGACGCCGTCGATGAACGTGCCGACCGCGGCCTCAAGCCCCGCATTGTCGCCCTGCGTGCCGACGCCGCGGATGCGCGCGGTATAGCCGAACGGGTTGCCGTTGTTCGTGACAATCAGCGAGGGGATGACCGAGGTCAGATCCTCGATGTTCTCGATCTGCGCGGCTTTCAGCGCCTTTTCGCCGACCGCGGTGACCGCGACCGGCGTCTTCTGCAGCACGGTTTCGCGCCGCGTTGCCGTGATGATCACGCGCTCGACCGAGCCCTCGCCGTCGAGCGTCTCGCCCGCCTCGTCGGATTCCGCCACCGCAGCGTCGGCCGCCGGCGCCGCCGTTTCCTCCTTGGCCGGCGCAGGCGCCGGAACAGGGGTCACGTCCTTTGCAGGCTCAAGCTTGGCCGGCGCGCCCTGCGCCGATGCCGGTCCCGGTTCGTCGGCGAAAGCCGTCCCGCCCGCCGCCGCCGCGCTCAGCGCCAGCAGGGCCGCCGAGAGCTTAAGCCGCCGCCTCGACGCCATCATCCGCGTCGGGGCACAATTCTCCGCCAATGTTACTCGCATTGCGTCTCACCACACACCCCGCCCGCTATTGCCAGACCCCGCTTCGGTCTCTTGCCGGACCGTTCTTGCGTTCGCGAATCGAGTGTATGTGCGGGTGAAGCGAAAGTCTGCCGATGAGAACGTGCAGAGCGCGAATGCTGGTCGAAGAATTTGTGCAAGAGCCGATTCGATTTCGAGCGGAGCGCGATACGCGGGGCCGATGCAATCGCGAGTCGCTACACGCTCTGGCGCAAGTGTCAGGCCGCGCGCGCCACGACCGTGCTTTGCGCATTCCACAGCGCAACCTGCGCCGCGGCCTTGTCCTTCGGCAGAAGATCGAACACTTTCGAGACGGTCTGCACATGAGAAATCGGGCGCGCCGTGCCGAAGCGCTTGTAGTCAAGCTGCAGGAAAATCGTCGTGAATTGCGAGCGATCGGCGCCCAACGCCTTGCACGCGATGGCAAGCGCCTCGCCGCCCGCATCGCCCACGATCTTGGCCGCAACCTTCGCGTCCACGCCGATCAGCTGCCCGAGCGCGATCGTGAAGCCCGCCACGTCGCCCGCCTTGATCTTGCCGATGAGCGCGTTGACCTCGCCCATGCCCCAGCTGCTTTTCGCCGCACGCTTTTGGGCCTTAGCCTCCTGATCGACGAGGATTTCCGCAAGAATCTTGTCGAGCTCGGACGGATCGACCGCAAAACGCTCCAAAATCGCCTGCCGCATTGCCGCCGACACGAACCAGAACATCTTGTGCGCCAGGTCCTTCGGCATGTCCTTGCGTGCGACGAGCGGCTTGCGCAACCCGTCGACCTTTTCGGCGAGCGCGACGAGATCGCCGAACACCGCCCGCGGGATCACGGCCCCCATATTCGCAAGCAGCGCCTCGACCGCCTTCGGATCGCGCGTCTTGACGAGCGCGGCACTCACCAGCGCCGGCACGTTCGGCCGCTTGGCGATCGCCTCGCGATGATCGCTCGCCTTCACCTCGATGATTTCGATCAGGTCGCTGTCGGTCAGCACCGGCGAATGATGCAGGATCGGCCGCGCCACTTCGATCTCGTCGGCGGCGAGCAACTTGGTGAGTTCGTGCGGCGCCGACTTCAACGTCGAGAGCCGCGTCGACACTTTGCGCCGCACGTCCGCTTCGACGTGGACGATCAGCCCGGTCAGGATTTGATCGATCAGAGCGCGGACTTCCGGCGTCAGTTCGCCTTCGCCCTCGAACAGAAGCGTCGACACGCGATCGAACAGCGCACTGCGCGCAAAGCCCGCGCGGTTCTCCGCAAGAGCTTTGAGGTTCAGCAACTCCCCGCTGTTCACGTCGGCCTCTGACATTCTTTTTGTCTTTCCGACCGACGAATTAACGCCAAATACCTTAAGATCGGGTTGGTCCTTAAGTGTCGCCCGCTTGACGGACCGCGCGGGGGCCGGTTAAGGCCCAAGCCAATCCTTATCGCCGCGTTAGGAGTTTTCATGCGCGCCGCCCTCGCCGCTACGTTTTTGGTCCTTTCGCTCGCCGCCTGCGAGACCAGCCGATACGACGACGACCCGCTTTATGACGCAGGCTTCTCCGACGGCTGCGAAACAGGGACGGCGCGTACGCCGGGCACGCCCGTAACGAGGCCGGTGCGCGACCAGGCCAGTTGGGACGCGAGCGACGCCTACCGCGCCGGATGGAAGGCGGGCTACTCGTCCTGCGCGCCGCGGGGCGGCGCCGACATCCCGGGCTCCGACCGCGACATGGGCGGCCGCTAGAAACGCATCAAGGGAACGACGCACATGCGCACGCTCGCCTCATTTCTTGTGGCGCTTCAACTGATCACGCTGGGCCCGCTCTACGCGTTCTACGGACAGGTCGACCCCTGCCGCGCGCTCGCCAGCGAAATCGCCGCGCGCGCGGAGGCCGCCGGCGGCCTCGGCAACACGCTCGAAGACGCCTTCGGCGACCTCGAAATCAACGCCCGCAAAGACATCGCCGATCACTCAACCGGTCAGTGCGTGAGTCAGCTTTTCACCAATTGGTCCGAACGCGCGATGGGAAAGTGAGCGGGGCCTCTTAGGGTTGCGGCTGCTCCAGAATCATCACGTGAAGATCTTCATCGGGCTCGAAGTCGCGGCGTTCGACGACGAACGTCGTCGGCCCGATCTTTCGAACGCCCTTCATGCAAAGCGAAATGACGTTGCTCTTGCGCTCTTTGTCGAGCGTCAACCGAAAACGGCCGATCGGGCCTTTCCAGTTCTTACCCGTCGTCAACACGTAGTCGACGAACCATGCGATCGTCGCAGCTCCCTCACCCTGTTTGCGCCGCGCACCCTTGAGCAGCGCCTTCATCGCGGCAAGTGTCGGCCCGTCGATGCAGAACTGCTTGTAGTATTCATACTTCGCGATCTCGTCGAAACTCTCCGCCGGTATGATCGTGCCGCCGACCACGGGTTTGTAGGCATGCTCAACGACGAGAGGACGTCCGATCGGGAACGTTTGCGCCCAATGATAGGTGTTCTTGACCGTCCAGAGCGGCTGCACCCATTCCTTGGACTCGCGAATAAGGCCCCGCGTCGCCAGCTCGGCCCGCGCCGGTGCGCCAAGCCGCGTGATCACTTCGGTAACCTCATGCGCGCGCGGGCTGATGGGAATGCCGTGCCGCCGCAACACCTCGGTCACGTCGACGCCCTTCAAGAAGGCCTTCTCCTCGAGCGTCGGCGCAACCGCCCGGCCTTCGACCTTGACGCGGAAGTCGACGGTGTTCTTCGCATCCTCCGTCGGCCAACCGACATCAGCTTCGGTCAACAGCTCCAAGTTTGCTTCCGGCAACGGAAAGGCGACGCGTGTCGTGATTGGCGCGCCGCTTTCGTTGACGAACTCATAGCGAACGCGAACGCTGTTCCGGCTGACCCAAAGATCCTCGCGCGCCATGCTGATGTCGGCGCTCTGCGTAAGCACAATGCCGCCTGCGCCCAAGGCCGCAGACGAGTCGTTGGCAAACGCTCCACTGCACAAGGCGGTCGCCGTCAGTACCGCCAACATCGTTCGAAACACTTCTCTATTTCCCTGAAAGCGTTAGAGGCCGCGTGTTCTCCGCCTCGCGTTTGCGCGCGGTTTCTTCGATCGTTTGGCGCATTTCGGGGTGAGCCTTGAGCGGGCCACCGAAGCGCCAGGCCAGAACAGGCATCACGACCAGATTGAGCAGCGTCGATGTCGCGAGGCCACCCAACACGGTGATCGCCATCGGTCCTTCGATCTCGTGCCCCGCCTGCGCCGCCGCGGCCGCCAGCGGCGCAAGTCCCAGCGCCGTCACCGCCGCGGTCATCGTGATCGGCACGAAGCGTTCTTGCGCGCCGCGCAACACGGTTTCCATGTTCCACGCGGCCCCTTCGCGTTCGACCAGGTGCTCGTAGTGCGCCAACAGCAGGATAGCATTGCGCGCGCTGACGCCGAACACGGTGATCAGCCCGACGAGCGCGCCCAAGGTAATGCCGATGCCGGTGAGGGCGATCGTCGCCACGCCCCCGATCAACGCAAACGGCAGATTGAGAACCACGAGCCAGATATGGCGCTGCCAATGAAACGTCATCGCGAGCAACACGACGATCAATACCAAGACAAGCGCTGAGAACATCACGAGTTCGAGCAACGCCTGCTCTTCCGCCGCGCCCTCGCCCGCATACTCCATGAACACGCCGGCCGGCAGCGTCACCGCGCGCTCGACAGCCCGCCGCGCATCCGCAATCGCGCTTTGCAACCCGCGGCCCGAAACATTGAACGTCACCGTCACGAGCCGCTGCCCGCCGTCGTGATTGATGGCGTAGCGCTGCTCGCCCGCCGTAACGGTCGCGACCTTCGAAAGCGGCACGGGTCCGAACGGACTTCCGATCATCAGGCGCGCGATGTCGTCGGGCCGCGAGCGCATCGCTTGCGAAAGCACGAGCACGACGTCGATCGAGCGCGTCCCGACATAAGTCTGCCCGACCGTCGTTCCGGCGTAGGCGGCATGGACCGTATCCAGCACATCCTCGGCCTTGAGCCCGTTCGCGGCCAAAGCTTGCGCGTTCAGCCGGATGGACAGTCCAGGCGTTGCGCTTTCGCGAGAGAACTGCACGTCCACCACGCCGCGAACTCTGTCCAGCACCCGCGCCGTCTTCTCCCCGATGTGATCCAGCACATCGAGATCGTCGCCGTAGATCTTGATGGCGACCTGTGCGGTCTCGCCGGAAATGCTCTCGCCAATCCGATCGCCGAGGAACGTCACCACCTCGGTCTGCAGACCGGGGTAGTTCTCGAGAATTTCGCGCAACGCCTCTTGTGCGGCGCTTTGATCGATCCCCGCGTCGGCCTTGAGCACGACGTGAAACTCGCTGCGATGAGGGCCCCACGTGTCCTCGCTGAGTTCGGCGCGCCCCACCTGCTGCTCGATGGACTCGATGTAGGGCAATTTCAGCACGTCGGCTTCGATCTGCTCGCCCAGCGCCAGCATCTGTTCGATCGAGGTGCCGGGTAGCGAACTCGACACCTGAAGCACGAAGTGACCCTCACGAAAGTCGGGCATCAGCGTGCCGGTCAACATCGGCGTCATCGCCATTACGCCGGCAAATGCTGCGATCAACGAAGCCATGACGACGCCGAGCGAGCGCTGCGCGCCGGCGATCAACGACCCTTGCAGACGCTTCAGCGAACGAACCCAGGAAGGGTCGCCGTGCGCCGACGACGCCGTCAGAAGCAGCGCCGATAGCGCAGGCGCCGCCGTCATCGCGACGACAAGCGAGGCCAGCACCGCCAGAATGAACGCCAACGCCAGCGGCGCCACGAACGCGCCTTGCACGCTCGTCGAGAAAAGCTGCGGCAGGAACACGGCGATCACGACGAACGTCGCGTAGACGACCGGTCCGCGCACTTCGAGCGCCGCGTTGAGGATCACGTCGAACCGCGGCTGAGGCCCGCCCGCCTCGGCATTCTCGCGCAAACGCCGCAAGATGTTCTCGACGCCGATAATTGCATCGTCCACGAGCACGCCGAGCGCGACCGCGAACCCGCCCAGCGTCATCGTGTTCAGCGTCAGTCCGAACCAGTCGAGCACCGTGATCGCCGCCGCAAGCGACAACGGAATGGCGAGGAACGCGATGAGTGCGGCGCGCCAGTTCCGCAGAAACAGATAAAGCACGATCAGGATCAGCACCGCGGCGATCGCCAGCGCCTGCATCAGATTGTCGAGCGCCCGCTCGATGAAGTTCGCCGGTCTGTGCAGGCGCGTATAGACCGTGATGCCCTGCGCCTCGAGTCCCGGCGTGATGTTGGCCATCGCGGCCTCGACCGCATGCGTCACTGCCAGTGTGTTCGCGCCGTACTGGCTGGCGAGCGACAGCAAGACGCCGCGTTTGCCCATGATCAGCGTGTCGCCGGAGCGGATGGCCGCGGCCTCTGTCACCGTCGCAAGGTCGCGCAGCAGGATGGGCGTTTCGTTGCGCACCGCAAGCACGGTTTGCCCGATCGCGTCCAGGTCGGGCGCGGGCGTCGGCGACTGCACGATGACGCGCTGACCGCTCATTTCGACGAAGCCGGCGCCTTGCAGCGCAAGCGCGCCGCGCACGGCGTCGGCAATCTCAGCGAACGTGAAGCCGTAAGCCGCAACCTTCTGCTGGTCCGGCTGAATCTGAATCTGCCGCTCCGCGCCGCCGAACACGATGACGTGCGCCACGCCCGGGACTGCCGAGAGCTTCGGCTTGATCAGCCACGTGGCCAGATCGTGCAACTCGAACGGACCGACCTTGTCGGAGACGAGCCCGATCTTGAGCAAATCCATCGTGCTCGAAACCAAGGGGGAGAGCTTTGGCACCGCAACGCCCGCCGGCAATTCGCCCGCGATCTCCGACAATTTCTCAGACACGCCCTGGCGCGCGTTGTAAAGATCAATGCCGTCCACAAAGGAAATGGTGACGACGGACAGCCCCGGGATCGACTCCGACCGGATCGACGCAAGCCCCGGCGCCCCGTTGACGCTGCTCTCGATCTTCTTGGTGACGAGTTCCTCGACCTGCTCGCTTGAGAATCCCGGCGCCTCGGTTTGAATGTCGACTTGCGCAGGCACGAAATCCGGAAAGACGTCGAGCGGAGCCCTGGTCGCGCCCCACACGCCGAACACGAGCGCGAGCAGCGTCGCGACCGTCACGGCGCCGTTGTAGGTCAGGCAGAGCGTGACGAGGCGGCGCATGGCGATCTAGTCCTCGTCCTCCTCGCCGCCCTCGGGATTGATCTCATAAGCCAGCAGCAGGCTCTGGCTGTGGGTCACGACCGTCTCGCCAGGCTTGAAACCCGCGCTGACAAAATACCCGTCACCGGCCGGGCGCTTCGTTTCAACAGCGCGCCGTTCGAACGACCCCTTGCCTTCGTCGACGTAGCACCACGTCTGACCCTCGCTCATCACGAGCGCGGTGCTGGGCACGATGACACCGGCAAGCGTGCCGCCGGTGGCCGCGAACGCAAGCAACCGTTCGCCCTCCGCCACGGCGCCGCCCTTGATCAGCACGAAGTAGCTGCGCCCGGGCATCGTCGCATCCGCGGGAGCGGCCCAAACCTCGTCGGCACGCACGAGCGGCCGTCCGGCTTCCGCCGAGAGACGCTGCACGTCGACCGTCGCGGGAAGCGCCGCGCCCACAGAATCACTCGGGAATGTCACCCGAACGAGCGACATCTCGCCCCGCGCGAGCTTCGCAAGAACAGCCTGCCGCTCCGCCGAAGTCCGCCAGGGCGCATCGCGTCCAAACGTAACGCTCTCCTTGCGCTGCGCGAGCGCAAGCTGCGCTTCGTCGGTCGCCGCTTGCTTCTGCGCCGCATCCAACACTTCGCCTGACGCATAGTGCGCGTCGTTTAGACGCTTTGCCCGCGTGAGAGCGCTGGCACTCTGCCGGGCTGCGGCTTGCGCGGTCTCAACTTCGGCGGCGGCTTGCGCCAGTTCGTCAAAGCGCACGGCAACGCCAAAACCCTGAACCTGCTCTTCGTACGTTGCCGCCGCGAGCGCCGTCACGCGCACGCCCAATCGTTTGCGTTGCTCCGCCGTCACAACGACATGGTGGGCTGGAGGCTTCGCAGCCGCCTCCTCCACGTCGCCTTCGCCGTCCTGCGGCGGCGCTCCGCATGCAGACAGCACCGAAAGGCAGGCCGCTGCCGCGCCCCAGATCAACGCAACCCTGACACTCATCGAGACCTGAAATCCGCCGCTTGCCCGCCCCAACGCGGAAGCCAAGCAAATACCCCGCCACCTGCTTCACGCAAGTGCCGATTGCGGCATTCTCCCGCCACATGGTTACCGGCGAAACGCGCCGCCTCAAGGGAAGCGGTCGGCTACTTCCCCGACCCCATCGACGGCCGTGTGTTCTCCGCCTCGCGTTTGCGCGCGGTTTCTTCGATCGTTTGGCGCATTTCGGGATGGGCCTTGAGCAGTGCGTCGAAGTCGCGCCGCTTGAGCACCAGCATGTTCGTGTAGCTCGACGATACGACATCGGCGTTGCGCGGCTTGTCGTTCAAGAGCGCCATCTCGCCGAAGAACGCGCCGGCTTTCAGCCGCACCGGATCGGGCGCGACCAGAACGTCCACGATGCCGGACGCGATGAAGTACATTTTATCGCCTTGATCGCCGGCGCGGATGATGCGCTCGCCGGGCGTGAAGACCTCGGGCGTCAGAATGCGCGCGATCCGCGCGATCTCGTCCTCTTTCAGCGCGCCGAAAATGCCGACCTTCAGCATCTCGGTGAGCTTGAGTCCGAGGTCCAGCGGCGGCCGCTCCGATGCGATCGCGCGGCGTGACGAACGGTCTTCCTCGAGGCTCTCGAACACTTCTTCCGAGATCAACGACTGGTCGCGCTGCCCGCGATACTCCGCCTCTTCGAGCCCGATCGACAGACGCTCCAGATAGCGCGCGCGCATCGCCTTCGTGAAATCGGGATACTGCAGATCGAGCGCATCGATCGCGCCCGAAATCGCCTGCAGCCGGCCTTCGAGCGCCTCTTTCACCGTGAACGTCGCGTGCTGGCCGATCAGTTCGGCGACGCGCTGGTCGGCGAACGCGATCAGCTCGCGCAGCATCAACTGCTTCACGAGCAGAAGCTCGAACCGGTCGGCGATCTCTGTCGCGAGCGGCCCGCTGATGTTGAACCGCCGTTGCAGCCACAGCGCCGCGCGCATGGGCCAGGAGAGTTTCTGATTGCCGAGCGCGCTCGAGAGATATCCGACGTTGCCCGCCTGCTTCACGCCGTCGAGCACCCGCCCCGCATCCGCGCGCATGCGCTCGGCCACGCGCCGCCCGACGAGCCCGCGCTGCAGATATTCGAGGCTGAGCTCCGTCTCCCGGTTCGCGACCACGATGAGGCCCGCGCGCACCAAATCGTCGCGGCTGAGCGAGCCTTCGCCCGGCTCCAGTCGGCCCGGATGCTGCGGCGCAAGCACGTCGGAAAGGCCCAGCGTCTGCGCGACGCTCGTCAGCCCTTCGCGCACGCGCGCACGCGACAGCGCCATCACGCGGTCGCGCACAAGGCGCTCCTCCGCCGTGAGCTTGTCGAGCTTCAGGAACTTCATCAGCGGGCGCAACGTCGGCGCGGCGACGAACAACGTGGCGAACACGTAGCCCATGGCGACGATGAAGATGAACTTCGCTTCCGCCGACACGTCGGCGCCGCCATGGCCGCCGAGCGACGTCGTAGCGAGAAGGGCAAGCGCCACAGTCACCGCGCCGCGCAAGCTGCCCCAACACAGCACGGCTTTGTACTCGTTGCTGATGGGCTGCGAGAGGCCGAACCACGAGAGCACCGGCAGCATCCCCCACAGCACCGCCGCGCGCGCGATCAGCGCGGCCACGAACAGCACCGCCACCGCCGTTCCGTGCCACCACTCGAGGCCGTCGAGGATGTTGGGCGCCAGCATCGTCGCCAGCATGAAGATGAGCGACGTTGCCCAGAACTCGAGCTGCCGCCACGTCACCAGCAAGTTTTCCCACGTGCCCGGCGAAAGACGCGTGCGCACGTCGGAGGCGAACACGATCGCCAGCATCACGACCGCGATGATGCCCGAAACGGCGAAATAGTACTGCCCCAACACGAAGGTCAGATACGTAGCGGCGACCGACAGCGTGATCTCGGTCAACGCGGCGCCGCGGAATTGGTTGATCACGAACCCTGCGACGCGCGCCATCACATATCCGAGCACCACGCCGCCGATAAGGCCCTTGATGAATTCGAGGACACCCCCGCCAAGGCTGAGTTCGCCCGAAGGCAGCGCCTCGAGCAGAACGACGAAGACGGCGATCGCGGCCGCGTCGTTGAACAAGCTCTCGCCTTCGACGATGACGGTAAGCCGCCCCGGCGCGCCGATGTCGCGGAAGATGCCGAGCACGGCGGCGGTGTCGGTGGTCGCGACGATCGCCCCCAGCAAGAGACAGATCAAAAGGTCGCCGGCCTTGGGCGTCACCGGCTCCAGCGCAAAGCCGACCGCGAGCATGCAGATCAAGACGGCCACGATCGCCAGCACCATCACCGGCGCGATGTCGTCGAACAGCCGGCGCACGTCGACCGTCAACCCGCCCGCAAACAACAGCGGCGGCAGGAAGACGTAGAGCAGCACGTCGGCCGGCGCCTTCAACGAACCGAGAGCGTCGATAACGACATGCACGCCGCCCTGCCCGTCGCCGACCAGAAGCGGCGCAAAGCCCAACCCTGCGCCCACAAGCGCCAGAAGCACCGTGAACGGCAGCTGCAGGCGCTTCGCAACGGGCACAAGAACGCTCACCAGAATGAGAAGCGTTGCAAAGCCGAGAACGATCGGAATGACGGAGTTCATGTAGTCCTAGGTCGGCCGCCGGGCATGAGGCCCATTCTGTCCACAGGGACCCGCACGCAAAAGAGAAATTCGCCGTCGGCGTGTCGCTTACCACGTTCCTGTGCCGCGTCAAGTTATCGCCACATTCGTCAGAGCCGCACGCGCGATCACCCGGGGACGCAGCGGGGACGGTATGGTCACGTGAAGGAAATCACGACCCGCGGCCGTTAACATGTGCCGCAAGAGCGCTGATGCCGCGCTCGCCACCACCGGCCGCGCCTGCTAACGATTCAGGCATGTCCGCCCCTGCGCCACAGACCACGCCGCAATTCCGCTGGTACCTGACCGGCGCAAGCGCGTGGTTTGTGGCGTTCGGCATTCAGCAGGTGATGTTCACCTACCTGGTGACCACGGTGCTGCACGCGCCGGCGAATCAGATCGGCCTTGCGCAGGCCTCGCTGACGCTCGCCTCGGCGGGGCTCCTGCTCGTGGGCGGCGCAGTTGCCGATCAGATCGACACGCGCCGCCTGCTTCTGATCTGCCACGCCGCCGCGATGGTGCCGGCGCTCGTACTCGCGCTCGTCGTGGGCATGGGTTGGCTGCGTTACGAGTGGCTGCTCGTCTACGGCCTCTTCATGGGCATGATCACGGCTTTCATCCTGCCCGCACGCGAGGCGATGATGGGCGACGTCATCGGCCCGGACGGCGGTCACGCGCGCATCCAGCGCGCGGTGACCACGATGGTCGGCATCGGCTTCCTAGGACAGATCGCAGGCATGCTGACTGCGCGTCTTGCTGCGAGCGTCGGCGCCGCACCGATCATTCTGCTCCAAGCCGTTGTCCAAGCGGTAGGCGTCGCCAGCACGCTGCGCCTGAAACCCTCGACGCGCCACACCGACCACGCCGACCCTGACGGCGGCAATCAGATCGCGCGCATCAAGGCCGGCTGGCGCGAGGTGCGATCGTCCTACGCGCTTTTTCCGGTCACGATCCTGACGCTCGCGATCGGCGTGCTCTATATCGGCGCCTTCCTCGTCATCCTGCCCGTGATCCTGCGCGAAGAATTCGGCGGCAACGTGCAGCAATTCTCCACCATGCAGGTCTCGTTCTGGGGCGGCTCGATCATCTCCTCGCTCGCGATCAGCCGGATCGGCAACATCGTCCACCGCGGCCGCTTCATCATCGGCGCCGTGACGTCGGGCATGGTCAGTCTGGCGCTGATGAGCTTCAAAGCGCCGCTCGTCGTGCTCTACGGGCTCGTCTTCTGGTGGGGTTTGGGCGCGGGCGTGATGATCTCGATGTCGCGCACGATCGTGCAGGAGCACGCCCCGCCCGCGCATCGCGCACGCGTGCTGTCGATCTATCAGCTGGGCTTCACCGGCGGCATGTCGGTCGGCGCGCTGATCGTCGGTTTCGTCGTCGACGCTCTGGGAGCCCGCACCTCGACGCTCGTGCCCGCAGGCGCCATGGCGCTCGTCGTGACGGGACTTCTGACGCAGACGAGGCTCTGGAGCATCACCGCACTCAAGCCGGACGCGAAGGCCGCGCCGTGAGCGGACAGGCGCGCGCGATCCCCGCCTCGTATCTTCTGGCGCAAGCCTGCCACTTCATGGCGGGCGGCATGATGAACGTCGTCTTCGCCTGGCTGATCGTGCACGAGCTTCATGAAAAGCAAGTATGGGTCGGCGTCGCACAGTTCTTCGCGACACTGCCGATGCTGTTCTTGATCTTGGTCGGCGGGGCCGCAGCCGACGGACGCCACCTGCCCTCTTACATCGGCCGCCTGCAACTCGCGGCGGGCTTTACGCCGATCGCGCTCGCGCTCGTCATCGCAACCGGGCAGTTGAGCTTCGTCACCGCGACGGCAGTTCTAACCGCGGGCTCGATCCTCGCGGCCTTCATCATGCCCGCGCGCGACGCACTGCTCTCCTACGTCACGCCGCCGGAGACGGGCCTCGCGCGCACGGCCGCGATGGCAGTCTCGGCGATGTTCGCAGGTCAACTCGTCGGCACGGCAGTGGCCGCCAGCGCCTCGACCGTGGGCGCCGTGCCGCTGCTCGCGTTGCAGGCGCTGCTGATGGTCGTCACCGGCGTGCTGTCGTCGCGCGTGCCGCTCGTCAATCCGCACGCGTTCAGGGACCACGTGCCGGTGAAGCTCTCGCGTCTTCTGCACGAGGTCGCCGACGGCATCCGGATCGTAACCGCCGACAAGCGCTTGCGCACGATCATCCTCTATCTTGCGATCCCGGGACCCTTGTTCAACGGCATGTTCCTGGTCGGCATTCCGCTCATCGTGCGCGACGTCTACGACGGCGAGTCCGCGATGCTCTCAGGCCTGATCGTCGCCTTCCTGCTCGGCCTCAGCCTGTCGTCGCTCGCCATGGCGCAGATCAGACCCGTCGAACGCCAGGGCCGCATGATGATGATGCTGTCGCTGAACAACGTCATCGTCTTCGGTCTCGCCTCGTTCGCCCCGCCGTTCTGGGCGTTCGTGATGTTGATCTTCTTCTGGGGCCTGGGCGCCGGCGCCGGCATGGCGCTGAACCGCGGCATGGTCCAGGCGGCCGCCCCGCCGGTCTATCGCGCGCGCGTGCTGTCGGTGCTCCAACTCACGCAAGTCGCCGGCGGCCCGCCCGGCGCGCTGCTCTACGGCTTCATGGCCCAGGCGTTCGGCATTCTGAACACGCTCCTCATCGTGCCGGTCGTGACGGTGCTCCTGTGGCTCAGCTTCCGCCTCCTCAGCGACCTCTGGCACTTCCGCCGCGAAGAAGCGATCGCCGAAACGACGGCCCCGATCGCGTTGGACTAAGAATACGTCCGCTCGTTCCACCACGGATAAAACGTCGGCATGTCCTTCGACACCTTGTCGGGATAGTTCGCCGGCCGCTTCTCGAGGAACGACACGACGCCCTCCTTCGCATCGCCCTGACGCCCGCGTGCATAGATCGCGCGGCTGTCGATCTTGTGCGCTTCCATCGGATGATCGGCGCCCAGCATGCGCCAAAGCATCTGACGCGTGAGCGCAACAGACACCGGCGCCGTGTTGTCCGCGATCTCGCGCGCCAGCGCATGCGCCGCCGGCAGCAACTCGTCCGGCCTCACGACCTTCGACACGAGCCCGCCCGCCAGCGCCTCGTCAGCGCCGAACACGCGCCCCGTCGCGCACCACTCCATCGCCTTCGATATGCCGACGAGGCGCGGCAGGAACCAGCTCGAACATGCCTCCGGCACGATGCCGCGCCTGGCGAACACGAAGCCGAAGCGCGCCGCATCGCTCGCGATACGCACATCCATCGGCAGCTGCATCGTGACGCCGATGCCGACCGCCGGCCCGTTGATCGCGCCGATGACGGGTTTCAAGCACTCGAAAATGCGCAGCGTCACGCGCCCGCCGCCGTCGCGCACGCCCTCGTGGCTCCAGTCGACCTGACCGTTCTTGACCGGCACACCGGCTTTCTCGGGCCGGTCGCGGCGCGCTTCGTAGTCGAACGTCTTCGCCCCCGCCGAAAGATCGGCGCCCGCGCAAAACCCGCGCCCCGCGCCCGTCACAATCACGGCGCGCACATTGTCGTCCGCATCCGCCTTGCCGAACGCCTCGATCAACTCGGCCATCATCACGCCGGTGAATGCGTTCAACTTCTCGGGCCGGTTGAGCGTAATCGTCGCGATCTTGTCGGCGACGTCGTATTTGATCTCGGTGAAGGACATGTGCGGTTCCTTTGCTGATGGCGTGATGCATCACCATAGCGAAGCCGCGCACGCTGGCGCAACGACGGGAAGAATTGAAACACAAAGGGCACCAAGAACACCAAGACGCTCATGGCCCCAATCACGCGCCGGTGCTGCGGAGCGTTTGAATCGTTTCCCGCAAAGACGCAAAGGCGCAAAGAAGCTTGCTCCAGTTCGGCGCCGCAGGCGCCATTAACACCGTCTGGTTGGCGCTTCGCGCCGAAGAATAGGCAGAGACTCTTGGCGCCTTTGCGTCTTTGCGGGAAACGATTTCAGCGCCTACACGATCCCGTCGGCTTCCGGACCAAGCAGAGCCGCTTGGTGTTGATGCCCTTCGTGTTTCAATCCATTTTCTGTCGACGCTGGACGCGCAACCCGGCTTGCCCATATTCCTAACGCCGCAACGCCATCAGACGCCTTCGAGGAAATCGCCCATGCACCCCTCCGTCCACGCCAAGACCCAGCCGTCGAAACCCGCCTTCATCATGGCGGGGAGCGGGGAAACCGTAACGTACGGCGAGCTCGAGGCGCGCTCGAACCAAGGCGCGCAGCTGTTCCGCAAGCACGGCCTCAAAGTCGGCGACGGCATCGCGATCTTCATGGAGAACAACGTGCACTACCTGCCGCTGTGCTGGGCGGCACAGCGCTCGGGACTCTATTACACCTGCATCTCCTCACGCCTGACTGCGGGCGAAATCGAGTACATCGTCAAGGATTGCGGCGCGAAAGTCTTCATCACGACAAAGTCGATGGGCACGGTCGCCGAAGAACTGAGCACCCGCATGCCGGGCGTGAAGAAGTTCATGCTGGGCGGGACGAGCGCAGGCTACGAAAGCCTGGAAGAGGCGCTCAAGCCCATGCCGACGACGCCGATCGCCGACGAAACACCCGGCGCCGACATGCTCTATTCGTCGGGCACGACGGGCAGGCCCAAGGGCGTGAAGCGCACACTGACCGGCGGCCCGCTCGCGCAGGCGAACCCGCTGATGATGCTCGCCAAGATGCTCTATCAGTTCGACGAGAACACGAAATACCTCTCGCCCGCGCCGCTCTATCACGCAGCGCCGTTGCGCTACAACATGACGGTGCACAACTTCGGCGGCACCTGCGTGGTGATGGAGCACTTCGATCCCGAAGACGCGCTCCGCCAAATCGAAAAGCACAAGACGACGCACAGCCAGTGGGTGCCCACGATGTTCGTGCGCATGCTGAAACTGCCCGAGGCCGCGCGGAAGAAATACGACGTAAGCTCGATGAAGATGGCGATCCACGCCGCCGCCCCCTGCCCCATTCCGGTGAAGAAACAGATGATCGAATGGTGGGGCCCGGTGATCTCTGAGTACTACGCCGGCACGGAAGGCAACGGCTTCTGCGCGATCAACGCGCAGGAATGGCTCGCGCATCCCGGCTCCGTCGGCAAGGCGTTGCTCGGCGAACTTCACATCGTGGGCGACGACGGCAAGGAATGCCCGGTGGGCGAATCCGGCACGGTCTATTTCGCGAACGGGCCTGAGTTCCAGTACCACAACGACCCGAAGAAGACGGCCGAGGCGCGCAACGACAAAGGCTGGTCGACGCTGGGCGACGTCGGCTACGTCGACAAGGACGGGTATCTTTATCTCACCGACCGCAAGGCGTTCATGATCATCTCCGGCGGCGTGAACATCTATCCCCAGGAGGCCGAGAACGTCCTCATCAACCACCCCAAGGTGGCCGACGTCGCCGTCATCGGCGTGCCGAACGAGGATTTCGGCGAAGAAGTGAAGGCGGTGATCCAGCCGATTCATTGGTCGGACGCGACGCCGGCCTTGGGCGAAGAACTGATCGCCTATTGCCGCGAGCACCTCTCCGCGATCAAATGCCCCCGCACCGTCGATTTCGAGCGCGAACTGCCGCGCCACCCGACGGGCAAACTGTACAAGCGCCTGATCCGCGACCGTTACTGGGGCAACCGTGACTCGAAAATCGTCTGACGAGCCGACTCCGCCGCTCCGCGCTTCAGGGCCGGACGGCCAGCTCGCGCGCGCCGACTTCACGCCCGAACGGATTGCCGCCTACGCGCAGCTCGCAGCCCAATTCGGGGACGCGCAATTCCTGTCGGAAGACGCGCGCGAGAAATCCCGCGCCGAGACCATGGCGCACCACGTGCCGGGCCAGGACCTTTGGGTCTTCGGCTACGGCTCGCTGATGTGGAACCCCGCGATCCACGTCGACGAAAGCCTGCCCGCGCACGTCGAAGGCTTCCAGCGCTCGTTCTGCATGCGCCTGATGTTCGGCCGCGGCATGCCGGACAACCCGGGCCTCATGCTCTGCCTCGTGCCGGGCGGCACATGCGCCGGCATCGCCCATCGCATCGCGCCGGAGCACGTCGAAAGCGAAAGCAAAATCCTCTGGATGCGCGAGATGCTGTCCGGCGCCTATGTGCCGACCTGGATCGACATCGATCTGGGCGCGCGGCGCGTGCGCGGCGTCACGTTCGTGATGAACACCGCCCACCCGCGTTATCTGCCGGGTCTGAGTTCCGATGAGAAGGCCGCGCGCATCGCCAAGGCCGAAGGCCACCTCGGCACGAACCGCGACTATCTCTATCGCACGGTCAGCGCCCTCGAGGGCGCCGGCATCAAGGACCATTACCTCGACGATCTCCACACGCGCGTGCGCGCACTCGTCGATCAAACACCTTAAAGGAGCCTGAGCATGAAGAAGATCAAATATGCCGAGGTCGCCAAGCACGTGGGCGAAGAACTGGGCGTATCGGAATGGGTGCAAATCGACCAGGACCGCGTCAACAAATTCGCCGACGCGACCGGCGATCATCAATGGATCCACATCGATGTCGAGCGCGCCAAGCGCGAACTGCCGACCAAGGGCACGATCGCGCACGGATACTTGACCCTGTCGTTGATCCCGATGCTGGCCTCGAAAATCTCGACCATCGAAGGCGTCAGCCGCGGCATCAACTACGGCTCCAACAAGGTGCGCTTCACCAACATGGTGCCGGTGGGTTCGCGGGTGCGCGCGCGCACCAAGCTGATCGCAGCCGAACAGAAGGGCCCCGGCATGCAGCTAACCAACGAAGTGACGATCGAAATCGAAGGCCAAGACCGCCCGGCCTGCATCGCCGAAACAATCAGCCTCGTCTATCCGTGATCGGCGCGTGAGCGCGTCCTGGGTGGAATTTGCCGCAACATGAACCCAAATGGTGTCATGGTCCGCGAAGGCGGACCACCCACGATTTGAAGACGCCGCAAGAAGACGTGGATGGTCCGCCTTCGCGGACCATGACACGGAGGAGTGCATGTGATGGAAAAGATCGTCAAAACCGAAGCCGAATGGCGCGCGCAGCTGACGCCTGAGGAATTCCACATCACGCGCAAGCACGGCACCGAACGCGCGTTCACCGGCCCGTATCACGACGCGAAAGAGAACGGCACCTACGCCTGCAAGTGCTGTGGCCTGCCCCTCTGCGAATCCGAGACGACATTCGACGCCGGCCCCGGCTGGCCGAGCTTCTTCGCGCCCATCA
>JAEUML010000083.1 GCA_016792785.1 Alphaproteobacteria bacterium
GACACGCTCGAACTCGCGCAACGGAAACTTCGCAAGCTGCGCGGGCTCCGTCATGCGCTCGACCGCGGCCCAATCCTTCTGATGCGCGCACACGAGCATCAGCAGCATGGCCACACCCTGCACGTCGGGAAACTGCGCGTACACCTGCTCGAGCCGCGCCCGCGCCTCGTCATAGCGGCCGGCAACGAACAGGCACTGCCCCCAATAATTGGCGACGATCGGATCGAACGCATCGAGCTCATAGGCGCGCTCACAAAGCTCCACCGCCTCGCGGATGCGGCCGACGCCTTGCAGATGAACGGCCCCCGTCACCAGGCCGTAGGCGTCCGACGGCGCGTCGCTCATGATGCGCTTGACCGCTTCCTCCGCCGCGATGAAGTCGCCGAACGGCGGCAGCAGCAGATACTCGGCCATGCGCGCCGCCGGATTGTGCGGATCGCGCTTCAAGGCCTCGCCCGCCTCGGCGGCGATGCGCGCCTGCACCTCGCCGCGGTGCCGGTAGGGAACGAAGTAGTGCAGGAACGCACGCCGCTGCGCGAGCTTGCCCCACGCGTCAGCGAAGTCCGGCGCGCGCCGCGTCACCTCTTCCAGCAGCGCGATATTCGAGAGTATCCGCTCCGGCGCCAAATCCGGGCGGATCGCGCGCAGGAAAAGGTCATAGGTCGCGGAGTCCACCGGCGCCGCGCCCGCGCGCGAGAACGCGCTCTTGAGCGCGATCGACAGCCGCTCGGCAATCTCGTCCTGTACCGCGAAGATGTCGTCGAGGCTTCGGTCGTAGCGGTCGGACCAAAGCGTCGTGTTCGTCGCCGCTTCGACCAAATGGACCGCGATCCGCACGCGGCCGGCCGCGCGCCGGATCGATCCGTCCACGATGTGCGTGCACTTCAGCACGCGCACGGCCTCTGTTTTGTGCGCGCCGGTAAAGCGGAACGAAGACGTGCGGCCGATGACCTTCAGGCTGGACCCGCGCGCGATGCGCTGAATGATCTCTTCGCTGATGCCGTCGGAGAAGAACTGCATCTCCGGATCGTTCGACAGATTGTCGAACGGCAGCACCGCGAGCAGCGGCTCGGCGTTGGTCGCCGCAGCCGCCGCGCCGTCGAGCGTCAGCTGATAGCCGCGGCCGGGAACCGTGGCGATCGCATCCGCGCCCAGCACTTTTCGCAGCGCACGGATCTGAACCTGCAGATTGTTGTCGTCGACCGTGACGCCGGGCCAGGCCGCGGCGAGCAGCTCCGCCTTCGCGACCACCTCGCCCTGGCGCGCGGCGAGCGCATGCAGAAGGTCGAACGCCCGCGCCCCGACCGGCACCGCCTCGCCGTCGAGCACCAATTGCCGCAGGCCGACGCGCAACTCCACCGCGCCGAAACGCAGCGTCTCCTGTTTCGGAAGGGCGGTTCTCTGCATGTCTTGTCTTGGCTGTGACGGCGCTTACAGCGGCCGGGCGTTTCAGGCCGATTCAGGCGGCTTCATTACACCCGCGCGCAGCGCTTTCATAACCTTCTCCTCGCCGTTCGGCTGTGCGTTTACCCACGCAAAGCCGACGAAAGCAGGGAGAGTGACATGGATCACTTCGATTTGAACGGTCTCAGCCGCACGCTCGCAATGCTCGTGCTGGTGGCCTATTGGACCTTGTGGGTCGCAATCGTCTTCAACGACTACGTTGCTTGACGCTGTGACATGCACGGGAACGAACGGACGGCGCCCACGCGAGCGGGCGCCGTCGCAGCGTTTGCCCTACCGCGCCGGCGCCGGTGGTGGCGCGAAGTTGAAGCGCCGAAGCTCGCGGATCGAGCGTTCGCCGAGTTCGCCCTCGACGATTTCATAGCCCATGAGCGCAAAGACCCGCCCGCGCAGGAAGATCGGCCGCGCATTGCCGTACCAATCGACGCACGAGGCCTTGCAGCCGTCGTCGACCACGCGCGCTTCTTCCGCGTTGAGTTCACCGAGACCCGAGAACTTCCGGTTCGCGCGGCGCAAAAACAAGATCGCAGCCGAGCTTTCGACAAGATGCCGCCACGCCGGCCGCGCCGCACGCGCGACCGGCAGGCCCAGCACGCCCGCCGTCGTATCGTCGGCGCGCGATTCGGGCTTGAAGAAGAACGCGTGGCTCCGCGTCTCGCCCTGCGAGGCGCCTTCCATCGTGTAGCGGTCGCCGAACACGGGGCGTGGCCCCGACGTCAACTCGACCGCGCGGAAGTGAAGGTCGCGCGCGTCGCCGCCCACGACCACCGCCTCGCGTCCCATCGCTTCGATCCGGTCGACGCCGTGGTCGAGCGGAAACTCGCTGACCTCCCCGCCCTTCACTGGCACGACGACGAGCTTCGCGTTGCGATCTTCGGGCCGCCCCCAGCTGTTGCCCGTGCCGTAGAGCACGTAGTCGCCGACGAAGCGGTTCTGGAAGTGATAGGCATCCGCAGCCGGGCGCGGCAGCGTGCGATAGCGCGAACGGCCGGCCTCTTCCTCGCCGTCGCCGAAGGCGCTGAGCGGAAAGCGTAGCAGCGCCACGGCGCCTTCCGAAAACTCCGGCCGCCACATCGCGTCGCCGCCCCCGTCGCTGCGCACGAGCACGTTGAGCCGCCCGTCCTCCCAATCCTCGCGGAACGAGAACTGATCGACCGGCGCGCCGCGCACGCCGATCGCCGACGGCGCCCCGCGCTCGAGCGGCATGCGATAGAGCAATCCGGGCACCGAACGTTCGCGGTCGCGACGGCCCCAGCGGTTCTCGTTCACCCACACATAGACCGCGTTCGCGGAGACATAAAACGTGCGGCTCGACGGGCCCAAGATGCTACGCCCGCGGCACTTGAGCTCCGCCGCCGCCAGATCGCAATCCGTCACCGTGTGGATCGTCTCGATGTCGTGGTCGCCGCCGCGTCGGAACCGGTCGGGGAGATAGATTTCGCGCGCGCTCACGATGCGCGAGAACGGCGCGTCGGCCTTGCCGCTCCAGCGGCGCAGCGCCGGCAGCCAGTCGAACGAACGATCGGCGACGTACGGGATATAGAGCGGCGCATAGACAATCAGCCGCGTCCCGATCAGCCGCGAGGCATAGTTGCGCGACGAATAATAGTCGTTCGACTTCAGGTGATAGGCGTCCTCGAACGAGAGGCCGCCTTCGCCGTCGATCTTGAAGCGGTTGATCTCCGTCCCGCCGCGGCTGTAGCTGTAGCCGATGACGACGACGCGATCCCCCGCGATCAGCATCTCGTCGTACCAGTCGCCGCCCGCCTCCGCCCCCGGCGGATAGGCGTCGATCACGTCGACAAGCTTGAGCTCCGCCCCCTTCGTCGACACGGTGAACAGACGCCCGCGCCGGAGCACGACGAGGATATCGCCGCGCACCTTGACGATGCCGCCTTCGTCGACACCCGCCTCTTGCGTGTTCGTGATGCTCTCGGTGGTCGTGAACGCCGAACTCGACGCGTCCGCGGGTGCCTCAGCCGCTCCGTCGGCGGCCGCGGGCGCAGGCGGCGAAGGCGCGGCCATCGCGGGCACCGGCGGCGGCGCCCGCCGCACGCGCTTCAAGAAGCGCTTCAACTGCGCGTCGGAGCGAAACGGCGTCAGCGTATCCTGCGGCGCATTGCGCGCCTTGGCGTCGCGCGTGTCGGCCGCAGCCACGGCGCCGAACGCCGCAACCGACGCGACAACCAAGGCAGACACGAGTCCGATTCTGGCAAAGGCGCTCATGCGGCGGCGTTCTCCTCTGGGGCGCTGGGGCGTTGCGCGAAGGCTGGTCGGGGATTGGGGTATTTCTGTGTCGGCGGCAATGGGTGATATGCCGCCTGTCGCCGCAGGCAAAGGGGAAACGCGCACCCAAACAGGGGATGGGAGCGTTTTGCGGCAAACCGACCGCCCGCCGCAGTGGCCGGTTCCAATCACACCCGCGGCATCCGCTCAACGCGTGCGGCGCGCGGGGTGATGCGTTCGCGTGCGCCGCGGTCGAGAACGTCTTTCGTGTTGGCCGCATTCTCTCGATTGTGCCAACCGCCGACAGTGCGCGCTAGGCCGGGCGCGTGCAAATTTCGCTTTGATGACTAGGACTTTGCTCGAGCCTCTTCCGCTGCCAAACGCAGTTCGACAGCTGCAACCATGGCTTTGAAGTTGGGGTGATCGCGGAGCGGATCGAGGTCTGGATCGACTTGGACATGAGCCACCAAGGCGCGTGTCGCCTTCGAGAGAAACGATTCGTAGAGTTCGATCAGCTTCTCGGGCCCCAAGCGATCGATATGGTCGAAACTCATGGAAGGCATCCTTGCTCAGATGCCGTGAGCCTATGGCTTCGCCGCCGCGCGCCCTTGATGCAGCTCAATCGCCGGGATCATGAGCATGGTGATGTGGGCTGCGAAGGCAGCCGCACGTCATCTGCGGCACGAGCAGCGGCGGGTGCGAATGGCCGTCGGCGGTGAGGTTCGGCCGCGCGATGCGCGATGTAGTACTGGTGATCGTGCATGCCGATGAGACCGGGGTTGAGCGTCATGCCCGTGCCGTCGATGACGGTGGCGTCCGGGCATGGGTGTGATCCGGACAATGACGGCCGCGATCGTCTCGTGGTTGATGAGGACCGCATGCGCTCCTTCGCCGGCGCGCCGGTGCCGTCGATGACGCGCACGTTGGTGATGGCGAGTTTGAACCAGCCTCCCTTCCCGCCCGGCAGGTCCAATTCCTGCCTGATGCCTGTTTCGACGAACTGTCAGTAATTTTCGTGTCGTCGTCCTCTCCACAAACTCAGTTCCGTTGGACACCCGCTCCAACTTGGCGCGCGCGCTGCCGGTTGTCGGGCGTCACTTCGAGAACCCAGATCGTGCCGTTCGGGCCGACCGCAACGCCGGTCGGCGCCCAACCCGGCGCAGACACTTCGATCGTTTCCACCCTACCGTCGGCAGAGAGACGCCTCACCGCACGATCGCCGTAGGCCGCAAAATAGGTCGTCCCGTCCGCGAGCGCGGCCATGCCCATGATCGCCAAACGCTCCCGGCTTCGGGACAGCGCCGCAGGCAACCGCTCGGGCACGCCGCCCGGGCGCACGCGCCAGGCGGTTCCGTTTTCGCTGACGAAGACCGTGCCGTCGGCGCGCACCGTCATCCACGACTGGTTCGTGAACGGCAATTCGGCCAGCGTCTCCGGCGGGGACGCGCCGCGCTTGACGCGCAGCCGCGCCGGTGACGCCCCTTCAATCCAGTAGAACGCGCCGCGCGCATCGCGCTGGAAGCCGAAGTCGTGATAGTCCGAAAGAAACCCCGGACGCGCGGCGATAACGTCGCTGACCGCGCCCGCGGCCGTTCGCTTCCACACGCGATGCGACCACCGCCCGGCGTCGTAGACCAAGTGCTCGCCGTGGAGCGTACCGTCGGCATCGAGCCACAGGTCGTGCGTATGCACATCGCGCACGACGATGCGCGGCGCAACGTCTCGCGCGACCGCCCAAACATGAGCCGTATCGCTGTAGAACGCAGTGCCCGCCTTGTCAGTGCCCGCCTTGTCGACGACGATGCCGACGGCCGGATGCGCCGACGCGGGCGCCAAGACCGCGACAAGAGCGGAGAGCAGAGCAGCAACGCGACACACGATTGATTGGGCTTGCCTTTGGTCGCACATGCGGGCTCGCGCGAAGACCGGCCGGACCGGAACCTGGGCCCGGAGTGTGCGCCGCGAACGGACCTTGATCGCATTGGTGGGTGATGAAGGAATCGAACCTTCGACCCGCTGATTAAGAGTCAGCTGCTCTACCATCTGAGCTAATCACCCGCACCGGCGGTTACGCACGGCGCTCGCGCGCACGGAAATGCCTGAAGAAGGGCCGGGCGACGAGAAGGCGCGGCGTATAGCAAACCCCTCTGCGCATGTCCACTT
>JAEUML010000111.1 GCA_016792785.1 Alphaproteobacteria bacterium
CGGCGGCGGCGCTTGCCGGGCGCATCGACGTGGCCACCATGGAGCGGCTTGGTATCTATGC
The DNA here is from genome assembly GCA_016792785.1 of Alphaproteobacteria bacterium. Taxonomy (GTDB): domain Bacteria; phylum Pseudomonadota; class Alphaproteobacteria; order Micropepsales; family Micropepsaceae; genus SZUA-430. The sequence goes on from JAEUML010000111.1 coordinate 62, forward strand.
GGCCGATGACGATTCGGTCGAAGACGTCGATTACTATTTCCCGCAGCTGCAAGCCTATGTCGACGACGCGGCGAAGCAAGGACGCGGGCTTGTGATCTGGATGATGTAAGGTCGCGGGTTTCACCCAGGATCGGGGATCACGCAGTCGGCTTCAGTCTCGATCAGCCAAGCGGGATCGATGAAGCGGGCGACGCCGACGAAGGTCGCGGCGGGGCGGATGTCGCGGAACATCTCGCCGTGCGCCTCGGCCGCCTCGCGCCAACGCGCGATGTCGGTGAGCATCAACCGTGTGCGGACGATGTGGCGCGCCTCGCCACCGGCCCGCTCGATCGCCTTGATCATAATGTCGAGGCAACGGCGCGTCTGCGCCTTCAGGTCGCCAGGCGCGAATGTCTTGCCATCGGGGCCGATCGGCGCCGTGCCCGAGACCGCGATAATATTGCCTACGCGCACGGCGCGGCTGAAGCCGATCGTGGGCTCGAACGGCGAATTGTCGGAGACAAGGGTGCGGATCATCGGCGCGAACTCACAGCCACGGAACTCGAGCACAGTGTGCACTCAGGCGCCTTGAAACGCATTGCAATTCCTGCGCGCACCGGTCGCCGTTTTCTACGCCGCCGCCTTGCCCTTCGTGATCTCCCAGATCTTCAGCGGCGTCAGCGGCATGTCGACGTGGTCGACGCCGTAGGGCTGAAGCGCGTTGACGACGGCGTTCACGAAGGCGGGGGCGGCGCCGACCGTGCCGGCTTCGCCGCAACCCTTCACACCGAGCGGGTTCGTTTTGCACGGAACCTCGTTCGTCTTGAACGTCATCGCCGGCATGTTGTCGGCGCGCGGCATCCAGTAGTCCATGAACGAGCCGGTGACGAGCTGGCCGGACGTGTCGTCGTAGACCGCGATCTCGCCCATCGCTTGGCCGAGGCCCTGCACGACGCCGCCGTGCACCTGACCTTCGACGAGCAGTGGGTTCACGATCTTTCCGAAATCGTCGACGATCGTGTAGCGCGTGATGTCGGTCGTGCCGGTTTCGGGGTCGATCTCGACCTCGCAGATGTGGCAGCCGTTCGGCCAGGTGTTCGACGGGTTCTTGAACTCGCCGTCGGCGGCGATGCCTTCGACGTTCTCGACGTTCGCTTGCGTCTTGGCGATGCGGGCGACTTCGAAGAGGCCGAGGCTGCGGTCGGTGCCGGCGATGCGGAACTTGCCGTTCGCGTATTCGATGTCGGCGGCGGCGGCTTCGAGTTCGTTCGAAGCGATTGCCTTTCCTTTCTCGACGACGTCTTTGACGGCGACGCCGATCGCGCCGCCGGCCATGGTCAGCGAGCGCGAGCCACCGGTGCCGCCACCGGCGCGGATTGCATCGCTGTCGCCGGAGGTGACCTTCACGATCTCGATCGGCACTTCCAGGCGTTCGGCGACGAGCTGGGCGTAGGCGGTTTCGTGGCCCTGGCCGTTCGATTGTGTCCCCGCGATGACGTGAACCTCGCCGTCGGCGCGGACCTCTATGTGGGCCATCTCGAAGCCGCCCGCGGTTTTCTCCACGTAGTAGGCCATGCCGATGCCGGCGATCTTGCCTTTCGCCTTCGCGCTCGCGGCGCGGGACTTGAAGCCCTGCCAATCGGCGCGCTTCATCGCGTCGTCCATGTTGTCGGCGAATTGGCCGGAGTCGAGCATGCCGCCGGCGGGAAATTTGTAGGGCATGTGCTCGGGCTTGATGAAGTTCTTGCGCCGGAGTTCCGCCGCGTCGACCTTTAGTTCGGCTGCTGCCTTGTCGACTAGGCGTTCGATCACGTAGGCGGCCTCCGGTCGGCCCGCGCCGCGATAGGCGTCGACCGGCACCGTGTTCGTGAACACGCACTTCGTCGCTGTGTAGAACGCGGGGATCGCGTAGACGCCGACCTGCATGCCTGGCGCGGCCATCGTCGGCACGAACGGTGCGAAGTGCGAGAGATAGCCGCCGAGGGCCGCCGTCGTCTGGGTGCGGACGGCGAGGATCTTGTGATCCTTGTCGAGCGCGATCGCGGCCTCGGTCACGTGGTCCCGGCCTTGCGTGTCCGAGAGGAAAGCTTCGGCGCGCTCCGACGTCCACTTCACGGGGCGGCCGAGCTTCTTCGCGGCGAAGAGGACGAGCGGGTACTCGTGGTAGATGAACGACTTCATGCCGAAGCCGCCGCCGACGTCTTTCGTCACGACGCGCAGTTTCGCGTCCTCGATGCCGAAGATGAGCTTGGCGATCGCGCCGCGCATGCCGTGCACGCCTTGGCTGCCGGTGTAGAGCGTGTACTTGCCCGCGGTCTGGTCGTAGGCGCCGAGGCAGGCGCGGGGCTCCATCGCGTTGACGACGACGCGCTGGTTCACGAGCTTCAATATCGTCACGTGCGCGGCCTTGGCGAAAGCGGCGTCAACCGCGGCCTTGTCGCCGAGTTCGTGGTCGAGCGCGATGTTCGACTTCGTGTCCGGGTGGATCGGGGCGGCGGTAAGAGCAGAGGTCGTGTCGACGACCGCGGGCAGTTCGTCGTAGTCGACGTTGATGAGTTCGGCGGCGTCGCGCGCCTGAGCCGCGGTTTCGGCGACGACGGCGGCGACCGGTTCGCCGAGATGGCAGACGCGCTCCTTCGCCAGCGCATGGCGCGCGGGGATCACCATCGGCGTGCCGTCGCGGTTGGGCATGATCGCGACGCAGGGCAGCGGCTTCAAGCCCGCTTCGGCGATGTCTTTGTGCGTGAAGACGGCGATCACGCCCTTGGCCTCGCGCGCGGCGAGCGTGTCGATCATGCGGATCTTCGCATGCGCGTGGGGCGAGCGCAGCAGCACCATGTGCGCCGTGCCGGGCAGGGCGATGTCGTCGGAGTATTGGCCCTTGCCGGTGATGAGGCGGTCGTCTTCGAGCCGGCGAACGGGCTGGCCTGCACCGAATTTCATATGTGAGCCCTATGAGCTTAGTTGCGGTAGCTGGGGTCTTTGCGGTCGAGCAAACGAAGAAGCGCGGGCCAAACCAATTTGTCGGCGAAGGCGCTGCTCGCGTTCATCCCGGCGACTTGGCCCGCGACTTTTTCGGGGACGCCTTGGTTCGGCTGGTTGATCTTCGCGCCGCCGGCCAACGCCTTCACTTGGATCGTGCACGCGCGCTCAAGATTGTAGAGGCGCAGGAATGCGTCGGCGCAGGTCCGACCGACGGTCAACGTACCGTGGTTGCGCAGGATCATAAGGGTCTTCGTTCCGAAGTCCTGGACCAAGCGCGGGCGCTCGTCGTGATCGAGCGCGACGCCTTCATAGTCGTGGTAAGCGATGTCGTGGTGGACCAGCATGGCGTGCTGGCTGATCGCAAGAAGCCCGTGTTCTTGGCACGAGACGGCGACGCCGTCGGCGGTGTGAACGTGGATAACTGCTTGCGCGTCCTCGCGCGCCATGTGGATCGCGGAGTGGATCGTGAAGCCCGCGGGGTTCACGGGGTGGGGACTATCCATCACCTTATTGCCGTCAACGTCGATCTTGACGAGGCTGGACGCCGTGATTTCGTCGAACAGGAGGCCATACGGGTTGATCAGGAAGTGATGCTCAGGCCCCGGAATGCGCGCGGAGATGTGCGTGAAGATCATGTCGGCCCAGCCGTGATGGGCGACCAGCCGATAGGTGGCGGCCAGATCGGTGCGGATCTGCCATTCCTCCTTTGAGACTTTGTCGCGGACAGAAGGGACAGTGTGCAAGGCGGCGGACATAGCTGTCTCCAAGGCGGGTTCGGGCCAAGAGTGGCCCCGCGGGTCGGGCGCTGTCAAATGGAGCCGCGTCACTCGTAGTGATAGCGGCAACCGGCGATGCAGAGCTTTTGTCCCTGGCCGCGCTTGCCTTCAACCTTGTAGACGAAGCGGTGCTCGGAGTTGATGCGGCGCGACCACCAACCGGCCAGTTTGCCCCGCAGCGGTTCGGGTTTGCCCAGACCGGTGAAGGGCGTTCGCCGGATATCTTTGATCAACTCGTTGATCTTTTCGGCGAGGTCGGGGTTTTCCTTCTGCCAATGCAGATAGTCGTCCCAGGCGTTCGCCGCCCAAACAATCTCCATCAGCGCTTCTTGCGGCGCTGCGGCTTGGTTGGATCGCGGCGCACGACTTTGCCGCTTTTGAACTGCTCAAGCGATTCGTACAACCGTGCAGCATTTGCGGGGCTGCGGAGCAGATGCAGCGTCTCCTCCAGTGCTTCGTACTCTTCGAGCGGAAGGATGACGACAGACTTCGCACCCTGGCGGGTGACGATCACCGGGGCCCGGTTGTCGCAAACCTCGTCCATCAACTCGGCGAGGTTCTGTCGTGCGTGGCTATATGTTTTCACATCCATATTCTTGCATCCGAGCTTGTACAATGAATTGTACAACATGTTCATTCAGAAGAGCAAGCCGAGGTTGCTAACTCCTTGCTGTCAACACACGGCCGACGGCTTCCTTCCAGCCGGCGTATTTGGCGTCGCGTTCGTCGGCGCCGATGTGGGGTTCAAAGCGGCGTTCGCAGCGCCAGCTTGAGGCCACTTCATCGAGCGACGAAAAAACGCCCGCGCCGAGGCCCGCGAGGTAGGCGGCGCCGAGTGCGGTCGTCTCCACGACTTCGGGGCGTTCGATTGGGCGGCCCGTCAGATCGGCGAGCCATTGGCAGAAGAGGTCGTTGACGACCATGCCGCCGTCGACACGCAAGGCGGCGGGGCTGCCTAAGCCGGCTGCGGACATGTCGGAGGCCATCGCTTCCAAGAGATCGCGCGTTTGGAAGCAGACGGATTCGAGCCCAGCCTTCGCGATTTCGGCGTGGCCGCTGTCGCGCGTGAGGCCAACGATCGCGCCGCGCGCTTCGGCATCCCAATAGGGTGCGCCGAGGCCGACGAATGCGGGCACGAGGCAGACGCGCGAGCGTGGGTCGGCTTGGCTTGCGAGTGCCGCGCTGTCGGCGGACGACTTGAACAGCTTCAAGCCGTCACGCAGCCACTGGATCGTGGCGCCGGCCATGAAGATCGAGCCTTCGAGCGCGTAGGTGCGTTTGCCGTTTGTCGCGTAGGCGATCGTCGCAAGCAGGCGGTTGCGCGATGGCGCCATCGCGGGGCCGGTGTTGACGAGCGCGAAGCATCCGGTGCCGTAGGTCGACTTCATCAGGCCCTGTTTGAGGCAGGCCTGGCCGACCGTTGCGGCTTGCTGGTCGCCGGCGATGCCTGCGATCTTGATCGGCGCACCGAAGAGGTCCGTCGTGCCGTAGTCGGCGGCGGAATCGCGCACGTCGGGCAGTACGGTGGCGGGGATGTTCAGCCAGTCGAGGATCTCGCCGTCCCAGCGGCCCTTGACGATGTCGTAGAGCAGCGTGCGTGAGGCGTTCGTTGCGTCGGTCGCGTGCACCTTGCCGTTCGTCAGGCGATAGACCAGCCAGCTGTCGATCGTGCCGAACGCAAGTTCGCCTTTCGCCGCGCGGGCGCGCGCGCCCGGTACGTTGTCGAGAAGCCAGGCGAGCTTCGTGCCGGAGAAATAGGGATCGAGCAGCAGGCCGGTCTTCGCGGTGACGGCTTCCTCTTTGCCTTCGTCTTTCAGGCGGGCGCAGGCGGCGGCCGTGCGGCGGTCTTGCCAGACGATCGCTTTGTGGACGGGAGCGCCCGTCTTCTTGTCCCAGAGCACGGTCGTCTCGCGCTGGTTCGTGATGCCGATCGCGGCGATGTCGGAAGCGTTTGTGCCGGCGAGTGCGCCGCGCGCGACTTTCAGCGTCGCCTGCCAGATTTCCTCGGCGTCGTGTTCGACCCAGCCGTCTTGGGGGTAGAACTGCTGATGCTCGGCCTGCGCGACTTTGAGCGGCGTGCCCTTCGCGTCGAACAGAATGGCGCGGCTCGACGTGGTGCCTTGGTCGATCGAGAGGATTTTGCGGCTCATGTCGTGGTTTGGCTCGTTGGGATTGAGGCTCGGATTTTAGCCACGATTCCGCGCCGCATGCGACCCACTTCCTCTGGACGGGGCGGCCGTGGCTGCTAAGTTGCCCGCATGCTCGACCCGTTCGGCCGGACCATCACCTATTTGCGCGTGTCGGTGACCGACCGCTGCGATTTCCGCTGCACGTATTGCATGGCGGAGGACATGACGTTCCTGCCGAAGGCGGAACTGCTGACGCTCGAGGAACTCGACCGGCTGTGTTCGGCGTTTGTCGCCAAGGGTGTGCGCAAGCTGCGGCTGACGGGCGGCGAGCCGCTGGTCCGGCGCAATGTGATGGGGCTCGTTCGGAGTCTCGGGCGGCATCTTCAGACAGGTGCATTGGACGAACTGACCCTGACCACGAACGGCAGCCAACTGGCGAAGTTCGCGGGCGAGCTGAAAGACGCCGGCATCAAGCGCATCAACGTGTCGTTGGACACGCTCGACCCCGCGCGGTTCCGCGACATCACGCGTTGGGGGCGGATCGAGCAGGTGCGCGACGGGATCGACGCGGCGCTCGACGCCGGGCTCAAGGTCAAGATCAACGCGGTGGCCTTGCGCGGCACGAACGAAGACGAGATCGAAGACCTGATGCTGTGGGCGCACGGCCGGGGCATGGACTTCACGCTGATCGAAACGATGCCGATGGGCGAGGTCGACGCCGACCGGACGGATCAGTATCTGCCGCTGTCGCTGGTGCGGACGCGGTTGGCGCAACGTTTCACGCTAGAGGAGAGCGACTATCGCACCGGTGGGCCTGCACGCTACGTGCGCGTGGCGGAGACCGGCGGGCGGCTCGGCTTCATCACGCCGCTGACGCATAATTTCTGCGAGAGCTGCAACCGCGTGCGGCTGACCTGTACAGGGACGCTCTACATGTGCCTGGGTCAAGACGATGCGGCGGACTTGCGTGCGCCGTTGCGGGCGTCGAGCGATGATACGCTGCTTTCGACTGCAATCGACGAGGCGATCGCGCGCAAGCCCAAGGGGCACGACTTTGTGATCGACCGGCGGCGCAAGGCGCCCGCTGTTGCGCGGCACATGTCGGTGACCGGCGGCTAATGCGATTCAAGAAACCCGCCTTTGCGGCATCGAGCGCGCCGGAAGCGCAAGCGGCGTTGCGCGAACTCACGAAGCTCTACGGCAACGCGAAGGCGGATGCCGATGTGATCGTGGCGCTCGGCGGCGACGGGCTGATGCTGCAGACGGTGCACAAATCGTTCAAGCGCGGCTTGCCTATCTTCGGCATGAATTGCGGCTCGGTCGGGTTCTTGATGAACGACTATTCGCCGAACGATCTGCTTGCGCGGCTCGATTTGACGGAGGCGCAGGCGATCCATCCGTTGCGCATGAAGGTGAAGTCCGCCGCGGGCAAGACGCAGACGGCGCTTGCGTTCAACGAAGTGTCGATGCTTCGCGAAACGCGGCAGGCGGCGAAACTGCGCATCTCGATCGACGGGCGCGTGCGGATGGAAGAGCTGATCTGCGATGGCATTCTGCTGTCCACGCCTGCGGGGTCGACGGCCTACAATCTTTCCGTCAACGGGCCGATCCTACCGATCGATGCGGATTTGCTGGCGCTGACGCCGATCAGCGCATTCCGGCCGCGGCGCTGGCGCGGCGCACTGCTGCCGCGGGCGGCGAAGGTGTTGTTTGAGATTCTGGAAGCCGACAAGCGGCCGGTCAGCGCGGTTGCCGACCATACGGAAGTGCGCGAAGTGACCGAGGTTGCGGTCGCCGAGGACACGAATGTGTCTGTCACCGTTCTGTTCGATCCCGACCGGTCGCTGCAGGAGCGGATTTTGGCCGAGCAATTCGTGACGGGTTAACCGCGCAGGGAACTCATCGGTTCTTCGACTTTACCGTAGCCGGCCTCTTCGGGGATCGTGAGAACTTGGCCGTCTCCTTTCGGCATGACCTTGGGTTCGACGGTGACGATCGGCGTGCTCTTGGCGGCGGCGATCGCTTCAGTGACGGTCTTGGCCTTGCCGAGTCTCAATAGGTTCATCTTCGTCGGAAAGATGATCGTCCAGCGTTTGTCGCCGATTGCTTCGATCGGATTCACCCAGACTGAGTCGACGGACTCCGAGCCGTCATGCCGGCCGAGCTGCCCGGGCGGGGTTGCGGCCAGATAGAAATACGTGTCGAAGCGCTTCGGCATGAACGTGGGCGTCACCCAGTGAGCGAACGGCACGAGTGTGTCACAGGCGAGGCGAAGGTTCTCTTTCGACAGGAATTCGACGAGGCCGGTTTCGCTCGCGTTCAGTTTGGGACGCCAGGGGGCGAGTTTCGCGGACGCGGCGGCGTCGATGTAGTCGCCGGTGCCGGGCTTGCGCGCAAGGATAATGCCCGATTCCTCGAAGCCCTCGCGGATGGCGCAGGCCCTCAGACTCAAGTGAAGATCGTCGAGTTTTTCGGCGCCGTCGGTATGGTTCCTCAACGCCGGATCGCGGTCGTGCGGATCGACTTTGCCGCCAGGAAAAACCAAGGCGCCTGACGCGAAATCTATCTGGTGATGACGCTTTACCATGAACACTTCGATGCCGTGCGCGCCGTCTCGCAGAAGCAGAATCGTCGCGGAAGCCAAGGGAGAGGCCGGTTTTTTGTCGTCGGACATCGATTGCTCTCGTGTTTGTTTCAAATGCCGGAAATTCAAATGCTCGGACCCGTTTGGATGTGCCCTTAAAGGGTCTTGTCGTAAACCCATGTGACAAGCGGCACATCGTCCGCGTCACAGAGGTTTGCCCGGCCCCATGAGCGACAGAACTTTCCGCCTTGCGCCATCTGACATCGACAAAGCGTTCGAGTGCAACGAATTCCGCGTCGTCTTCCAGCCGAAGGTCGATTTGACCAGCGAGCGTGTGACGGGGGCCGAGGTCTTCGTACGCTGGCAGCACCCGCAATACGGCCTTCTGCCGCCGGGGCTGTTCCTAGACTTCGTCGAGGCGAACGGGCGCATGCCCGATCTCACCGGCTTCGTTTTCCATGCGGCGCTCGACGGCGCCAGGCGTTGGAAGGCGGCCGGGAAGGATTGGGCTGTGTCGATCAACGTCGCGCCCGGAACCGTAACGTCGAAGGGCTTCTGCGAGGGTCTGCAGACCCTGCTCAACGAATACGGACTCGAGCCGCAACGAATCATTATCGAAGTGCCGGAGCGCGCGGTCGCGCAGGAGCCAGACACGTTGTGCGAGGCGCTTCTTGAAGTGCGCGAGCTTGGCGTTCACGTCGCGCTGGATGGCGGCGGCATCGTGCCGGTCGATCTGGCGCAATTCTCGCCGCTGCCGTTCACGTCCGTGAAGGTGGGCGGGCCGGCGAGCATTCGCTTGGCGCAGCGCTTAGGCTTGCGCGGCAAAGGCGCGATCGCGGCGCGTTTGAGATTTGCGCATCAGTATAATCTGGAAGCGGTTGCGGTCGGCGCCGAAGACGAAGCGACGATGGCGGGTCTTGCCGATGTCGGCTTTACCGCCGCGCAAGGCATCTGGATCCAGAAGCCGATGCCGCTCGAAGAGTTGCTGGCGTGGAACGGTGCGTGGGCGCGCGGGCGCGTGTCCATGGATCCGATGCCGGCTGCGGCGCAGCCTGCACGGGCGGCAGCGCCTGTCGAGGCCAAGCCGCAAGCCGCGCCGGTGAAGCGCGCGACAATGGTGCAGCCAACGCTTCAGCCAAAGCCTGAGATCAGGGCCATGCCAACGCTGCCGGTTCTCGACGTCGATGACCTTGACGACATCGTCGAGGACGAAGAGGCGGCCGCACCTCAGGTCAAACGCCAAGGCTTCGGACCGCCTGCCGAGAGCTGCCCGCCGATGAAGGAACTTGTGCAACGCAAGCCGGGCAAGGGCGCGCCGGCGGGCCCTTCCGTTCTGAAGAACTGATGCCGTCTGTGGTGGCCGGGTGACTTGAGGCCGTCCGCGCGATCTTCCCCCGATCGGCGGACGGCCTCGACTTTTTCGCGTTCGTGCTATGAGTTGGCGTCGATATCGGAGCGCCGCCCCTATGGGTTTCTACGAACGCCGCGTGCTGCCATGGCTTCTCGACATGGCGATGAGCGCAAAGCCGATCACCTATCAGCGCAAGAAGGTCGTGCCGCTGGCCGAAGGCCGTGTGCTTGAGATCGGTATCGGCGCGGGCCAGAACCTTGCGTTCTACGATCCGGCGAAGGTCAGCCATGTGTGGGGCCTCGAGCCTTCGCCCGAGATGCGCGCGAGGGCGTTGAAGCGGGCGAAGGGCATTTCGTTCAACCTCGAATTCCTGGATCTCAAGGCTGAGGAAATTCCGCTGCCGGACAAAGCGGCCGACACGGTGCTCGTCACTTACACGCTGTGCACCATTCCCGATGTCGTCAGGGCGCTCAAAGGCATGCGGCGGGTATTGAAGCCCGGCGGGCGGATGATCTTCTGCGAGCACGGCAAGGCGCCCGACGCCGACGTGCAGAAATGGCAGGAGCGGATCACACCGGTTTGGAAGGTGATCGGCGGCGGTTGCCACGTCGGGCGGCCGATCCCGGACTTGATCCGCGAGGGCGGATTCCGGATCGAGAAGATGGAAACGATGTATCTGCCCGCGACACCGCGCTTCGCCGGGTACAATTACTGGGGTTCGGCGACGTAGTCAGGCTTTGTTAAGCCTGCCGGTTACCGCGGCCTTTACCCGCGGGCGTCATGCTTTGCGTCATGAAGCCGAGTATCGCCATCACTCTTGGGTCGGGCGTCTTTGCCATTTTGCTGGCTGCCTATCTGTTCGCCTATGCCACGACCGTGCGCGACCCGGTCGAATGGCAGAACGGCGACGTGATCGTTCAGGACTCGCGAGTCGAGAAAATCCTGCCGCTGTTCGAGGCCGAAGGCGGCTTCACGCATGTGGGTATCGTCGAGGCGCGGCCGGGCGGTGCGGTTGTGATTGAAGCTGCCGAGAAGGTCGTCGAGACGCCCGTGCGCGAATTCCTGTCGCGCGGCGAGGACGGCGCGTTCGCGGTCTATCGCTTGAACGGGTTGTCGGCGGAGCAGGGCGAGAAGGTCGTCGCGGCGGCACGCCGGCAAATCGGCAAACCGAACGACTTCTTTCTGCACAAGAGTTGGGATCAGCTTTATTCGAGCGAGCTCGTGCGGCTGGCGTTCTCGGACGTCGGTCTTGACGTCGGGCGGACGCAGAGAATGAGCCGCGTGTCCGGTGACCTTGCAGGCGTGCGGTCGGAATTCCTGCGCGCATGGTCGACGCACGAGGAGTGCCACAAGCGCAACCTGACGTCCGATCAGTGTTGGACGATGGTGTCGAAGCAAGAGGTCGTGACGCCGTCGAGCATCGTGAACGACGCGCGCATGACGAAGGTCTTCGAACTCGCCAAGGCCGAGAAGAAGGGCTTCACGCTGTCGCGCGCGAACGGCGACAAGAACGAGGCCGCGCCCGCGCCCTGACGGGCGTCAGTGCTTGTGCGCCCGGTAGAGCGAGATCGAGCCCGTCGGCGTCGGAATGACCTGCGTTTCCTCGACGCCGGCGAAGCCCACATCTTCCATCAGCTCCGGCACCACGCCGTCTGCGTTCGGCTGCGTTGTGCCGTAACCGTCCAGTGTTTGCACCTGACGGAACGCAAGGCGCATCAACGGCGAGGCCTGCAAACCGTAGTCGGCGATGTGCAGTTCGCCGCCGGGCCGCAATGCGTCTAGGGCGGCAAGCAGCGCCATACGTTTTCCGGCCAGCGGAATCTGGTGCAGCACGAGACTCGACACCAGCTTGTTCGGGCGAATGCGGGCGGCGATCGTACCCGCGTCCTGCGCGTAGCCCTGGGAGAAGTGGACAAGAACGTCCGCGTCGCGCGCCTTTTCCTCGGCCCGCGTCAGAATGTCCGGATCGGGATCGACGCCGTAGATCGAGGCCGACGGGCAGGCGCGCTTCAGCTGAATGGCGAGCGAACCGGTGCCGCAGCCGATATCCAGAATCACGTCGCGCGGCTCCGGCGCAATTTGCCTGACGAGCGCACGCCGCCACGTGCGCTCGCACGTCATCAGCGCAATCGTAGCGTCATAGAAGGGCGAAAGGCGATGATCGCCCAACGCAGGCACGTATGAACGACTTTGCATTGCCGGCTCCCCGCCGGAGCATAACGCTCCGGATGTAGTGACGAACATGCTCTGGTTCAACCTGTTCGGAATATCGACGTTTGGCGCTTGATGCTTGTGACATGCGTCACCCCAAGCGCACCGTGTATTCCATGCCGTGATCGATCGGCAGTGTAGCGGATTCGAATCCGTTCGCGCGATCTTGCATGGGCAACGTAAGGACGCAGCGGTATTTTGAAAGTGAAAATATTGTCAGTCGCGACGCGCGCGTTTGCTCGCATTTTGGGCGAACGATGTGTGATCGTTGCTGGATATTTCATCGCTTTGCCGTTGCGCCGCTGCGGAAACGAGCACGCGGGAATCGGCGCGACATTTGCGCACGCAGCTTGCGTTTTCGCCGGTGTGTGAACGCTATGCGTCACGCGTTTGCTCCGTTGCCGCAAGGCGCGTGAGACGGATCGCCTTTTCGGGACAGGCCGTCACGCAACGGCCGCACGCGTGACACGCATCACCGTTAACGACGAATGCTTGGCTACCGCCGTGCACGAGCACCTTCAGCCACGGTTTGAGCGGCAGAGACTTCAACTCGTCCTTCGTCAGCTTGCGAACGCTAAAGACGCCGTAAGGACAAACCTCTTCGCAATCGCCGGCACCTTCGCAGCGGTGCGGATCGATCACGGGTCTTGCGACCTTCGGCGGCAGTTTGCAGTCCTGTGCTGCGGCGGTCATTTGCGGTGTTGCCATTGTGAAGTTTTGTAAAGTGAGCTATTGCTCATGTTATACGAGCTTTTGCTCAAATTCGAAACTCGCATGAGGACAGGCTATGGCCGCCCGCAAGAAACCCCCCGCAAACCCCCGAAAACTGCCGGAACAGGACCGCTCGCGCGCGACGGTCGAGGCGATCGTCGATGCGGCTGCTCGCGTTCTGGTCAAGCACGGCTATGACGCTTTCACGACGAACCGCGTCGCGGAGAAGGCGGGGGTGAGCGTCGGATCGCTCTATCAGTATTTCCCGAACAAGGACGCTCTGCTTTCGGAGCTGATGCGCCGGCACGTGGAGGAGATCGAGCGCGGCGTGGAGGGCATGGCGGAACTCGCGCGCACTGCACCCTTGGCCGAGGTTATTCGCGTGGGAATCGAGCAGAACGCGCAGGCGCACTTCATTGATCCGGCACTCCACCGCGTGCTCTCCGAACAGGTGCCGCGGCTCGGCCAACTCGATTGGATGACGGGGTTTACCGCCCGGATGGACGCCCGTGTGCGCGAGATGCTCGAAGCGCGGCGGGCGGAAATCGTCGTTCAGGACATCGACCTTGCCGTCTATATCATCACGCGGACGGTCGAGGCCGTCGTGCACAACGCGGTGTGCGAGCGGCCAAAGGATTTGGCCTCGGGCGCGCTGGCCGAGGAAGTGACGCGGATGCTGGTCGGGTTCCTGACGGGCAAGGCGGTGCCCGTTAAGAAAACCCTGCGGGCGGCCGCCGAATAGCGGCGGGTGTGACCCGGGCGACGGGGCCTTCGGCTTGACTTGAGCCGCTTGGGCGCGGAACCATCCGGGCTCGTTCCGCCTTTTTGACAGCGGGGGCAGCCAAGGGCGGGGCGCGCGACAGAGACAAGGGGATCGCCGTGCGAGGACTCATCAAAGCCATCTACGACAATTGGCGCAGCTTTTTGTCCTTTGTCCTGACGTTCGTCGTCATCGGCGTTTTGCTGGTCTATGAGCCGACCTGGATCAGCGCCGTCACCCAATTCGCGCGCTCATTGAAGGAGGGCGCGATCTCGTTCGCGAGCTTCATGGGGTGGGATACGGTCGCGGCGGCGTTCGATTTCACCGTCAGTGACGTCGCGATCGCCTGGGGAATCTTCATGCTGCTGACGCGCGCCTTCATCATCACCGCGATGGTGTGGATCACGGGCGCGATCGTGAACTGGATCGCCGGGCGCCGCGGCGCTTGATAGAGCGCTCGGCGCGTCATCTGTTGCTTGGCAGCTTGCGGTTTGGTATGTTCAACAAAGTTATCTCATTGTTGAACAGGCCGGAGCCGCGCCGTGAAAGCGAAAGAAGCGCCGCGCACGCGATCGAATCGCCGAGGATTGAGCGAGGCTGAGACCGAACCCTATCAAGCCGTCATGCTGGCGGCGGAACGCCAGGGTTTGCTCAACGACAAGAGCAGCCGCATTTCGGGCCGCGTTAGTCCCGCACTGATCGCGAGGGCCAAAAAGCGAACGGGGATCAAGGGCGACTCGGAGCTTATCGCCTACGCGCTCGCGCAGCTTGCGTTGGAGGACGAATTTGCCGATGCGTTCAAGCGCGCGCGCGGCAAGGTCGATCCGGACTTGAAGCTCGATTTCTAACGTGGCGCGCTTCGACGTTGATGCGGCTATCCGTTGGGCTCGATTTGACCCGCGGCGGGCGATCGCGCATCGGCCGGATGCGGACTTGCCGTTCATCGAGCGCGATGGTCTCGGCGGTCAGGCGTTGCTGCTCGACACCTGCGTTTGCATCGACCAGCTGCAAGGCAGGGCGCCGGATATTGTCGCTCAGGCGATCACATCGCGGCACGCGAGCCACTCATCCGTTACGGTCAGCGAACTCATGCACACCGTCGGCGTGCTCGATCCCCGTGACCACAGAACACCGGCTGTTGTGGCCGAGATTTCAGGCCTCATCAGACGCATGCCTGTTCACCGCGTATTCTCTCCCGACGGCGACGTGTTGGGGCGTGCTGGGCTGCTGGCCGGCGTCGTCTGTCGCCTGCAAGGCTACGGAGTCGATAGGCGTTTGCGGGCATTGCTCGACTGCGTGCTTTTCCTGCAGGCTCAGAAGCTGGGGCTGACGATCCTGACCCGCGATGTCGGCGACTTCGACGTACTTCAGCAATTGCTGCCGCGCGGGCGCGTGCTGTTTTACCGGCAGGAGCTGCGTTAGCGGTTCAACTCCCGCATGGCCTTGTCGAGGCCTTCGAGCGTGAGCGGGAACATGCGGTCGCTCAGGATTTGTTTCCTGATTTGGATCGAGGGCGTGTATTCCCAGTGGCGCTCCGGCACGGGGTTCAGCCAAATCACGTGTTCGTAGATGCGCGTGAGCCGCTCGAGCCATACCGCACCGGGTTCTTCGTTCCAGTGTTCGACGCTGCCGCCGGGGTAAGTGATTTCGTAGGGGCTCATCGTCGCGTCGCCGACGATCACTACTTTGTAGTCGTGCGGGTATTTGTGCAGCACGTCCCAGGTCGGCGTCTTTTCGTTGTGGCGGCGGCGATTGTCCTTCCACACGCTCTCGTACAGGCAATTGTGGAAGTAGAAGAAATCCATGTGCTTGAATTCGGTGCGCGCGGCGGAGAACAGCTCCTCGCAGAGTTTGATGTGCGCGTCCATCGAGCCGCCGATATCGAAGAAGATCAGCACCTTGACCTTGTTGTGGCGCTCGGCGCGCATGACGAGGTCGAGGTAGCCTTGATGCGCGGTGGCGCGGATCGTCTCGGGCAGGTCGAGTTCGGTGAGCGCGCCTTCACGGGCCCATTTGCGCAGGCGGCGAAGTGCTACCTTGATGTTGCGCGTGCCGAGTTCGACGCTGTCGTCGAGGTTTTTGTATTCGCGCTTGTCCCAGACTTTGACCGCCTTGCCGTGGCGGCCTTTGTCTTGGCCCATGCGGATGCCTTCGGGATTGTAGCCGTAGGCGCCGAACGGCGAGGTGCCGCCCGTGCCGATCATCTTGTTGCCGCCTTCGTGGCGCTTCTTTTGTTCTTCGAGGCGCTTCTTCAGCTCCTCCATCAGTTTTTCCCAGCCGCCGAGCGCTTCGATCTGCTTCTTCTCTTCCTCGGTCAGGAATTTTTCGGTGAGCGCCTTCAGCCAGTCTTCCGGGATTTGCGCGAGTTCGGTGGCATCAAGCGTTTCGAGGCCCTTGAACGCGTGCGCGAAGACGCGGTCGAATTTGTCGAGGTTGCGCTCGTCCTTCACCAGCGCGGTGCGCGAGAGGTAGTAGAACTCGTCGACCTTCATGTCGATGACCTGCTTGTCCAAGCCCTCCATTAGGGCGAGGTATTCCTTCAAGGTCACCGGCACCTTGGCCTGGCGCAGATCGTGGAAGAAGTTCAGGAACATGGGGTCACCTTTTCTTCCTGGGAGCGCCGGCTTCCAGCCGGCTCTTCAAGTGCCGGCAAGATGCCGGCGCTCCAAGGCTAGTTCCTTTCCCTGCGCGCGAGGAACGCCAGGCGTTCGAAGAGATGGACGTCCTGCTCGTTCTTGAGCAGGGCGCCGTGGAGGGGTGGGATCAGTTTCGATGGGTCGCGTTCGCGGAGCGTCTCTGCCGTGATGTCGTCGGCCATGAGGAGTTTGAGCCAGTCGAGCAGTTCGCTCGTCGATGGTTTCTTCTTCAGGCCGGGGACGTCGCGGATTTGGTAGAAGATGTTCAGCGCCTCGCCGACCAGCTTGTCCATGATTTTCGGGTAGTGGACGTCGATGATTTTCGTCATCGTGTCGCGGTCGGGGAATTTGATGTAGTGGAAGAAGCAGCGGTGCAGGAACGCGTCCGGCAGTTCCTTCTCGTTGTTGGACGTGATCATCACGATCGGGCGCTGTTTCGCCTTGATTGTCTCGCCGGTCTCGTAGACGAAGAATTCCATGCGATCGAGTTCGAGCAGGAGGTCGTTCGGGAACTCGATGTCGGCCTTGTCGATTTCGTCGATCAGGAGGACGGGGCGGGCGTCGTTCGTGAACGCTTCCCAGAGCTTGCCCTTCGAGATGTAGTTTTTGATGTCCTTCACGCGTTCGTCGCCGAGCTGGCTGTCGCGCAGGCGGCTAACCGCGTCGTATTCGTAGAGGCCTTGTTGGGCCTTCGTCGTCGACTTGATGTGCCACTGAATGATCGGCACGCCGATGGCCTTTGCGACTTCGAACGCCAGGACCGTCTTGCCGGTGCCGGGTTCGCCTTTGATCAGCAGCGGACGCTCTAGCGTGATGGCCGCGTTGACCGCGATGCGCAGATCGTCGGTCGCGACGTAGGAACTGGTGCCTTCGAACTTCTTCATGGGTGGGCCTTGCGTCATGGTGAATAGTGAATAGGTGTTGGCCCAAACCTAGGGGGTTGGCGCGCGGCCCGCAAGTTTAGGCGGTTAAGCCCAATTCCCGCTGCGTCTTCTTCGGCAGACCCGACGCAATGATCGCGTGCGCGCGGGTGAGGTAGGCTTTCAGCTCCTTCGCGGGCAGGCGCGCCGGTTTGTCGAGCCAGACCCATTCGGCGCGCGCGAGATAGGGCGCGGGTTTGATGCCCGGCAGTTCGGTCAGGATGCGGAAGCTTTCCGACGACGCCTTGAACGACATGCCGCCCGATGTCTTGTCGTCGTGGACGCCGATCACGGCGAACATCTTGCCGCCGACCTTGAAGACGCGATCGTTGCCCCATTGGATGGAGAGTGTGGCGCCGGGCAGCGCGAGCAGGAATTTTTCGACGTCAGCGAGCTTCATGGCGCGGAGTTTTCCATGCCGCGGCGAGGAGCGCCAGGGCGCCTGCGACCGGCGTGATCAGCGCGTCGGGGGGTTGCATCGTCCACAGTGTAAGGCCTGTCATCACGCACCAAAGCGTGGGGATGATCAGCAATAGTCTGGGTGCGCGCGGCTGCATCGCGAGGAGGGCGAGCGTCGCGACGGCGGTGGGGTCGGGGGCAAGACCGAAGACTTCCGCCTGATGCCAGTCGCGGCCGAGCAGCGGGCCGATCGCGGGTTGGAGGAAGACCGCGAAGATCGCGATGCCGAGCGCGAGCGGTGCGTGAGATCTGGCTGTGGGTGGTGGCGTGACGAGTGCGAACCACAGCAGCAACGCCGCCTGCAATGCGAAGGCGCAGGCGTAGTAGATCGCGGCCCAGTTGATCGTTGTGAAGCGTTCGGCGTGGAAGGCCCAGGCGATCCAGAACCAGAGCGTGGCGAGGACTATCAAGACGGCGCGCGTGCCGAGGTCGCCGCCGCGGCGGGCGAGTGTAAGGCAGAGGCCACCGAGTGCTGCCGTCGCGATGTGCGCGGGCCAGAGGGCTTCGTTGTAGAGTGCGAACAGGCGGTAGTAGGTGCGGGGGGAGAACAGCAGGAAGTCAGAGAGCGAATAGGTCCACCACTCCGACATCAGATGTCGCCCACCGCGCTCAAGATGCGGGCGCGCATTGCGGCGTCGGGCATTGGGCCGTTCGCGGCCGCGACGTTCTCCTGCGCGTGGTCGGCGCGCGTGGTGGCGGGAATCGGGCTTGGGGCCGCAGGGTGTGAGAGAATGAACTTGAGCAGAAGCTGCGCCCAACTCTTCGTGCCGAGGTCGGCGGCGAAGGCGGGCAGGGGGCGGCCTTTCAGCGCGTCGATGAGGTCGCCGCCTTCGAACGGGCGGTTGATGATGACGGCGATGTTGCGTTCGCGTGCCAAGGGCAGGATGCGGCTTTCGACATCGCGGCTCGCCACATTGTAGGTGACCTGGATGTAGTCGAGCGGTTGCGTCCGCATGATGCGTTCGAGTTCGTCGTGGCGGCGGCCGTGCGAGGTGGTGACGCCGACATAGCCGAGCTTGCCTTGCGCCTTCATCGCGAACAGCGTGCGCAGGTGTTCTTCCCACGACAAGAGATTGTGGACTTGCAGCAGGTCGAACTTCGGCACGCCCCAGAGGCGGCGCGACTCTTCGATCTGCGCGGGGCCGTTCGCGCCGCCGGAGATCCAGACCTTGGTCGCTGCGAACAGCGCCTTCGCGTTGCCGGCGCGTTTGATGCCGTAGCCGATGACCTCTTGCGACGAGCCGTACATCGGCGAGGAGTCGATCAGGCGGCCGCCCGCGGCGAAAAAGGCGCGCATGACGTTTGCGCACGACTCGCGTGCGGCGTTGTCGTCGCCGACGTTGAACGTGATCCACGAGCCGAGACCGACGGTTGCGCGCGCAAGCGGGGCGGCGGTCGCAGGCAGCGCCGCCGCCAGCGCGCTCGCGGCGGCTGCGGTGAGCAGATCGCGTCTTGAAACAGTGTGCACGAGCGCTCCTCCGTTCGTCACGGGCGGAGCTTAGCGATGTGTCACGCCGCGTGTGCGATCACAACGGCGTGACCGGGTGGCTCTAAGCGCGCGCGACGAACTGGTCGAGTTCGATGGCGAGGCGCGGCATGAGTTCGGACCAGTCGCCGAATTTGTGCGGCGTCAGCACGCGGGTGTTTGCGTACCAAGGATAGTGATCGGTGCCGAGCTGCGGCCACACGCGGCCTGCTGTCAGGAACCAGGTCTCGGTGCCGGTCGCCGCGGCGAGCGCTGCGGCTGCGGTCGGAGCGGTGACGACGAGGTCGAGCGCCGCGCACAGCGCCGCGTTGTCGTCGAGGTTCATCTTCAGGTCGAGATCTTCGAAATTGTGGATTGCGATGCCGAGCTTCTCGCGGACGTAGTCGAGTTCGGCCTTGCAGTCGCCGTATTGCAGGTTGACGAACTTCACGGCGGTGTTCTCCAGAACCGGCGCCCAGAGTTCGAGCGCGCTGAAGAACTTCTTGCGCTGGGTCGTCAGCAGCATGGACTTCCAGCAAATGCCGACATAGGGGCCGGGGCCGAGTGCGGCGAGGCGGTCCGTCCAATGCCGCACGCGTGCGGGGTCGGGTTTCAAGAACGCACGCGCGGGGAAGCTCTCGACCGTCGGGCGGAACTCCTTCAAGGGCGTGCCCATCGGCGCGTAGAAGTCCGGCTTGAACTCGCCGGTCGCCCACTGAACCATGCGCACCGGTTTTGCGTTGTGTTTCGTGTGCGTCTGGAGGCCGACGAGCGCCTGCGGAAACGAGCGCTGAAACAACGGCACCAGGCGGTGGTCGCAAGCGATCATCACCTTGCCTTGGCTGCCGACGCGTTCGATCAGGTCGGGAATGAGACCCGCCAGCATGATCTCGTCGCCCAGGCCCTGTTCGCCGACAACGAGCAACTTGCGGCCGCGCAGGTCTTCACCGTCCCAACGAGGGGCGTCGACGGCGAAGTATACCGATTGGCTGAAGCGCGGGTTGTGGCGTTCTTCGTATTCGGGCCAAGCCTTGTCGAGTTGGCCCATCGAGGCGTAGCACAGGCCGCGCGCGTGGACGATTTCGGCGCGGTCGGTTTCGGACGTGCAAAGCCCTAGCGCGCGCGTATAGCTCTCGACCGCGAGATCGAACGGGCCGACGTGGTTCAGCGCGTGACCCATGTTGTGAAAGGCGCGGAACATCTTCGGGTCGAGGCGCTGGGCTTCCTTATAGAAGGTCACTGCGTTCTCGAAGTCGCAGGTCTCGCCCATGATCGTGCCGAGCGTGTTCCAGAGGTCGGCGGCTTCAGGCATGTGGAACAGCGTCGTGCGGGCGAGGTCGATCGCCTCTTCGATCTTGCCCATATCGCGCAGGCAGCCGGCGAGGTTGTTGTATCCTTTCGAGCAATCCGGACGCATTTGGATGTAGGCGCGGAACGCGTTTTCGGCGCCCTCGTACATGCCTAGACCCCAGGCCGCCGTGCCGACGTTCAGATAGACGTCGGGGTCGTGCGGGTCGAGCGCGATCGCGCGCTCGTACATTTCGAACGCCTTGTGGCGCTGGCCCAGATTGTCGAGTGCGAGCGCCAAGAGGTGGAAGGCGGAGGCGTATTTCGCGTCGGCGTCGGCGGCCTCTGCCGCGGCGATCGCGGCGTTCGCCCATTCGCCCCTTTGGTACGCATCGACGGCGGTCTGCATCGCCAGCAGCGAGGCGCGGACCGGCGTGTGGCGAGGGGCGGTTGCGCGCTTGGCCGTCATCGTTATTCTTCCTTGGGCGGATGATCCGTCTACGGACGGTACGACGAAGCGCTTTAATGCGACGCTAAGGCTGTGGGCGGCGCGATCGCGCGGCCGCAAGATTTCGTTCACTCTCTTGCACGCAATGCGATCAACCGGCGAAGCGCTTCCTTAACCCTGTTTGTTTATCGTGGGTGTCGGAAGCGAAACCCGAAGAAGGGGCGCGCCAGAACGGCGCGACACATCGAAATGCCGCTGAAACTTTCTCTTAAGCCCGGTGAAAAATTCGTTCTAAACGGCGCGGTGCTGACGAACGGCGACCGCCGCGTCAGCCTGGTCATCGAGAACAAGGCCTCGATCCTGCGGGATCGCGACATCATGCAGGCGGACGAAGCGAACACGCCCGTCAAGCGCATCTATTTCCCGATCATGATGCTCTATCTCGATCCGGAGCAGACGGAGAAGTACTACGACGAGTTCGTGAACCGGATGAGCGAGTTCATGAGCGCTGTCACGGATCGCGAGGCGCTGTCCACGTGCGTTGCGATCTCGCGCGACGTGCTGCAGGGGCAATACTACAAGGCGCTGATCAAGTGCCGCCAACTTTTCGACTTCGAGCAGGTGAGGCTGACCTATGTCGCTCCAAGCCTATCATAAGGCCCAGCGCAGCGCCGAAAGCCCGCGTGACACCGAGTACCGGCTGTTCGCGCAGGTGACGCAGGCGCTGATCGAGGCGAACAAGCAAGGGCGGACGAATCTGCCCCAGTTCGTCGACGCGCTCGATTGGAACCGCCGGCTGTGGAGCGCGCTCGCGACCGATTGCGCGGCGCAGGGAAACGGCCTGCCGGACGCGCTGAAGGCGCAGATCATTTCGCTATCGCTTTGGGTGTCGCGCTTTTCGAGCGACGCGGCGGGCAGCGACGAGTCGCTCGAGCCGTTGATCGACGTGAACCGCTCGATCATGGCGGGCCTTTCGCAGAAGCCTTGAGGACAAGAGGAAGAAAAGACCGGGCGTAGAAATCGGTGCCCGGCAAAAGTTGCAACGAAACCTTGGCCCGCCGTCGTGCGGGCCAATTTTTTCCAGGAAACACAACGGTTTTCGCATTGGCACGGCGGTTGCGCTGTGTAAACCCGAGGTCGAACGCCTCCAAGAAGACCGTTCGACAAGTCCAGAACGGAAGGAGCCACGAAGATGATCAGCGTCAACACCAACTACGGAGCCATGATTGCGCTCCAGAACCTGAATCAGACCAACTCGGAGCTGAACGGGGTTCAGAACCGCATCAACACGGGTTTGAAGATCGCCGGTCCGAAAGACAACGGCGCCGTGTGGGCGATCGCCCAGAGCATGCGGATGGACGTCATGGCGTTGAACGCGGTGACGCAGAGCTTGAACCGCACGCTGAGCGTGGCGGACACGGGCGTGGCGGCCGGCACGTCGATCTCCGAACTCCTGAAGGAGATGAAGGAGAAGGCGCTGGCGGCGAAGGATCCCTCGATCGACGCGAATGCGCGGGCGGCCTATAACGCCGACTTCACGGCGCTACGCGACCAGATCACGAAGACGCTCTCGAACGCGGCGTTCGACGGCTCGAACCTCCTCAACGGTTCGGTCGCCAATATCCAGGCGTTGGCTAACGCCGACGGCAACTCCTACATTACGGTTCAGACTCGCGACCTGTCGCTCGGCGGTTCGATCGTCACGATCGCGTCGACCTCGACGATTTCGACGGCGGCGAAGGCGAGCACGATGATCACGACCATCGAAGCGTCGCTGAACGCGCTGAACCTCGCGTTGTCCCAACTCGGCACGGACGCCAAGAAGGTGACGATGCACAAGAATTTCATCGCAAAGCTTTCCGACGAGCTGCAGAACGGTATCGGTAACCTGGTCGACGCCGATCTCGCGAAGGAAAGCGCGCGGTTGCAGGGTCTGCAGACGAAGCAGCAGCTGGGCATCCAAGCGCTGTCGATCGCGAATGCGGCGCCCCAGGTGATTTTGAACCTGTTCCGCAGCTAAGGCCTGCCAACACCGAGGCGGCGTCCAAGGGGCGCCGCCCTCCCGAAAAGCCCGGCTCCTCCCGGCAAGAACTTCCCATGCCCGGCAAATTCTGCCGGGCATTTTTTTCCGCGGTCGCCGTGCGGCCGCGCCTTCCCATGGTGAAGGCTGAATTGACAACGTGCGCCTTCGGCGAAGGCTCGCCGTTCCGTTGGTTGAAAATCTCTAAGCAAAAACGGCCGGATTTTCAGGTCCGCGCCTTGCGATCTGGTGGTCGGGGCAAAATGCTCCACGGCAAAACGCCATATCACGACCAGAACGGAGAGATCTCAAATGACTTCAGTGAACACGAACTACGGCGCCATGGTTGCGCTGCAGAACCTCAACGCCACGAACAAGGCGTTGGCCGAAGTCCAGAACCGCGTCAACACTGGCTTGCGCGTTTCGGGTCCCAAGGACAACGGCGCTATCTTCGCGATTGCCCAGGGCATGCGCACGGACGTGCAGGCGCTGAACTCCGTTCAGAACAGCTTGAATCGTACGATCAGCGTCGTCGACACCGGCATCGCCGCCGGCACGGCGGTCGCCGACCTGCTCAAGGAAATGAAGGAAAAGGCGCTGGCCGCGAAGGACTCGTCGATCGACGCGAACGCCCGCGCCGCTTACAATGCGGACTTCGTCGCTCTGCGTGACCAGATCACGAAGACGTTGGCGAACGCCACGTTCGACGGTGCGAACCTCGTGACCTCGACCACGTCGAACATCCAAGCGTTCGCGAATGCCGACGGTTCGTCGTTCGTGACGGCGACGGGCCGCAACATGTCGCTCGGCGGTGCGATCGTGACCGTGGCTGCAGCCGGCGTCGTTTCGACGGCGGCGACTGCTTCGACGATGGTCGCGACGATCGAGACCTCGTTGAACAACCTGACGCTGGCCTTGGCGCAGCTGGGTACCGACTCCAAGAAGCTCGGCATCCACAAGGCGTTCATGTCCAAGCTCTCGAGCGAACTCGAGAACGGCATCGGCAACCTCGTCGACGCCGACCTCGCGACCGAGAGCGCGCGTTTGCAGTCGTTGCAGACGAAGCAGCAGCTGGGCATCCAGGCGCTGTCGATCGCCAACCAGGCGCCGTCGGTCCTGCTGTCGCTGTTCCGGTAATCTGAACCGGCCGTTCGAGTAAAGCGCGGGGCCGGTGCGAAACGCCGGCCCCGTGTTCGTTTGAAGGGAGATGCGACTCATGAGCGATCCGATTCAAATGCCGACTTCTGCGGCAGCTATCGCTCGCATTGCGCCGGTTCGTCCGGAACCACAGGTCGAGCCTGCGAAGCGTGCACAGACGGACAACGACACCGCGAACGACCGGCACGAGCGCGAGCCGACGCCGTCGGACCGGCAGCTGTCGATCACGCGCGACAAGGCGGCGAACACGTTCGTCTACCGCTCGATCGAAGCGGAGTCCGGCGACGTGGTCTGGCAATGGCCGGCCGAAGACATGCTGCGCCGGGCGCAGCATCTGCGTGCGCTTGAAGAGCGCCGGCGCGAAGAAGTGCACAAGGTCAACGAGAAGGCCTGAGGTTAGAGGCCGAGCGCGGACTTCAGCGCGGCGATGACGCGAGCGGGATCCGCGTCTGCCATCGACGGAAACAACGGCAGGCTCAGCGTGCGGCGGTAGTAGTCGTCGGCGCCGGGAAGAGTCACGTTCGGGTCCATGTCGCGCCAGTAGGGTTGGCGGTGGAGCGGGATGTAGTGGACCTGCGTGCCGATGCCTTTGCCTGCCAGCGTGCGCATGACGGCAGCGCGCTCCAGCCCCAGCGCTTCGAAGTCGATCAGGGCGATGTAGAGGTGCCAGGCCGGGGTGCAGGCGGTGCGCTTTAGTTTCTTGACGTGTGGCGCGAGGTTCGCCAACTCCGCATCGTAGCGTGCGACGAGGTCGCGGCGACGGGCGGCGAAGCGGTCGAGCTTTTTCAGCTGGCTGGTGCCGAGGGCGCAGAGCACGTCCGGGATGCGGTAGTTCAGGCCCGGCACTTCCATTTCGTAGTACCAGGGGTTCGCCGTGCCCGCGCCGTCGAAGGCTTGCGCGCGCTCGACGAATGCCGACGGTTCGCGCGTCATGCCGTGCGTGCGGTCGCGGGCGACGATGTCGGCGAGCGCGGGATCGTTCGTCGTGACCGCGCCGCCTTCGCCCATCGCGATGGTCTTGACCGGGTGGAACGAGAAGCAGGTCAGGTCCGAGAACCGGTTGTCGCCGATGCGGCCGTAGCGGTGCTCCGTGCCAATCGCATGGCAGGCGTCTTCGACGATGCGAAGCCCGCGGCCGCGCGCGACGGCGTGGATGCCGGCGAGGTCGCCGCATTGGCCTGCGAGGTGGACGTTGAAGACGGCGTCGGCGTGGCCGCAGCGGTCGAGTGCCGCTTCAAGATCGCGCGGGCGCATCAGGCCGCTCGCCGGGTCGACATCGGCGAAGACAACGTCGCCGCCATTCAAGCGCACGGCGTTTGCTGTCGCAAGGAAGGTTATGGAGGGAACCACGGTCACGGTGCCGGGCCCCAGATTGAGTGCGCGGGCTGCGAGATGCAGCGCCGCCGTGCCGTTCGTGCAGGCGATCGCGTGTTTGGCGCCGGTCGCGTGCTTCAGCGCCGCTTCGAATTCGCCGACGCGCGGGCCGGTCGTCAGGTAGTCGCTGCGCAGAGCCTCTACGACGGCGGCGATGTCGTCGTCTTCGATGACTTGCCGGCCGTAGGGCAGAAAGCTCATGCGAATGCGTCGGAGAGCATCACCTGCAGCGCGCGTGCGTCGAGGCGTTCGGGGTTCGCGTCGCTGGAATAGGCGAAGCCTTCGCGCACGGGTTTCGCGCCCTTGGCCATATAGGCTTCGCGCGGCGCGGTGAAGTAGCTCGGCATGATCACATAGCGGTCGACGAGTTCGAGCGTCTGGCGCGCGTCGTCGGCTGGGATCATGATCTCGTGCAGCTTTTCGCCGGGCCGGATGCCGATGATCTTGTGCGGCATGTTGGGCGCGAGCGAGCGGGCGAGTTCCGTCGTCGTCATCGAGGGGATCTTGGGCACGAAGATCTCGCCGCCGTGCATCAGTTCCATGGACGATAGAACCAGGTTCACGCCTTGCGTCAGCGTGATCCAGAACCGCGTCATGCGCGGATCGGTGATGGGCAGCGCGTCGGCGTTTTCGGCGATCAGCTTTTGGAAGAACGGCATGACGCTGCCGCGCGAGCCCACGACGTTGCCGTAGCGCACGACCGCGAAGCGGCAGCCGTCGGCGCCGGAGAGGTTGTTCGCTGCGACGAAGATTTTGTCGGCCGCGAGTTTCGAGGCGCCGTAGAGATTGACGGGGTTCGCGGCCTTATCGGTCGAGAGCGCGATCACGCGCTTCACGCCGCGGCGGATCGCGGCCTGAACTACGTTCTCAGCGCCGATGACGTTCGTCGCGATGCATTCGAAGGGGTTGTATTCGGCGATCGGCACCTGCTTCAGGGCTGCCGCATGAATGACGTAGTCGACGTCGCGCATCGCCATTTCCAGGCGGTCGGCGTTGCGCACGTCGCCGATGAAATAGCGCATGAACGGGTGACGGTCCTGGGGGAAGACCTGCGCCATCTCGTATTGCTTGAGCTCGTCGCGCGAGAAGACGATGAGTTTCTTCGGCTTGTAGCGGGCAATGACGGAGCGCACGAAGTGCTTGCCGAACGAACCGGTGCCGCCGGTGACGAGCACCGTGCGGTCGTTCAGGTCGATGACGGGGTGCAGGAAGTCGCGGGTCTGTTGGAGTGCGCCGTGGGCGCCAGGCAGCGCCTCGTCGTCGTCGGTCGCGTATGCGGGCTGTGCAGCCATGTTCTTACATCCGTCCCATTTACCGGATGTCATCCTTACCCAGTATGCTGAACAAAGGGTTAGGCGGCGAGATTCAGCGCGAAACGGAAGTGCCTCGGCGCCGCCACTGCGTCGGGTTTGCGGGTCTCGTCGAGTTCGAGCGCGGAGAGCATCAGGCGCGTGAACAAGGTGTCCCCGTGACGTTCATGGTTCATTAACCCGATCAACGGGGCGACGGCGCGGTCGACCTCGACGCGGAAGGCGCGGGTATCGTCGCCGATGTCGATCGTACCTTCGGTGAGACCCAAGCCTGTCGAGGCGGAGACCAGGAACGAGATCGGCTTGCCGTGATCGAAGTCCTTCGTCATTTGGAACGTTTCGGCGCGGCGGCCGCCGTTGTGAGTCGTGTAGGCGAGGCGGTCGTGGTCGAAGGCCTGCGGGTTCAACAGGAAGTGGCCGAGGCGGAGTGAACCGCGGCCCCATTCGCGCCAGGCGAAGACCAGGTCGAATTCGACGCGGGGCGCGGCGGCTGCGAAACGCAGACGCTTGAAGATGGGACCGAGCGGGGTTGCGACTTCGGTCTCGATCACAGCGTCGCCGGTCGCCTCGTCGCCGTAGAGGCGTGGCGCGACCCACTCAAGGTCGGTGATTTTCGGCACGCCCGGCGCCTCGAACACGCAATTGCCGGTGTACCAGTCGACCTGCAGGTCGATAACGTCGAAGTGGCCGTGCAACAGCGAGACCAGCATCGGCGGGCGGTTGTCGTCGCGCGCGCGGATTTCTTGGATCGCAAGGCCGCGGCGGCGGTTCAGGACGGCCGAGAGCGCGGGCGTTTCGATCTCGATCCATTTGTGTTCGATCTTGGCGGCGGGCGCACGCGACGGAACGGGAAGCGGTGCATGCGGCGCCGCCAGTACGTGTTCGGCCGCTGCCAGGCGCTCGCGATAGCGTTGCCAACGCGTGTCGGTGATGTGGGTGCGGAAGTCGCTGGACCAGAGGTAACACAGCTCGCGCCAGGCGGCCGGGTCGGCGACGTTGCGGCAGACCAAGCCTTCGTAGATGCGTTGGCAGCTGGCGTTGATCGCGACGTCGTCGCGGCCCGAAACCGCCCAGCGGGTGATGTTGTATTTCCTCTGCTTCTTTACGGGGACGGGATAGGCGGCGCTCTGCAGGTCGAGCAGCTGGTTTGCGGCGGCGTTGTCGGTGAGGACGAGCGCGTCGGAGGGTTTCAGGAACTGCGTGCGGCCCGACGCAGCGAGGCGCGCCCAGGTATCGGCGACGATCTGCCATTCGCCGGTGTTCAGTGCTTCTTCCGTGGCGAGGCGCTTCGGGCGGAAGTCGAAGATCTCCGCATCATTGCTGTAGAGCGGCAGCAGGCGTGGTTCGCGGCCGCGCTGTGCCTCGACGAACGCCGTGTAGTCGCGCTGTTCGATGTCGCCGTGAGCGAGGCGCTGCAATTTCTGGAACGCCATCGTGTGGGTCCAGAGCAGCGCGATCTCGGAACCGTCGGCGCCTTTGGCGCGTTGCGGGTGATATTTGAGTTCGCTCGGCCATTCGGGATGGTGGGCGGCGACATTGTCCCAGTCCATCAGGATTGCGCGGTATCCCGCGTTGCGGTAGAGCGGCACGAGGCCCGACGCGTAAGCCTGTTCGTTGACGAGCGCGAGCGCCGGTTTGACGCCGAGCATGTGCTCGTAGACCGCGTGGCCCAGCGCGAGGTTCGCCTCGTTGACCCGGGCGGGCACAAGCGGTCCGATGATCTGGGCGTAGCCTGAGCCCACGAACTCGATCGCGCCTTCGCCGATCAGGCGGCGGAGTTCGGCGATCCAGGCGGGATCGACGGCGGCAATCGATTCGAGCGTGTATCCCGTCGCTTCGATCGCGATCGGCGCTCTGATGGCGGGCGGCAGGCGCAGAAGCGGCCAGTAGCAGCGCGCGACGACCTCGGGACGCTGTTCCTCTTCGATGGACGAGAAGGCGAGGTTCAAATGGAACAGCGCGAAGACGTTGAGCTTCATGCGCGCGCCGTCTCGATGCGGAGTGCGGCGAGTGCCGCTGCGGCGGCTGAGCGTGCGGCGGCGATGTTGTTACCGGTGGCAAGGACCATCGCGGCGGTGCAACCGGAGTGGGTCGGGGTCGAGATTTCGTCGCCGGGGGCGACGGTGACGATCAGTTCCTCAATCCCGGGGACGCGGCGCGCGTCTTCCAGGCCCGCGACGCGCGTGACGCGGCCGGGTTCGGGGAACGCGTAGCGCTGCACGATCGGGGTCAGGCGCTTCGGTATCAATTCGTTCGGATCGAGGTGTTCGCCGAGCGCGATCTTGATGACGGCGCCGATGAAATCGACGCCGGTGTTGAGCGGGATCTCGCGCGTACAGAAATAGCCGCCTGAGGCGCGCGCGGCGAGTTCGATCACATAAGGCTTGCCGTCGACGACGACGATGTCGCCCTTGATGTTGCCGGTCGTGATGCCGAGCGCGCGGCCCGCGGCCTCCGCGGTGCGCCGAACGGCGTCTTGCGTGCGGTGGTCGAGGTGGCTCGGCAAGTCGCCGCCGTTTTCGATGAAATAGGGAGCGTAGCGCTCCAGGTATTCGTAGTTGCGGTCCGAGAAGCCGGGCGTGAAGCCTTCGCCGTCGATCAGGATCGATTCCGTCGAGATCTGCGGGCCGCGAAGATATTCCTCGACCATCACGCGGCGCGTCGGCGACTGCGCGGCCGCGCGCTTCCACACGGCTTCGAGGTCCATGCCGCCCTTCAGGCGTTGCACGCCGCGGCTGCCGCGGCTGTCCACGGGTTTGACGACAAGGTCGTGGCCGCGCCGCTTGATGATGGCGGCGAGCTGATGGGCGTCGGCGAGCGCGGTGAACCACGGTACGGGCACGCCCGCTTCTGCGAAGCGGCGCTTCATCGCGAGCTTGTCCTGCGCGAGGCGCGCGGCTTCAACGGGAATGCCGGGGAGGCGCAACCGCTCCGCGACAGTCGCCACCGTCAACGGCGCGTCGCAGCCAATCGTGATCACGCCGTCGATCGGTCTGACCGTGCGGTGATAGCGTTCGGCCGCCGCGAGCGTTTCGGCTGGATCGTAGGTCGAAGCGATCAAGCGGTCGTCGGCGAGGGCGAAGCCGGGCGCGTTCGGATTCAGATCACTCACCACGACGTGGCAGCCGAAATCCTTGGCGCGCTTGATGCCGTGCGTGGCTTGCACGCCGCCGGAAACGATGAGTAGCGTCTTTTTCTTCATCAGAAATAGAGCCCACCGTTGACGTTGATCGTCTGCGCCGTGATGTAGCGTGAGGCGTCGCTCGCCAAGAACACGACAGCGTCGGCGACTTCACCGGGCGTGCCCAGGCGGCCGGCGACGATGCTCTCGGCGGCTTTTGCGACCGCGGGGGCGGCGAGGCCGGCTGCCGCCATTTCCGATTGGATGAGGCCGGCTGCGACGATGTTCGAGCGGATGTTCCACTTCGCACCGAAGCGCGCGATCACTTGGGCGAGCGAGATCAAGCCTGCCTTCGAGGCCGCGTAGTGCGCGGTGCGCGGGCCGCCGTACTGACCGCTGACTGAACCGATGTGGATGATCGAGCCGCCGCCTGCGGCCTTCAGGTGCGGCAGCGCGACTTGCGAGCAGATAAACGGGCCCTTCAAGTTGACGGCCAGAATCTGGTCCCAGTCGGCGTCGGTGACTTGGTCGAAGTCGGTCGGTTTGTTGATGCCGGCATTGTTGACGAGGATCGAGAAGGGGCCGAGGCGATCGACGGCCGCCTGCATCGTGCGCACGACGGCTGCGCGGTCGGTGACTTCCATCTCGAAGGCAATTGCGCGGTTGTCGAGTTCGCGCTGCAGCGCCATCGCCTCGTCGCGCTTCGATTGATAAGTGAACGCGACTTTGGCGCCGGCGGCGGCGAGGCCGCGCACGATCGCTTTGCCGATGCCGCGGCTTCCGCCGGTGACGAAGGCGATGCGGTCGTGAAGTGCGCCGGTCATGGGCGGGCCTTCCGGGCGATGGCGCGGCGGGCGGCTTCGGCGATGTGGGGGGCGGTCAGTTTGTAGTGTTCGGCGAGTTCTTCGGGTTCGCCCGACTGGCCGAACACGTCGCGCACGCCGACGAATTCGATCGGGCAGGGGTTGGTTTGCGCGATAGACTCTGCGACCGCGCCGCCGAGGCCGCCGTGGATGTTGTGGTCTTCGGCGGTGACGATGCAGCCTGTCTCTTTGGATGCGGCGGCGAGAAGGGGCGCGTCGATCGGCTTGATCGTCGGCATGTTGATGACGCGGGCGGCGATGCCGTCTTTCGCGAGCAGGTCTGCAGCTTCCACGGCGCGCGCAACTTCGACGCCGCAAGCGACGAGCGTCACGTCGTTGCCCTCGCGCAGCACTTGGCCCTTCCCGATCTCGAAACGGTGGCCTTCGGCGAAGACGCGCTTCGAGGGGCTGCGGCCGGTGCGCATATAGACAGGGCCGTCGAAGGCCAGAACCGCGCGCGTCGCCTGCGCCATTTCTTCGGCGTCGGCGGGCGAGATGACCGTCATGCCGGGAATGGCGCGGAAGGCGGCGAGGTCTTCGAGCGCCTGGGCCGAGCCGCCGTCGGGGCCCACGTCGAGGCCCGGATGGCTCGCAACGATCTTCACGTTGCGTTTCGCGTAGGCGATCGAAAGACGCGCCTGTTCGATCGCGCGCAGGCAGAAGACGGCGAACGTGGTGACGACGGGAATGAGGCCGGTTGCGGCCATGCCGCCGGCCGCCGCCATCATGTTCTGCTCGGCGATCCCGAACTGGAAGAAGCGGTCGGGATGTGCTTTGCGGAAGTGGTGCACGCCGGTGCCGCCCGCGATGTCGGCGTCGAGCACGACGACGTTCGGGTGATCCGCTGCAGCGGCCGTCAGCGCCTTGCCGAACGCTTCGCGCAGCGAGTCGCCGCTTGATGCGATCAATTGCGGGCTAGCGGACATCGAGGAGGTCCTTCGCTTCTTGCGCGGTGGCGCCGAGGGCGGTGAGCGCGGTTTCCGTCTGCTCGCGCGTCAGCTTCACGCTGCCGTGCCAGAGGGGTTGATCTTCCATGTAGGGGACGCCCTTGCCCTTGATCGTGTGCGCGATGACGACGGTGGGGCGCCAGGCGATCGCGCGCGCCTCGTCGAGTGCGGCGCAAAGCGCAGGGATATCGTGACCGGGTACCTCGATCGCGTGCCAACCGAAGGCGCGCCATTTCTGCGCCAGCGGCTCAAGGCCCATGATCGCCGCGTTGCGGTCGTCGGATTGGAGTTTGTTGTAGTCGACGATGGCGCAGAGGTTCGCGAGCTTGTGGTGGGCGGCGCACATTGCGCCTTCCCAAATTTCGCCCTCTTGCAGTTCGCCGTCGCCGAGCAGCGCGTAGGCGCGCGCGGTCTTTGCCTGGTGGCGCAGACCGAGCGCCATGCCGATTGCGACCGAGAAGCCTTGGCCGAGCGAGCCGGTGCT
>JAEUML010000112.1 GCA_016792785.1 Alphaproteobacteria bacterium
GGCGTGTTGTTCCTGAACGACGAGGTCGAAAAGCGCACGGGCCATCCCTGCACGGCGATCCGGATGCGCGTGAAGTCCATGCGCGGCGGGGCGAGCGGCGGCACGATCGCCAGCATGATGAACATGGTCGAAGAAGCGACGCGCGATACATCGGTGCTACGCGCGATGACGAACGCCTATGCGCTGAACCCGAAGGGCGAACGGAAAGGTCCGCGCCAGCCGGGATCGATCCCGGTGACCTACGACGCCGACGCGCAGTCGTGGACCGCGCCCTTCGTGATGGCCGCCATCAACACGCGCGTCGTCCATCGCAGCAACGCGCTGATGAACTACCGCTATGGCCGCGACTTCAAATACGACGAAGCGATGATGACGGGCGGCGGCGTGTTCGGTGCGCCGGCGGCGCTCGCGCTCACCGGCGGCATGGGCGCCTTCGGTCTCGCCGCCGCGTTCTGGCCGACGCGCGCGCTGCTCAACCGCTATGTGCTGCCGAAGGCGGGCGAAGGGCCAACGGAGGCGCAACGCGAAAGCGGCATGTACGATCTGCTGTTCATCGGTACGGCGCGAAACGGGCAAACCTTCAAGGCCCGCGTTACCGGCGACCGCGATCCGGGCTACGGCTCGACCGCAAAGATGATCGCCGAAGCCGCCATCTGCCTCGGCGAAACCGATCACGCCGAAGTCGCCGGAGGATTTTGGACCCCGGCCTCCGCGATGGGGCAGCGCCTCATCCCGCGCCTGGTCGAACACGCCGGATTGACGTTTCAGATGGTGGACTGAGCCCCGGCGTCGCCCGCTCGGGGACGCTTGACACGCGCGACCCGTTATGAGACATAAGTCTCATAACAATGCATGAGTCAAAGGGAGAGAGCGTCATGCACATGAGCCGCGAGCAAATGGACAAGGCGGTCAACGAACATTTCGGCTACGAGGCCGCGGACGATCTCGACGGCGTGATGGCGAGCCTGGCCGACAAGGTCGAGCACGAAGTCGTGCCGTCGCGCGTGGGCATCCTGCACGAGAAGAGCAAGATCCGCGCCTTCTACGCCAATCTCTTCGCGTCGACGAAGGGCGAGGGCGTGACGCCGCTCAAACGCTATTATGGCGACGATTTCATGATCGACGAAACGATGTGGCACGGCGAGATCGCGGACGGCGCGGTGTTTCTGTGCGACGGCAAGAAGGGCAAGGTCAGTTTCCGCCTGCTCCACATCTTCGAATTCAAGGACGGCAAGGTCGTGCGCGAACAGGCGTGGTGCGACCTCGCCGCCATTCAGCGTCAATTGGGCGTGAAGCTGAGCTGATGGCCGCACAAAAGGACCCCCGCGCCAACCAGAAGGAACGCACGCGCGCCGCGATCGTCGAGGCCGCGTCGCGCATGCTGCAGAGCGGCGTACAACCGACCGTGGCCGAGGCCGCGGAGGCGGCCAAGGTCTCGCGCGCAACAGCCTATCGCTATTTCCCGACGCCCGAAGCGCTGCATCTGGAGGTCGCAGGTGTCACACCCACCTACACGCCTGTCGAAGACCTGGTGAAGTCGCTGACTGGCGACGACGTTGGCGCGCGCGTCGACCGCTTCGTTGAGTCCATCAACGGCATCACGTTCGCCGACGAAGCGCGCATGCGCATGGCGCTCAAAGTCTATCAAGAGACTTGGTTCGCCAATCGTGGCGAGCGAGGGACAACGCCACCGCTGCGCGAGGGCCGGCGCATGCGCTGGCTCGAAGGCGTTCTGAAACCCGCCCAACGGACGTTGCCCAAGAAGGAATGGCGCCGCTTGCAAGCGGCGCTCGCGCTCACCGTTGGCGCGGACTCCATGGTGATCATGAAAGACGTGTGCCGCCTCGATGACGGCGAAGCAAAGGATGTCCTGCGCTGGGCCGCGCAAGTCCTGCTGCAAGCCGCTTTGAAGCAAACATCCGGACCCAAATCCCGCCGTGGATGATCCACGGCTGCTGTGCCAGAGTGCGCGCCGCAGACTCGCGCGGCGCGTGCCGCCCCCACGAAAAGGCACCCGCATGAAATTGCTCGGCGCAACCACGGCCTTTCTGCTGACCTCGGGCGCCGCCCTCGCGTTCGGCACGATCCACGGCTTGGGCCAGGATGCGGAGCACGAGCGCATCACGCGCCATGCCTTCACGTGTCCGGCGAACGCGCCCAGCGACGGTTGCTT
>JAEUML010000169.1 GCA_016792785.1 Alphaproteobacteria bacterium
TGCGCGATCGGATGGTCGACCGAAATCGCGCAGAAACTCGCGCCGAACAAAGTGTCCGGGCGCGTCGTGAAGACCTCGAGCGACTTGTGCTTCGCATCCGTCAGCGTGAACGTGACGCGCGCGCCTTCGGACTTGCCGATCCAGTTGCGCTGCATCAAGCGCACCTTGTCGGGCCAACGGTCGAGCCCGTCGAGCGCCGACAGCAATTCTTCGGCCATGTCCGAAATCTTGAAGAACCACTGCGTCAGCTTGCGCTGTTCGACGAGCGCGCCCGAGCGCCAGCCGCGCCCGTCGATCACCTGCTCGTTGGCGAGCACGGTGTGATCGACCGGGTCCCAATTGACGTTCGATTCCTTCCGCGCCACGAAGCCATGGGCGTAGAAGTCCAGAAACATCTTCTGCTGATGCTTGTAATAGGCCGGATCGCAGGTTGCGAACTCGCGGCTCCAATCGATCGAGAGACCCAGCAGCTTCAGCTGCGCCTTCATCGTCTCGATGTTGGAATAGGTCCACTTGCCGGGATGCGTCTTCTGCTCCATCGCGGCGTTTTCGGCGGGCAAGCCGAACGCATCCCATCCCATCGGATGCAAGACGTTGAACCCCATCGCCCGCTTGAAGCGTGCGACGACGTCGCCCATCACATAGTTGCGCCCGTGCCCGATGTGGATCTTCCCCGAAGGATAGGGAAACATCTCGAGCACGTAGTATTTCGGTTTCGTCCGGTCGACCTTGGCGCGAAACACTTGGGCGTCGTCCCAAGCCTTCTGCCACTTCGGTTCCACCTCGCGGGCGTTGTAGCGAGACATGAGCATGAATCCGTGAATTTCGCTGAGGATGTCACGGCCCGCGAACGCGGACCACGTACGACTTTGTCGCGATATGCGATCCGGCCTCGGCAGCGCCGCGGCCCCTCACCCTTCACCACCAAGACGCAAAGGTGACGAAGGCACACCAAGGTCTTGGTGAGCCTAGGATAGCTTTCGTGGCTTCGTAGTGAGGTTGAATAGCGTCGCGCCAAGGCGCGCCGGGAAGCCTAATCGCCGTCTTGAATCTTCAGCTCGCGCGCTTTGTTCAAGATGAGGTTTTCAAGCTTCGTGACCGTCTCCGGATCGACCGTGGAGTCGATCCAATCGCCGGTCGGCTTTTTGACCTCTTTGAACACGGATACGCGCAGCGCATCCGCGCGCAGCCGCGAGTCGAGGATATAGACGGCGACCCTAAGTCGCTCGCTCGGCGTCGCTGGCGGCGTGTACCAGCCCGTCTTGATGATGCCGCCGAAGGGATCGGTCTGCTCCATCGGCATGAAGGAAAGCGCATCCAGGCTCGCGCGCCACAAATGCGCGTTCACCGCCACCCCTTTGCGCGTGTCCTTCTGCCCGCCGGGACCAAACCAATCGAACACACTGCCGCCGGAGGCCGAGGCGTCGGCCGTCTTGGTCGGCGCTGGGGGCGGCGGCGCGCTTGCCGTCGGCTCCGGCAACTCGGGGTCCGAACCGCAAGCAGCCAGCATCAACGCGGCGCAGAAGACGGGCAGGGCCTTCGAAATCATGGTTTCAACTCGCGACCAACGGTACGGCCTGGCAGGGCCGGAATGGTGAAGCCAGCTTGGGGACAAGCGAAGGCGCGTTATACGCGAAGATCGCGACTCCCGGCAATCGCCACGGGCATGTTTGCAGCCAACATCACGGCCACGAATCGGGGCACGCCCGCTTGGGTCGTATGGTCAAACCCCGGTACCTCAGGTTGTGGCCGCGCTGGAGTATGAGCGCAACACCAAGCGTGCGGATTATCCCTGATCCGCGCTAAGCGCTTGACCGTTCCGCGCCAAAGACCGCATGACTCCTTCAAGCGGGGGCACGAAGTCGATCTGAGTTCTGTTGAAAGGCGTGTTCATGAAGTGCTCGTGGCGTTCCCTCATCGCCGTTTCGCTTGCAGCCGCCGCCGCAACGGGCGCGTCCGCGTCTGAGAAGCGTTACAGCTACGGCGGCAACGCCTCGCTCTCATCGTTCTTCGTCGATCAAGACGACCTGCCCGCAAACGACACCAACGATTTCGCCTTCGCCGCCGAAGGCAAGGTCTGGGGCCGCGCCGCAATCGTCACCGACAGCGGCTGGGAATACGGTCTGCGCGGTCAATTGCGGTTCCAGTCCAGCGAACACGAATTCTCGAACGACCACATTCGCGGCGCGCCCGATTTCGTCGACGAAGTCTACTTCTATGTCGATACGCTGTTCGGCGGCGTGGTGCTGGGGCTCGAGGACGGCGCGGCCGATCAAGCCGGAATCTTCTCGCCGACGGCGAGCGACATCAACCGCATCGACGATCCGCGCGCGTTCCCGCTGCAGGATCCGCTGGCGACGAGCTTCACGGCGTTCCGCCCGAACGGCGCGCATATGCGCACCGACCTCAACGCCTCGGGCGATGCGTTCAAGCTGATCTACCGCACGCCGCGTTTAATCGGCGTTCAGGTGTCGGCGTCCTACACGCCCGAACTGACGCGCGGCCTGAACGACCTCTTCAACGGCGATGATCAATGGGATGAGCAGTCCGACATTTGGGAGGTCGGCCTGAACTATCAGGGCGCGCTGAGTTCCTTCGACGTGGCCTTCTATGCGGGCTATGTCGCCGGCACGAACGAACGCGAGACCGTCGGCAACGTTGTTTCGGTGACCGCCGCACGCCTGTCGAACGGTGTGCCGTTCACGTTCAATTCGATTGCTTTCACGCCGGACGACCTTGAGGAATACGGTGCCGGCGCGCGCGTGGGGTATGAGGGCTTTAGCATCGGCGGCTCCTACCGCGTCACGAACATCGCGGGCGCATCCGGCCTCGCGGACCAACGTCTGGGCTCGCTCTCGACCGGGTGCAGCGTGGTCGATGGCTGCGTTCTTCCCGATTCGCAGACGACGGTTTGGGGGGCAGGCGTGACCTACGAAACCGGACCGTGGCGTTTCGGTGCGGGCTACGTGAACTTGGAAGAAGAACTGCCGCCGTTCCTCGACTCCTCGACCGGCCCTGCGATCCGTCGCGAGTTGACGCAAGACGCTCAAGGTTGGACCGGGGCGGTCACATACGAGTTCGACGAGAACTTGGCGATCTCTGCTGGTTACCAGCACTACGACTATGACGGGCCTGCGAACGTTTGCACCGGCGCCGCGTGCGACACGCTCGATGCCGATCTCGGCTTCCTGCAAGTCTCGATGCAGTTCGAAGACGCTGGCGGGATGTGACAAAGGCCGCAATCTCGGCCTGTTTACTCTACGCCTGGCTGTAGCCCGCGTGAACGAATCGCTATGCTATATGTGAGGTTGAGAGGCCCCATGTTTCGATTCGCCGCCATCGGCATTGCCGCCGCGTCTGTGCTGAGCGCGTGCCTTGCGCATGCCGACGCGCTCGCCCCCTTGCAGCTTCGCCTCAACGGCCACGCCAGCGCTGTCGGCGCCTACGTCGATCAATCGAACATGGACGGCCTCGACGAAGCGGTGTTGGCGATCGACACCGGCCTCTATGGCTCGGCCGTGCTGCCGCTCGACGGCGGCGGTGAGATCGGCGGCCGCATCGCCGTCGACCTCGACTACGCCACGAACTTCGATTCGTTCCTGAACGACGCCGGCTCGTCCGACGTTCTCGAGGAACTCTGGTTCTATTGGGAAGGCCGTCTCGGCCGCGTTCAGCTCGGGCTGATGGACGGCGCCGCCGACGTGCTCGGCTACAGCGTGCCGCAGGTCTCGCGCTCGATCCGCGCCGACAATCCGGAAGTCTTCCTGCTCGGCTATCCCTGCCGCCTGTTCTGCTCCTCCGATCCGCAGAGGCCGGGCTCTCTCTTCAGCCCAAACGGCATGCAGCTGCGCTCCGACATCCACGGCTCGGACGACTATCTGAAGATCATGTACGCGACGCCGGTGATGAGCGGCTTCCGCTTCGCCGTCTCCTTCGCGCCCGACGGCACGCGCGATCCCGGCCAACTGTTCGGTGACGATGAGATCAACGAGCAGGCGAACATTTGGGACATCGCCGCGAGTTATGTGCGCACGATGGGCGCCGTCGATCTGGGTCTAAGCGTGGGCTACGTCACCGGCGAAAACGTCAACAACATCTCTCCAACCTTGTTCGGCGACGTCGAAGAATGGGGCGGCGCCGCGAAACTCGGCTACCGCGAATGGACGCTGGGTGCGGCCTACCGCAGCACGAACGTGGCGGGCGGCGGCCCGATCGTTTCGGGCTTCGCCGGCAACGCCTTGGACGACGAGGTCACGGATATCTGGAGCTTTGGCCTGACCTATGAGCGCGGCCCCTGGATGCTCGGCGCGACCTACATCTTGGCCGACGAAGAGCTGCCGTTCTCGACCGCCGAACAGCAAGGCACCGGCCTGCAATTCGCCGCCGGCTACACGTTCAGCGAATCCATCCGCATGACCGGCGGCTATCAACGCTTCGAGTTCGACGGCCCGATCAAC
Organism: Alphaproteobacteria bacterium; assembly: GCA_016792785.1. GTDB lineage: Bacteria > Pseudomonadota > Alphaproteobacteria > Micropepsales > Micropepsaceae > SZUA-430. The sequence continues at coordinate 4,458 of JAEUML010000169.1, forward strand.
ACCTGCTTCACCGACGCCGGCGGCTTCGCCTGCGACACGCTCGACGGCAACGTCGGCTATCTCGAAACGACGTTCAGCTTCTGATCCACCCGCCGATCAGCGCGACCCCGCACGCGCGCGACGCGGCGAGGCGTTGCACCGAGGCGGCGTCGACGCCGCCGAGCACATAGACGCGGCCCCGCGACAACGCCGCAAAGCGCACGACGCCGAGGCTCGCGCGCCCCGCATGGCTCGCCGTCGCAAACACCGGCGAAAGCAGCGCCGCGTCCGCACGCGCGTTCCGCACAAGCCCATGCGCCGAGACCGTGATGATCCAACGCGGATGCCGAGCCTTCAATCCCGCGATCGCCGCCGCCTTGCGCTCCGGCACGTGCACGCCGTCCGCGCCGACCCGCACCGCCAAGGCCGGATCGTCGGCGACGAGAAGCTTCACGCCCTGCGCACGCGCAATCGCTCGCAGCCGCAGCGCCAGCGCTTCCCGCGCGTGTGGCTCGCGGTGGCGCACGATCACTGCCGCCCCGCGCGGCAGCGCCGCGACCGCCTCCGCCCAATCGGCCTCGCGCGCATCGTCGGTCATCAGGATCAACGCAGGCAGCCCGCGCCCGTGCCGCGCATTGAGCCGGCCCGCCCATCGTGCAAGGGTCCCGCGCGCTTGTCCGAGTGACACCATGACCGCGACTATAGCCGAGACGATCGCCGCAAACCTCGCCGACGTGCGCGCCAAAATCGCCAAGGCCGCCCGCGCCGCGAACCGCGACCCGGCCGCAATAACGCTGATCGCGGTCGCCAAAATGCACGATGAAGAGGCTGTACAAGCCGCACTCGCCGCCGGTCAAACCGCGTTCGGCGAAAACCGCGTCCAAGAAGCGAAGGCGAAATATCCCGCCTTGAAGGCCGCACACCCCGCGCTCGACCTCCACCTCATCGGCCCGCTGCAGACGAACAAGGCGCGTGACGCGCTCGCCCTGTTCGACGCGATCCACACGCTCGACCGCGAGAGCCTCGCCGAAACGCTTGGCCCCGAAATCAAGCGGGCAGGGAGCGCGCCGAAATTGTTCGTGCAGGTCAACACCGGCGAGGAGCCGCAAAAGGCGGGCGTCGCCCCCAAAGACGCACTCGCCTTCATCGCCCGCTGCCGCGAACATCACGGCCTCCCCGTCACAGGCCTCATGTGCATCCCGCCCGCGCAGGACACGCCCGCGCCGCACTTCGCGCTCCTCGTCAAACTCGCGCGCGAGGCCGGCCTGAGCGATCTCAGCATGGGCATGAGTGGCGACTACGAAACCGCGATCCGCCTCGGCGCGACGCACGTCCGCGTCGGCACAGCGATCTTCGGCGCACGCGGCTGACGCTTTAGGTCAGGTGCCCGGCCTTCGCCTTCTTCGTCGCAATATAGGCTTCGTTGTGCGGATTGCTCGGAAACGCGTGCGCCACACGCTCGACGACCTCGATGCCGAAGCGCGAAAGCGCTGCGACCTTTTCCGGATTGTTCGTCATCAACCGCACGGAGGAAAAGCCAAGGTACTTCAGCATCTCCGCCGCCGCCGCGAACTCGCGCTCGTCCGCCTCGAAGCCCAAACGCTGATTGGCCTCGATCGTGTCGAACCCTTGGTCCTGAAGCTCATAGGCCTTGAGCTTGTTGATGAGCCCGATGCCCCGCCCTTCCTGTGCGAGATAAAGCAGAATGCCCGCGCCCGCTTCGCCGATCGCGGCGATCGCCCCGCGCAGCTGATCGCCGCAATCGCATTTGAGCGAACCCAGAAGATCGCCCGTCAAACACTCCGAATGCAGCCGCACCAGCACCGGTCCCGGCGGCTCCGGCGAACCTATGAGAAGCGCCAGATGCTCGCGCTCGCCGCTCGAAGGGCGGAAGGCGAGCACGCGCGTCTCCTCGGCACCGGCGAGCGGCAACCGCGCCCGCGCCACCGTCTTTAGCGCGACGCCCGCGCTCACGTCGTGCCGTGCGATGTCGTCGGCGCGCACCGAGACCAATCCCTCGCGCTTCACCAACGCCGCAAGCGCACGCGCTGCGATCGGCGCCTCGATCACCGCGGGAAGCAACGCCGCAATCTTCGCAAGCCTCACACCCGCCTTCGCGCACGGCGACAGCGGTGCGCGTTCGGCCGACCACGGCCCCATCATCGGATCGCGCATGTCGCGCGTCGGATCGGCGAGCACCTGCGCCGCGCGCGCCGCCTCATCGCGCGGCAGCGGCACGGCCACGATCTCGGCCGTGTAGAGACGGATCTTCAGTGTCGCCGCCCGGTGATGGGTCAAAAGTGCGTGAGGCGCACGCCCCGACCACGCGCGCAGGGCTTCGATCAAGGCGGGACTCGCAAGCTCCGCCGCGGCGATCAGCGACGGCGCGCCCTTCGCCGGCACGACCACAACGGGCAGGCCCCGCCTCAATTCCGCGGCCGCCCGGTCGATCTGCGCCGCTGCCCCGTGCAGCCGCTCCGCCAAGGACGACGCGTTTACCTTCGCCCGCGGTTTCGCGCGCCTAACGCCGCCCTTGCGCGCTATCGATTTCATGCCTCCCGCACTCCGATTTCGATTTGCTATAGCTTACCCACCCGCCGCCGCAAATGATTTGGCCCGACCGCTGGGCCGATGTCCTAACGTCAAGAGCAACAAGAATGACCACACCCCGCCGCGTGCTCCTGGTCGACGACGACACGCCGTTGCGCGAATCCCTGAAAGAGCAGCTCGACCTGCAGGGCGAGTTCATCGTCGCCGACGCCGCGACCGGCGCCGCAGGTCTTGAGAAAGCCAAGACCGAGCTTCCCGATCTCGTCATCCTTGACGTGGGTCTCCCCGATCTCGACGGACGCGAAGTCTGCCGGCTAATGCGCAAGGCGGGCGTGCGCTGCCCGATCTTGATGCTCACCGGCCACGACGGCGAAGCCGATCAGATATTGGGACTAGAAGCCGGCGCCAACGACTACGTGACAAAGCCGTTCAAGTTCAGCGTGCTTCTCGCCCGCGTGCGCGCGCATCTGCGCAGCCATCAGCAAAGCGAAGACGCGGTTTTCAAGATCGGCCCCTACACGTTCCGTCCGTCGGCCAAATTGCTCACCGGCGCGAACAACACGAAGGTGCGCCTGACGGAAAAGGAAACGTCGATCCTGAAATTCCTCTACCGTGCAGGCGACAAAGTCGTCGGCCGTGAAGTGCTGCTGCACGAAGTGTGGGGCTACAATCCCGCCGTGACTACGCACACGCTCGAGACGCACATCTATCGCCTGCGCCAGAAGATCGAGAACGATCCGACGCACGCGAAACTTCTCGTCACCGAAAGCGGCGGCTACCGCCTCGTGCCGTGAGTATCGACGCGCTCGACGTCGCCGAGCGTTTCTTCCGCGCCGTCGAGGGCGGCGACATCGATGCGGTGCGTTCCATCTACGCGCCCGACGCGCTGATCTGGCACAACCACGATCGCCGGGAGCAAACGGTCGAAGAAAACCTGCGCGTCCTACGCTGGGTCGCCCGCAATCTGCCGGGCCGCCGCTACAACATCCGCCGCCGAGTCGCGATCCCGGGCGGCTTCATGCAGCAACACGTACTTGAGGCTGAAACGGGGAATGGCCCGTTCGCCATGCCCGCTTGCATCGTCTGTGAGGTCAAGGACGGCCGCATCACCCGGCTTGAGGAGTACCTGGATTCCGTCCAAGTCGGCCAATTACGGTCCATGACGGCGGTCCCGGAGGCCACACCGGCCGGGGCAAAGCCCAAAACCCCTTGAAACTGGCGCAAACACCTATTATACACTTCACACTATAGCCTGATTGCCTATGGGGCGGACCTATGACAAGCGTTCTTGCGAAGGTGGCGTTGGCAGCCGTTCTGACCGTGGCAACGGTCGTCGGCCTCGTTGGTTTGTCGGGCATGATCATCTTCGCCGATGTGAAGGCGCCTGAACCGGCGTCCGTTCTCAGCGGCAACGCGGGCGGCGCGTCGGGCCAAACGCTCACCATCACCGGACCCAATTCATGAGCTTCATCATTAAGCTGAGCCTCGTCGGCGTCGCCGCCGGTGTGGGCGGTCTTGCCACGCTTTCGCAGCTTGGCGACCTTCGTCACCGCATCGGATTTGAAGTACCGGGCCTTGGCGGTCTAACCGGCTTGGTCAGCGTCGGCGCAGCCGGCGTGAGCCCGCAAGGCGGACCAGTCGACAAAACCTATACAGTCCGTCGCGTCCGCATCGACGGTATGGTCGCCCAAGTCGAAATCATAACGAGCCCGCAGCCGGGCCCCGTGCGCCTGCAGGCGAACGGCAAAGCGGAAACGATGAAGGAACTGCAAGTTCGCGCTGTCGGCGACGAGCTGTTCCTGCGCCTCGACAAGGAAGAAGACGAAGCTTGGTTCCCCTGGAACCTGTTCAACATGTGGGGCAAGGAGCGCAAGGTTCGCGATCTCTCTCTGCGCATCACCGCGCCCACCGGCACGCCGTTCGATCTCGAAGGCATGGTGGGTACGATCAACGCCGGCGATCTCGACGCACCGCTCCGGCTCGATGGTCACGCCGTCGAGGCGCGCTTCGGCCGTGTGCAGAGCGCAGCCGTCGAAATCGCAGGCTCGGGTCGTATCTCGATCGGGGCGGTGAAGGAAATGCTCGATGTGGAAGTGGCCGGCTCAGGAAATCTCCAGGTCGCGTCGGCAGCCGCAGCGCAAATCGAAATCGCCGGCGGCGGCAACGTCGTGATCGGCCCGCTTGCGGGCGGCTTGTCGACGGAAGTCGCGGGCTCCGGCAACATCCGCGTCGCGCAGGTCAACGGACCGGTAGATATTGAAATCGCGGGTTCCGGCGATGTCCTCATCGAAGGCGGTCGCGCCGATCCGTTCCAGGTCCAAATCGCAGGCTCCGGCGACGTCGTCTTCCGTGGCGAAGCGGTCAACCCGCGCGTGGAGATCATGGGCTCGGGCGACGTGAAGGTCGCCTCGTTCTCAGGCTCAAAGAGCGAAGAAATCATGGGCTCCGGCCGCTTCGAAGTGATGAGTCAGCCGCCGGGCGCCCCTCAGCCCGCAGGCCCGCAGCCGCCCGCCCCGCCGTCGCCGCCACCCGCACCGGGCCGCTGACGCAGCGATCCAAGTCGCGGATGACCCTCGGCTGACCGCGCCGCTATTGGCGAAGTCGCCTGGCGATGTCCCAATTGAACGGCGCCGACCCGCAGCGCGAAATCGAACCCTCGATCAGCCGGAGCCGGACGCGCGACGACAGTTCGTCATGCAGCGACGCACCGCGCGCCAAAATCGGGTTGCAGGCCAAGGCGTCCGACACGACCTCGTGCACGGCAAAGTGCGCCTCGTTCACGCTGTGGCACTGGCTTTCCGCCTCGCGCCGCAAATCCGCGCCCAAGGCCAGTATCTCGATCGTACGCATGCAAAGCCTCCGCGCTCCCGCCGGGTTGACGGAGGCTCAATAAAAGTCCGCCCATTGCTGAGAGCAGCCAAATGTCTACCGTAGAAGATGTGTGAAATACAACCAAATAATGCCCACAATATTGCGTAATGTAGAAATAAAAGCGAGATTTCACTAGTATTTGCCAATAATAGAGCCTAATTGAAGCTCATGGTTTGGGTGATTTTCATTCAGATTATTTTCGAAGAATTGGAGAACTCGATATGACAACCGCATCCCCGAATATGGCCGAAGCGCCGAATGCGAACCGGGCGATCGTGCTCAAGGACATCCACGCCAAGTGGAACAAGTTCTCGGAGCATGAAATCTCCGCCCTCAAGGGCAAGGACGATCTGGTGACGCAGGTGATGTCCAAATACGCCCAAGAACGCGGCGCGGCGCAGACCGATGTCGACGCGCTGTTGAAGGGCCGAACCCTCTAATCTAAGGCGTCGCAAGACGTGGACCAACGACGGGGCCGCAAATCGCGCGGCCCCGAAGCCATTGCCATCAAGGAACAACGAATGACCACGCAAACGATCCAGCTCGACAAGCACCGCGGCATGGCCGCGCAAAAGGCGACTGAAATCCGCCGCTTGCTGCTCAGCGTCGAGGCCGACCAGTCCGCCTTGAAGACACGTCTCGAAGATCTCGAAGTCCAGCTGACCGCCGCCCCGGCTGCCTCTTGGGGCGAAGCGGCCGAGAAAGCCCGTTACCTGATCGGCCTGTTTGCCGCGACGCCCGCCGCGCGCGACCCGCGCCGCAAGAAGCTGATCGCAAACGTCCTCGAAGACCTGCAACGCCTCTCCGCCGCCGAAACCGAAGGCGCCGCGAAGTAGGAAGCGGGACGACTTTTCACTCGTACCGTAGCGCCTCGATCGGATCCAACCCCGCCGCCCGTCGCGCCGGGAAGAAGCCGAACACGATCCCGACGGCGGCCGAGAAGCCGAACGCGACGACCACGACCATCGGGCTGAGCACAAACGGCACGCCGATCGCATAGGCGATGGCGGCTGAGCCCGCGAGCCCGAGCCCCGCCCCGATCAAGCCGCCGACGCACGACAGCAGCACCGCCTCGATCAGGAACTGCGCCAGCACGTCGCGCTCAAGCGCCCCGATCGCAAGTCGTATGCCGATCTCGCGCGTACGCTCGGTGACGGAGACGAGCATTATGTTCATGATCCCGATGCCGCCGACCAGAAGACTGATCGCTGCGACCGCCGACAGGCCTGCGGTCAACAGCGCCGTTGTCGACTCGACGAGGCTCGACACCGACTGCAAATCGCGGATCAGGAAATCGTCCTGCTCGCCCGGCCGGATGCGCCGCCGCTCGCGCATAAGCGAGAGGATGGATTCCTGCACCGAGCGCACCTGACCGGCGGTCGCCGCCGAGACCCAAATCTGCTGCACGTCGTCATTGCCCGTCATGCGCCGCTGCACGGCCAGGATCGGCATGATGATCGTGTCGTCCTGGTCCTGGCCGAACGTCGACTGCCCCTTCGCGGCCAGCACGCCGATCACCTCGCACGAAGTGGCGCCCAGCCGGATCGAGGCGCCCAGCGGCGTCTGCTGCCCGAACAGTTCCTTGCGCGGTGTCTCTCCCAGAATGCACACGGGCTTGCCGCCGCGCTCTTCGCTGTCGGTGAAGATACGGCCTTGCGCGATCGGCCACTCGCGCACGATGAAATAAGGGTTCGTCGTGCCGTTGACCGCGACCTGCCAATTGTTCGAACCATAGACGGCCTGCGTCTGACGGATCGTCGACGGCGCAACGGCGGACGCCCCTCGAACTTCGCGTTCGATCGCATGCGCGTCGTCGATCTTGAACGGCGTCTGTGGCGTCGCAGGCCCCGCGCGCTGCGGCGTGAACGGCAGCACGAAAAGCAGATTGCGCCCCATCGAGGCGATGTCGGCCGTGACCTTGACCGTCAGCCCCTGCCCCAGCGTCACCACGGTCACGACCGCGGCCACGCCCACGATGATGCCCAGCGTCGTCAACAGCGAACGCAGCAAATTCGCCCGGAGTTCGCGCCACGCCAGCTGCAGCGTCGTCCACCACATGTCAGGCTGCCCCCTTCTGCGTCAACGCATCGGAGGCGATCTTGCCGTCACGGAAGCGGATCTGCCGCTTGGCATAGGCCGCGATGTCCTCTTCGTGGGTCACGAGCACGATCGTGATCCCGCGCGTGCGGTTCAAATCGTCGAGGAGCTTCATGATCTCATGGCTGCGCGCGGAGTCCAGGTTGCCGGTCGGTTCGTCGGCGAAGATGACCGCGGGCTCTGTGACGAGCGCACGCGCGATCGCGACACGCTGCTGCTGCCCACCCGAAAGCTCCGACGACGTGTGGTTCGCCCGGTCGGTCAGCCCGACGAGGCCCAGCGCCTTCATCGCCTGCTGCTTGCGCTGCGCCGCGTTCTCGCCGCGATAGATCAACGGCAACTCGAGATTCTCGCGCGCCGTTGTGCGCTTCAGAAGATTGAATCCCTGAAACACGAAGCCGATGTAGTTGCGCCTGAGCAGCGCCCGCTGGCTGCGCGTCAGCGTGCCGACGTCGACGCCGCGAAAAAAATAACGCCCGCTCGTCGGCGTATCGAGACAGCCCAGGATGTTCATCGCCGTCGACTTGCCCGACCCCGACGGTCCCATGATCGCGACGAATTCGCCGTCGTCGATCGTCAGACTCACCCCGTCGAGCGCCCGCACCTCCGTCTCGCCCTTGCCGTAAATTTTCGACACCTTGTCGAAGCGGATCAGCGGTGGTTGGGTCATGGCGCGCGACGCCGTCACGACCCTGCGCCGGGCTGCGCAATATCCAGGATAAACTCCTCACCCGCCTTCACATTGCCGCTCGTCACCTGCGTGCGCCGCCCGTCCGTGACGCCGAGCGTGACCTTGCGCGACACCGGCTTTCCGTCAGCGCCGACGTTCCAGACTTCGCCTTTGCCCGAGGCGATGGGGTCGACAGGCGCCGTCGTCGCCTGCGGGATCATGCTCGTGACCGCGGCGTTCTGCGGTGAAAAGCGCAGCGCGCCGTTCGGCACGCTGAGCACGTCCTTGGCGATCTTCACCGTGATGTCGGCCGTCGCCGTCATGCCGGGTTTGAGCTTCCCGTCCTTGTTGTCGACGCTGAGCACGCCCTCATAGGTCACGACGTTCGAAACCGTCGCCGCCGCGTTGCGCAACTCGACGACCTTGGCTGTGAATGTCTCGGCGGCATACGCGTCGACCGTGAACGTCGCGTCCTGCCCGACCGCAACCTCGCCGATATCGGCCTCGTCGATATTGATCGTGAGCTTGAGCTTCGTGAGGTCCGAGGCGATGACGAAAAGCTCCGGCGTCTGAAAGCTCGCCGCAACGGTCTGCCCGCGCTCAACCTTGCGGTTCAAGACGATGCCGTCGATCGGCGAGCGGATCGCGGCCTTGGCCAAATTCGCTTCCGCCTGGTCAGCCGCAGCCCGGGCGTTGGCGAGCGCCGCGCGCGCCACGTCACGCGAGGCAAGCGCCTGATCGTAGGCCGCCTGCGAAACGTAGCCTTGCTTACGCAAGCCGCCCGCCCGCGTCAGGTCGTTCTGCGCTTTGGCGAGATTGGCCTCTGCCTGCTGCACGCTCGCGCGCGCCTGAACCGTGCGGGCTTTGAGCTCGTCGATGTTGATACGAGCGAGTACTTGGCCTTTCGTCACGCGATGGTTGAAGTCGACGAGCACCTCGTCGACGCGCCCCGACACTTCGGCGCCGACCGTGACCTTGTCGATCGGTTGCAGTGTACCCGTCGCCGTCACCAGCGCACGGATGGTCGCGACCTCAGCCTTGCCTTTCACGTATTCGATTTTTGCGCCCGGCGTGAGGAACCACCAGGCAACGAGCGCAACGACCACAAGCCCGATCGCAATCGCCCACCAGCGCCGCCACCACGGCGTCGCCGCGCGTCCCACACCAAGCGTGCGTTCGATGTCGCTCGGGGTCGCCGCCCGCTGCGGAGTTGCGTCGTTCATACGCCGATGCCTAGCAAGTGTCGGTCCGAGAAGCCCTTTCGGACTTATATAGGAACCGACGCAGCGTACTTCAAACGTTTGTTTGAATTGTTTCCGAAACGCAAAGTATTGTTAATTCGAATAGGGATCCACGGCGTCGCGCAATCCGTCGCCCAGCACGTTGAACGCCAGCACGACCAACACGACCGGCGCGAGCGGGATCAAAAGCCAAGGATAAAGCTCGACCGCGCTGATGTTCTGCGCCTCGCTGAGCAGCACGCCCCAGCTCACCACCGGCGCCCGAAGGCCCAGCCCCAGGAACGACAGCGCCGTCTCGCCCAGGATCATGCCGGGCACTGCAAGTGTCACGCTCGCGATTAAGTGACCCGAGAAATTGGGCAGCATGTGGCGGAACAGCACCCGAACCTTGCTCGCCCCCAAAAGCTCCGCCGCGACCACATAGTCCTCTTCGCGCAGCGACAACACCTTGGCGCGCACCGCGCGCGCCAGCCCCGGCCAATCGAGCAGTCCCAAGATCAAGGTGATCCCGAAATAGACCCAGAGCGGCGACCACGTCGCCGGCAACGCGGCCGCAAGCGCCATCCAAAGCGGCAACTCTGGCAGCGAGCGCAGAAGCTCGATCACGCGCAGGATCATCGCGTCGACCCAGCCGCCCATGTATCCGGCAAGCCCACCGAGCAGGCAGCCGAGCACGAAACTGAGCGCGACGCCCAGCAACCCGATCGTCAGCGATATGCGCGCGCCGTACATCACGCGGCTGAAGATGTCCCGCCCCAGCCGGTCCGTGCCGAATATGTAGAACCCACTACCGCCTTCTGCCGGACACACGAGATGAAAGCGCGCCTCGAACAGACCCCAAAACCGATAGGGGTCACCTGAACACAGAAACCGCAGCTTCTCGACCCTCGTCGTGTCCGTCTCAAAGACGCGGCGGAAGGTTTCGAGATCGACACGCGACTTCATCCCGTAAACGAACGGCCCGACGAAGCTGCCTTCGTGAAACCAAATCACGTCCGAAGGCGGCGCGAACAGCGCCTCGTTGCTCCGCGTCTCCGGCGCATAGGGCGCGATCATTTCGACAAACGGCAAACTCGCGTAGAGCAGCCCTAGGAACATCAGCGCGAAGAACGCGCCCGGCCGCCGCCACAACCGGTCGAGAAATCCCGGCGTCTCGAGCTTGGCAAGCGTGGCGTCGGCGATCGCGCTCATCGCTCAAGCCTCCGGCCGAGCCGCACCCGCGGATCGATGAGCCCGAGCAGCAGATCGGAAATCACGGTGCCGACCAGCGTCAGCACCGCCGCGAACAACAAAATGAACCCGGCCAGGAACAGATCCTGCGACTTCAGCGCCTGCACCAGAATGGGCCCGACCGTCGGCAAACTGAGCACGATCGAAACGATCACCGACCCCGACACCAGCGACGGCAGAAGGTTTCCGATATCCGCAATGAACGGAATGATCGCCATCCGCACCGGATAGCGCAGCAAAAGCCGCCACCCCTTGATCCCGCGCGCCCGCGCCGCGACGACATAAGGCTTGCCAAGTTCGTCGAGCAAATTGGCCCGCAACCGCCGGATCATCGCGCCGACGCCCGAGAACGCGATGATCACGACCGCGACCGTCAAATGCGCGGCGAGCGACTGGAACTTCTCGAACGACCAGGGCGCGTCCGCATATTGCGGATCGACGAGGCCGCCGATCGAAACTCCAAACCAGACGTTCGAATAGATCAGCACGACGAGCGCGAGCAGGAACCCCGGCGTCGCCATCGCGAGATAGGCGAACGCCGCGATCGCGTAGTCGATCAGCGAATACTGACGTACCGCCGCGATGATCCCGAGCGGCAGCGCGATCAGATAAATCGCAATGACGGCGAGCGTGTTGACGAGCACGGTCGGCCCCAGCGCGTAGTCGACGACGTCCGACACCGGCTTCTTGAACTCGAACGACGTGCCGAAATCGCCCTGGAGCAAGCCGGAATAGCCGCGCGGCCCCTCCCACACGCCCAGCCACACGCCGAACTGCTCGATCATCGGCCGGTCGAGGCTGTGCTCCTTGCGCAGGAATTCGATCTTCGCCGCACCCGCCGCATCGCCCTTCGAGCGCAACTCGGCGATCTCGTTCGACAGGAAGTCGCCCGGCGGCAGCTGAATGACGATGAAGATGAGCGCGGCGATGGCGACGAACGCAGGCACCATCAGAATCAGCCGCTCTGCCGCGTAACGCAGCATCTCTCCCCCGTGTCAGCCAGACTCAGGTGACAGGATACCCCGTCACGGGCCAAACCAGAACTCGTCCATCCGGTACATGCCGAATTGCGCCCCGGGATCCCATGAAAACACGCCTTTTTCGGGCACGTTTTTCAACGTCGTGCGCACCGCGATCGGCTGCATCACGCCCGAAACCGTGCCGATGATGAACTGTTGGTCGGCGTGGATCGCAAGCATCTTGTCCCAAATCGCCGCGCGCTCGGCCGCGTTCTTCGCGGCATTCCACGCCTGATCGAGCTTCAAGAGCTCCTGCGCCGCCGCCACATCGGGCGCTTCACCCAGCTTGCCGTTCGTCTCGTAGTGATTGCCCCATTTCGGCCAGATGAGATTGTCCTGCCGCGTCGGCGCAAGCTCGTCGGGGCTCGTATCGGCGGTCGGGATGCCGGTGTCCCAGCCTGAGCGCGCCGTCATCACCGCATCGCCCGCATAGGCCCGGTTGCGCATTAGTGTGCGGTCGGAAGGCTTGACGACGAGCTTGATGCCGACCGCCTTGTAGTGCTGCGCGATCAGCTGCAGCACGTCGGTCTCTTCCTTCGCCTCACCCGCCGTGTCGACGACAAGTTCGAGCGGCCGCTTGTCCGCCATCAGCCGCGTGCCTTCCGCGTTGCGCGCTTTCAAACCAATCTCGTCGAGCAGCGCATTCGCGGCCTTCGGGTCATACGTCGCGTTCGCGCTCACATAGGATGGTTTGAACAGCGGCGAGCCCTTCAGAACCGTGTTGTTCCCTTCAGTCGCAAGGCCGAAGAACAGCGCCTTGTTGATGTCCGCACGGTCGATGCCGAGCGACAGCGCGCGGCGGAACCGCACATCGCGCATCAAGGCGCGCCAGCCCGCATCGTTCGCGTTCAAATTCGGATAGAGCGCAAGGTGCGAACCCTTGGCGATCGGCCACGCCAGAACCTTGTACCGGCCCTTACCCTCATTCGCTTTGAGCACCGTGATGTCGCCGAACGAAAGCCCCCGCGCCTGCAAGTCGCTGTCGCCGGCCGCCGTCTTCGCCGAGACGAGCCCCGCATCCGTGATCGCAACCTCGATCGCATCGACATAAGGCAGCTGCACGCCCGCTGCGTCGACGCGGTGGAAATAGGGATTGCGCTTGAACACGAAACGGTTGGCCGGCATCGCCGTCGTCACGAACCACGGCTGCAACGTCGGCATCGCCGGATTGTCGTTGTCGTCGATCGCGTCCATCTGATTGTGCAGCTGCGCCCACGCGCGCACCTTCTCGGCCGCAACCATCTTGGCCAACGCCGCTTTGTCGGCGTACTTCGCGTGGAATTGCTTCAGATAGTGCGCCGGCCGATAGATGTAGGGCTCGCGCGCCTGCGCGAGCGACGCCAGGAACCGCGCATTCGGCTTCGACCAGCTGTAGCGCACGGTCAGCGCATCGACGATCTCGACCTTCGGCAATTCGCCGCCGTTCATCAGCTCGACCGGAGGCCCGCCGGGGTTCAGCTCTTTGTTCGACGCGACGTCCTGCCAGAAATAGCGAAAGTCCTCCGACGTGAACGGCGCGCCGTCCGACCATTTGTGCCCTGCGCGCAGCCGCATCGTGAACACGCGCCCGTCTTTCACCTCGATCGCCTTCAGAATGTCGGGCTTCAGTTCCAGCTTCGACGTCCACCCGACAAGCCGCGCATAGCCCCACGTGTTGAGCAGGCGGACGTCCTTCTCCTTGCTCATCAGCATACGCAGCACGCCGCCGCGCTTGCCCGGCTGCCGGCCTGAGGCTTTGAGGTCAACGACCAGCGGCTCGCTCGGCAATGTCTGCGACACCGTTGTGGCGGGCGCCTTGGTGGTCGGATTGGCAAAGGCCGCGCCGGCCAACGCGACGAACAAAATGGCGGCGCAGGTCGAACGCATCATGCTTGGGCCTCGAGGGTTACACGTCAGGGGTTCTACGCGACGGCCACAATATGGCCTTCGCCGACGGTCTCATAGCGCGGCTTCTGCCCCCGCGTCAGCCGGTAAGGTTCCGGCCACGCCGCAGGGTCCGACGCCCGCCCGTGCATCAGCGCGCCGAGGTCGAGTTTTCGCTCGGGGTCGGGCTCCGGGTTCGCCGCCAGCAGCGCCTTTGTGTAGGGATGGCGCGGATTGGCGAACAACTCGGCGACCGGCGCTGCCTCGACGATCCTCCCGCGGCACATCACGTAAACCTTCGCCGCGATTGCCCGCACAACCGCAAGGTTGTGACTGACAAAAAGACTCGCGACGCCCAGGTCCTGCCGCAACCCGTCGAGCAAACCCAAAATCTGTGCTTGCACCGAAACGTCGAGCGCCGACACCGGCTCGTCGCAAACCAGCAGATCGGGGCCGAGCGCCAACGCCCGCGCGATCCCGATGCGCTGGCGTTGCCCGCCGGAAAACGCATTCGGGTGACGCATCAGCATCATGCGGTCGAGCCCCACCATCTCGAACAGCGCCGCCGCCCAGCGCAACCGCTGCGCCGGTGTGCCGAGCCCATGGATGGCGAACGGCTCGGTGACGATCTCCTCCGCCGTCCGGCGCGGATTGAGCGAAGCGAACGGATCCTGAAACACGTACTGCACGCGCGCGCGATATTGCTTCAGCGCCTCGCCCGACAAACCGGCGACGGAAACCATGCCCTTGCCGTCGTTGATGCGGATCGTTCCGCTGTCCGGCGTCAGCGCACGCATGATCATCTTCGACAGCGTCGACTTCCCGCACCCGCTCTCGCCGACAAGCCCGACGCACTCGCCCGCGTTGATCGTAAGGTCGACGCCCAACACCGCCTCGACCGTGCCGCCGTCTTCGCTTGAGCTCCGCTTGCGCGCGGTGAAACGCTTGCCGGCGTCGTTCACCTCGATCAGCGGCGTGCCCGCGGGCGGCCCGATCCGCGACGCCCAGACAGGACCCAAAGTCTGAATCGATCCGCTGCTCGCATGCGGTGGGTTCAGCACGAACGGCTCGCCCTCGAGCCGCGGCACAGCGGCAAGCAACGCCCGCGCATAGTCGGACTTCGGCTGCGTCAGCACTTCGTGCGTCGTGCCTTGCTCGACGATCTGCCCTTCGCGCAGCACGATCACATGGTCGGCGACGTTCGCAACCACGCCGAAATCGTGCGTGATGAACAGCAGGCTGAGACCCATCTCGTCCTGCAAGTCCGCAAGCAGCTTCAACGCCAGCGCCTGCACCGTGACGTCGAGCGCCGAGGTCGGCTCGTCCGCGATGACGAGCGCGGGCTTCGACACCAACGCCGAGGCCAGCATCGCCCGCTGCCGCAGCCCGCCAGACAGCTCGAACGGATAGCGCGTGTAGGCGCCCTCCGGATCGGGAAAGCCGACGCGCCGCAGGATTTCGAGCACGCGCTGCCGTGCGGCGCTCGTGGACAGTTTCTGATGCGCACTCAGCGTCTCGCTCAGCATCGCACCCACGCTCACCACCGGCGACAGCGCCGCCGAAGGTTCCTGAAACGCCAAGGTGATGCGGTTGCCGCGCAACCACGCATACTCGCGCGACGTGGGCTTCGAGATGTCGATCTCGCGCGCCGCACCCGGCTCGCGAAACACGATGCGTCCGCTTTGCTCGGTCTTAGGCGTCGGCAATAGGCCCATGATCGCCGACCCGATCGTCGACTTGCCCGACCCGCTCTCGCCGACGAGCGCCACGGTCTTGCCCTGCGGCACCGAAAAGCTCACGCCTTTCAAGATACGCGCAACCTGCTTTCCGTTGCGAAAGCCGATCGTCAAATTGTCGATGGTCAGAACATCGGCCATCAGGCCTTGTCCTTCGGCAAAAGACCTGCCGCCATCAAATTGTGATGCGTCGCGTCGGAAATGCCGACGTCCGCCTTGCGCGCCGCCACCCACGCCCGTGCAAGCAATTCCCCAAAACGGTCGAGCTTGTCGTCGATCGCAATCGTCCGCCCGCCGCCCTTGAGCTTCAGGTCCATCCACCCCTGGGCGCGGTCGCGGCTCAAAGGAAAGTGCCGCAATTCGAATTTTTCAAGCTCGCCCCATTTGATCGCACGCCCGCCGAACAGGCCGCCCCGCCACCGCACGCCCTCGTCGTCCACTTCGATCACGCTCGATATCCGCGACACGGTGCTCATCAAATAGAGCGCGAACAAAATGGTCAAACCCGCGACGGCCCAGAACGCGATCGACCCGATCGGCACAGCCAGAAGCAGGAACACGCCGACCGCCGTCGCGATCGACCCGCGCGCGAGGTCGCCTGTCAAAGCCTGCGTCGGCCAGCGATGGATGGAAACCTCACTCACAACCCGAACGCCGATCGTGGCGAATGCCAGCGCGACCCAGGATGCTCGCGCGTGACTTCAAGCAGCCGCACGACGATTCGCTCCATCGCCGGAGTCCAATAGGCATGATGCGTAAGCAATCCCAAGGGTTCGCTGGCGCGCGCGCGCGCTTCGCGCCGCCAACGCAATTTCCTCAACAAAAGCCCCGCAATCAAGCGCTCGTCCTTGATGACGCGCCCGCGCCGCCAGTCGACAAGGTCCAGGTGCGTGTTGATCTGCAAGAGACCGGGGACGGGATAAGGCTTGAGCCTTGGTTTCCATGTCGAAATGCCGCGGTAACCCAATTTCGGCAAATGCGTGAGCGCCCCCGGCGCGATCCGGTTCCACGGCGGCACCAGCACCGGCAAGACGCGCGCCCCGAACGCATCGCGCGCAAGCGCAAGCCCCGCTTTCATGTCGCTCACGATTTCGTCGAGCGGCCGCTTGCCGCCCATCTCGCGCTTCGCGCGTCCCGCATCCGCATGGTTCGTGTGCGCGAACCCATGCACCAGCATCTGCGCTTCCTCAGCGCGAGCAAGTGCCGTGACCAACCGCCGCGACAGACCTGAAGGGATCGCCGACAACCCGATCGTCACGTCGAACACGCGCGCAACCGCCAGCATCGCCTTCAGCTGATCCGACGTGTCTTGCGCATCGTCGTCGCGCCACCAGAACTGCGCGATGCGCCGCTGCGCTGCCCACACGTCGAGTTCCGCACGCACACGGTCCCACCCGTCGCTCATCGCTTGAGTACCATCTGCACAGCGCGCACCGTCCCCGCCGCGCCGCGAAAGTCGATGTTGGACTTGGGCGGCAGAACGCCCGCCGTCGCATCGATCGCTTCGGCCAAAGCATCGGGCGTCGCGTCGGCGGCCCGCACCAAGCGCACAAGACCTCGCGCCGCGAACGCCTCGGCGCGCGTCAACTGCTCCCGTTCGCGATCCGTCTCGAACGGCACGACCACGGCCGGCGTTCCCGCACGCGCGGTTTCGACCAGCGTGTTATACCCCGCTTGAGACACCGACACCGCCGCCCCCGCCAGCCGCGCGCGAAAGTCCGGCAAGCTCCGCACAATGCTCGCGCCCGCATCGGTCGGCGGTAGCTCGCTCAACGGTCCGGTGACGAATGTCCAAGGATCGGCGCTGAGCCGCGACGACGCCCGCGCCGTGATCGCCGCCCCGATCAACGAGCGCCCCGCAGCGCCGCCACCCGCCGAAACGAGAACCTCTCGTCGCGCGCCGGACGGTTCCGGCATGTCGGCGCAGATATAGCCGGTATAGACGCAGCGCGCGGAAATCCCGGCGGCTTCCGCGAAACTCTCCTCCAGCCGCAAGACGTTCGGATCGCCGTGCACAAGCACCGCGTCGTAGAGTTCGCGCGCCCGCGCCACCATCGCCATCGCGCGCTCGTCCTTGCGCGGACGCTGCAGCACGTCGCGCACCGACGACACGATCTTCGGCCGCTGCGCCGCGCGCCGTGCTTCGTCCAGCAGCGCCAGCAACTCGAACTCAAGCAACCGCCGCCCGAACGGAAACGTCTCGGTGATCACCATGTCGGGCTCGGCCCGCCGGAACGCGGCGATCAGTTCGTCGCGCCGCGCCTCGCGCCAACGCTGATCGACGTCCCGCCCGTTCGCGTCGACGAGGTCGTCGAACATCTCGTCCTTCGCCCGCGCCGCCGGCAACTGCACGAACGCAACGCCCGCAGGCACTGCCTCCGCCGGCGTCACGCCGCCGCTGACCAACGTCACCCGATGGCCCGCATCGCGCAACGCCTCGGCGATCGTTTTGACGCGGGCGAAATGCCCAAAGCCGAGCAGATGCTGCACCCAGATGAAGATGCGCGCGCTCAAACGGGAAGCTCCGCTAAGACTTCGCGCAATATGGTCGCCGCCGCCGCTACCGAACGCTCCTCACGCACGAACCGCCGCGCCCGCGCGCCCATGTCGGCCCGCAACCGCCGCTCCTCCACCAATCGCCGCATATTCGCAGCATAAGCCGCCGCATCGTTCGCGGCACTCAGAAAAGCCGTCTCGCCGTCCAAGACGGCGTCCGGAACGCCACGATCGCGGCAAGCCACCACCGGCAACCCGGCGGCCTGCGCTTCCAAGAACACGAGCCCATACGCCTCGCCCAATCCCGGCCAAGCGAAGATGTCGGATCGCGCGAGCAGCGCCACAACACCAGTGCCGCCGACCGCGCCGAGGAAGCGAATCTCGTGCCCGGGCGCAGGTGGCTGAAACATCGCCTCGATCTCGCCGCGATACGATCCGTCGCCTGCAATCGTCAGCCGCAACGGCACGTCGGCGAGCAGACGCATCGCCGCCGCCAACATCGTATAGCTCGCCCGCTTGCGCTCATTGCGCATCATCCCGACCGTCACGATCTCGACGGGGTCGTTCACGCGCGCACTGCCCGAAAACGGAGTGACGTCAATGAACGGCTTCAAGTCGCGCACGCGGCCCGGCGCCAGCTGATCGAGCGAATAGCGGTCGAACGCCGTCATCGCAAACAAACGCGCAGCAGAGCACAATGCCTTGGTCGCGCCCTCATGACCCAGCGCCCATGGCCCGCCCGCGCGCTTGTTCGCCTGCGATCCTTCGGCCACCACATAAGGAATGCCGAGCGCGTGCGCGACCGCCGGCCCGATCCAATCCGGCGA
>JAEUML010000187.1 GCA_016792785.1 Alphaproteobacteria bacterium
CGACGCGTCGGAGGAAAAGCGCCCCACCGTTCAAGTCGGCGATCCGTTCACGGAGAAGCTGCTGCTCGAAGCCTGCCTCGAACTGATGGCGACGGACGCAATCGTCGGCATCCAAGACATGGGTGCGGCGGGCTTGACCTCTTCGTCATGCGAGATGGCGGACAAGGGCGGCTCAGGCATCGAGCTCGACCTCGACAAGGTGCCCTGCCGCGAAACGGGCATGACGCCCTACGAGATGATGCTCTCCGAAAGCCAGGAGCGCATGCTCATGGTCTTGAAACCCGGCCGCGAAAAGGAGGCCGAGAAAATCTTCAAGAAATGGGAGCTCGACTTCGCCGTCATCGGCGTCACAACCGACACGAAGCGCCTGGTACTGAAATTCAAAGGCCAAACCGTCGGCGACATTCCGGTCACAGCACTCGCCGACGAAGCCCCGCTCTATGAGCGCCCGTGGACGGAACCCGCGCGGCCGAAAGCGCTGGGCCCGATCGCCGAACCGAAGTCGATCACCGAGACGCTCGCGAAGCTCGTCGCAACGCCCGATCTCGCCAGCCGCCGCTGGATCTACGAGCAATACGATTCGACGGTCATGGCCGACACGGTGCAAAGGCCCGGCGGCGACGCGGCGATCGTGCGCATCCACAACACACAGAAGGCCGTCGCGCTGACAACCGACGTGACCCCGCGCTATGTCCAGGCCGACCCGCACACCGGCGGCATGCAAGCCGTCGCCGAAACCTGGCGCAACATCACGGCGGTGGGCGCCGTGCCGCTCGCGATCACCGACAATCTGAACTTCGGCAACCCGCAGCGGCCGGAGATCATGGGCCAGTTCGTGCTCGCGGTCCGCGGCATCGGCGACGCGTGCCGGGCGCTCAACTTCCCCGTCGTCTCCGGCAACGTCTCGCTCTACAACGAAACCAACGGCCAAGGCATCCTGCCCACGCCCGCGATCGGTGGCGTCGGCCTGATGAAGGACGTCACGAAACACGCGACGATCCCCTTCAAGGCTGAGGGCGAAACGATCCTCGTCATCGGCGAAACGAAGGGCCATCTCGGCCAATCGATCTATCTGCGCGAAATCTTGGGCCGCGAGGACGGCCCGCCCCCACCCGTCGACCTCAAGATCGAAAAGCGCAACGGCGATTTCGTCCGTGGACTGATCACCACGGGCCGCGTCAAGACGGTCCACGACGTCTCCGACGGCGGCCTGGCAGTGACGATCGCCGAAATGGCGATGGCCTCGCGCATCGGCGCGACGCTGACGACGCCGCAAAGCGAAAGCCGCGGCGCGTTCTGGTTCGGCGAAGACCAAGCCCGCTACGTCCTCGCCGCGCCCGCAGCCGAAGCCGACCGCATCCTCGCCGAAGCCAAAGCCGCCGGCATTCCGGCACAGAAGCTGGGCCAAACGGGCGGCGCCGCGCTGAAAATCGACGGCGAAGACCCGCAACTCGTCGCGGGCCTCCGCCAAGCGCACGAGGCCTGGCTACCCAAACTCATGTCGGCGGCCTAGATTATCCGAATGCCCATGAATGCCGGCGAGATCGAGCGCCTGATCAAGGAAGCGCTACCCGACGCAAAGGTCACAATCCGCGACCTCGCGGGCGACGGCGACCACTACGCCGCCGAAGTCGTGTCAGCCGCCTTCAAAGGCAAGACCCGCGTCCAACAGCACCAAATGGTCTACGCGGCCTTGAAGGGCCGCATGGGCGGCGAACTCCACGCATTGGCGCTACAAACCTCCGCGCCGGGTTGACGGCAATGGCGAAGATGGTGCCATACCAAACCTTCAAGCAGCGGTGGACCAGCTTCATCGTCGTGCTAAGCGCCTTCGTCATCACTGCACTCATCTGGCGATACGTTGTGGGTTTCGACGACACATGGCAGATGCTGGCGCCGTTGGCTATGGCGCTCGTTGTGGTGGCCGCGCTTCGGTGGTGGGCGTACCGAAGTTGCCCTCTTGTCGCTCGCGACGAATTGCTCAGTCGCTACGCGACCGAATTGCTTGAGCTTCCGACTTGGAAGCTGGTGCTATTGTATGCGACGGGCTACGCACTGCCGTGGGCACTTTTCACAGTTCTCGCCGATAAGTTGGACAACAACTCTCGCACCACGCTCTTGCTCATGATCGTCCTGCTGGCCTACCTCGGAGGCACGGCGTCTGCGTACTTTACTCGCCGCGACGCGGCCAAGCGTGTTGGTCGATCGCTATAGCGGCAATTCACGGTCGTCCAATCGTCCCGTTCACGAACTCGCACAGCTGCTCGAAATCGCGCAGCACCTTCGTCCCGTGCTTCGGGTGGTTGAGGAAGAAGCACGTGTTGTATTCGTCGCCCTCTTCGAACCACACCTCGGTCAGTTCCCCGCCGCAGAACGGGTACGGCCCGTCCTCGCCGACGATCGCCTCGTCGGGATCGAGGTTCGGATAGACCTTCTTGAATTCGACCGTGACGGACATGGCGCTCTAACTCCCTCGTCGAAGGTTGCGACTCACCCACCCGCAAGCCGAGATTAACGCCGATTTGCAGGCTCTTCGCGAGGGTCCGGGCCGAATTCTTGACGCCCCGAAGGCCCGCCCCTATGTCTGTCGCAACCCAAAGGGATTTCGCGCCCATGTCCGTCGCCGACCGCATCAAAGCCGACATCCAATCGAACGACATCGTGCTGTTCATGAAGGGCACGCCCGCGGCGCCGCAATGTGGCTTCTCGGCGACGGTCGTGCACATCCTCGACCACGTGGGCGTGAAGTACAAAGGCGTCAACGTGCTCGCCGACGCCGAGATCCGCCAGGGCATCAAGGACTTCTCCAACTGGCCGACGATCCCCCAGCTCTACGTGAAGGGCGAATTCGTCGGCGGCTGCGACATCGTGAAGGAAATGTTTGAGAACGGCGAACTGCGCCCGTTCTTGGAGGACCAGGGCGTCAAGCTCGAAACGGCGTGAGCCTCACCCTTTCCGACATCGAAGCGGCGTCAAAGCGCCTCAAAGGCCGCGCCGTCCGCACGCCCCTGCTCGAAGCCCGCGCGGCGGGCGCCGCAACGGGCGGACGCATCTTCGCCAAAGCCGAAGTCCTGCAACGCACCGGCTCGTTCAAATTCCGCGGCGCGATGAGCCGCCTCTCGCTCCTGACCGGCGACGAACGCAAACGCGGCGTCGTCGCGTTCTCCTCCGGCAACCACGCCCAAGCGGTGGCAGCGGCCGCTCGCGACCTCGGCACGAGCGCGGTCATCGTCATGCCGGCCGATGCGCCCGCGCTCAAGATCGCGAACACGAAGGGCTACGGCGCCGAAGTCGTTCTCTACGACCGCCAGAAAGAAGACCGCGTCGCCATCGGCAAGAAGTTGGCCGCCAACCGCGGCCTCATCCTCGTGCCACCGTTCGACGATGTCGCCGTGATGGCGGGCCAAGGCACGATCGGTCTCGAACTCGTCGAGGATGCGAAGGCGCTCGGCATCACGTTCGACGCGGTGCTCGTCTGCTGCTCCGGTGGCGGCCTTTCCGCCGGCATCGGCACCGCACTCGCAAGCCTGTCGCCGCAGACGAAACTCATCACTGTGGAACCCGCCGCCTACGACGACATGGCCCGCTCTCTGCAGGCGGGCGAGCGCCTCGCGAACAGCCCAGGCCCGCTCTCGATCTGCGACGCACTGATGGTCGACAAGCCCGGCGAACTCACGTTCCCGATCCTCAAGCGCCTCGGCGCAACCGGCCTCGCGATCACCGACGACGAAGCACTCGCCGCCATGGCGCACGCGTTCTACGAATTGAAACTCGTCGTCGAGCCCGGCGGCGCCGCAGCACTCGCCGCCGCGCTCAGCCGCAAATTCGACGCCAAAGGCAAGACGATCGCCGTCATCCTCTCCGGCGGCAACGTCGACGCCGAGATGTTCAAACGCGCGCTCAACTCCGCGCGATGACCCGCGCAACAAAGGCGTGCGCGTCCACGACCAACAACGAACCCAAAAACGCGAACACAAACAATCGGTCGCCCTTCAGAACGACGACCGATCCTTCGGCCTGCCCGCTCGCCGTCAGGCGCCATGAGTCGAACGCACTGTCGCCAACGCCGTAGAGTTCGCCCGCGCCGCCATCCTCGGCTTTCAGCTTCGCGAAATAAGCCGCCGCGTCGGTCATGCCGACGACGGGAAGCTCTTGCGCCGACCAAATCGAAAGGTCGATGCGGTTCCGCCGGCTGGCGTCGGCCCAGTGGCACGACGGCGCGGTCTCCTCGCCCAATTCGTCGGCGGTCAGGGCGACCGGGGCGCCGCCCAAGATCCGCTCGACCTCACCCCGCGTGACGGCATCGCAAGGATTGACGGGCGCACCGCCCAACGCGGCGGCGAAAAGCGCGGCAATGATCATCTCGGCTCTCCAAAGCGACGGCGACTTTCGCCCCGACATTTGACCGAAAAAAGGCACGAAAAAGAAATGGCCGACGCGATACGTCGGCCATTCGAAATGAACGATGCAGGAAGCGAATTCAGCGCGAGTAGAACTCGACGACCAGGTTCGGTTCCATCTTCACCGGATAGGGCACGTCGTTCAGCTTCGGCGTGCGCGTGAACTTCGCCGTCAGCTTCGAGTGGTCGACCTCGAGATAATCCGGCACGTCGCGCTCCGGCAGCTGGATCGCGACCGCGACGAGCTCCATGTCGCGCGCCTTGTCGCGCACGGAGATCACGTCGCCTTCCTTCACCAGATAGCTCGGAATGTTCACACGCCGGCCATTCACGTTGACGTGGCCGTGGTTCACGAACTGGCGCGCCGAAAACACGGTCGGCACGAACTTCGCGCGATAGACGACGGCGTCGAGGCGCCGTTCGAGCAGGCCGATGATGTTCTCGCCCGTGTCGCCGCGCTTGCGCGAAGCTTCGGCGTAAATCTTGCGGAACTGGCGCTCGTTGATGTTGCCGTAATAGCCTTTGAGCGTCTGCTTGGCCTTCAGCTGCACGCCGTAGTCGGAGGTCTTGGTCTTGCGGCGCTGGCCGTGCTGACCGGGACCGTACTCGCGCTTGTTCTGCGGGCTCTTCGGACGGCCCCACAGATTGTCGCCGATACGCCGGTCGATCTTGTACTTCGAACTCTGTCGCTTCGTCATTCGCAATTTCCCTATAGATTCAAGGTGTTAAACCAGGAAATGCTGCCCTCCTCTGCCCCGGACTGTGAGGCCGACAGGCGGGGGCTTCCCCGCCACGGGTGCTTCCATCTCGCCGAGGGCTTCCCCAAGCGAAGGCGCGGGTTTTAGAGGCGCCCCCCCATAGTGTCAAATGGCCATTCTGACCCAGGAAAACGCGATGTCCGGTTACACGGCGAAACAGGCGGAAGAAGACACGCTGAGCATGCTCAAGGTCTGGGTCTGGTCGGGCTTCCGCAGCGAGTCAGAAGCCGCCGACATGCTCGAAGATCACCTGTCGGAGGAAGACGCGCTCACCGATCCCGACGCGATCCGCAAGGCGCTCGCCGCCGAGTTCAAAACAAAGGCCGCTGCCGAAAAATCCTGGCCGAAGGAAACCGACTGCGACCGCCTCGACCGCGCATTCGATGCGCTGATGGCCGCAGGCATCTGCGCGCTTCACAACGCGGGCTACACCCAATCGGACGGCCACGCCGACGTCGCGCAGGAACTCCACGACCAAGGTCGCGAAAAGTTCCACGGCTACTGCTTCTATCACGGCCAAGACGTCGAACGCGCCGTTCACGGTGACGGTCTTCTGATCGCCTTCGGCGATCTCGACGACGATCAAGCTAGAAGCGAAGCCGTCGGCCGCGAAGTCTGCGCCGCCTTGAACGCCGCCGGTTTCGCCACCGTCTGGGATGGCACCCACAAAACCCGCATCGACATCCCCAAGATCGTTTGGAGGCGAAGATCACCCCAATGATCGACCGCGCCTTCGCCGAACACTACGCCGCCGACTGGATCAAGGCCTGGAACGCCCACGACCTCGACGCGATCTTGAGCCACTACGCCGACGACATCGTCTTTCGCTCGCCCCGGATCGCTGTCGTGATGGGCGAGAACGTCGACTTCGTCGCCGGTAAGCCCGCACTCGCGCGCTATTGGCGCAAAGCGCTCTCGATCGCCAAGGACCTGCACTTCACGTTCGAGCGCCTTTACGTCGGCAGCGACAGCCTCACCATCGCCTACCGAAACCACCGAGGGCAGAACGCAGCGGAAACATTCGTCTTCGACGCACAAGGCCTCGTGGTCGAGAGCATCGCCACATACGAATGACGAGCCCGGACCTTGCCTTGTGTGTTGTCGCCGCGCCTTGCCGAGGGGCAATCGCCTGAAATAGCCTTCCCCCTCCAAATGGGGGGACATCGCATGCGTTCAACCTTGATTTTGCTCGCGACCGGAATCGGATTGGCCGCTTGCTCGGTGCTGCCGTTCGGTGAGGAAGAAACCGACCGACCCACCGCGACGACGCCCGCCGCGACAACGCTGGCGGCCGCCGCGCCTGAGGCGCAACGCTACGAGATCAAGGACGCTGACCGCGGTTTGGTCCGCCGCGTGAAAGTGCTGTTGAACGGTCGCACCGTCGACACCCTCACTCTGTCGAGAGGCCGCACGCAGCCGTCCGCCTATTGCTGCACCGCCGACGGTTGCCAGGAAATCGAAACGGCAAAGGCCTGCACGACGTTCAAGATGATCTGCAACACGGAAGGCGCCTGCGAAAGGCACACAACCGTCAGCGGCAGCGGCAAGCTTTAGCCGCCGCGTTCTCACGCCAACGCAGTCCACCAGCCGATCAGAACATCGGCGGCCTGGAGCCACCCGTCTGTTTCACTGACGTGGAGCGCGAACGGCTGCCACGCCGCGGTCAACGGCACCGCAATGAGCGTCGCGCGGTGCACGCGCCCGAGCATCGCGATGTCGTAAATCGCGACGGCGACGCCAAGCAGGCACGCCAACCCGAACGAAACAAGCGGATGCGCCGCCATGATCTCGAGCGGAAGCCGCGCGATCGCGGGATCGAGCAGGCTGATGTTCGCGATCATCATCAACCGCTTGTGCACGTCCGCCCGCCGCCGCATCGAAATTGCAACTGCAACGGTTGCCGCGAACACCGCGATCCCGCCCAGAGGAATGATGAGAAACGCCCGCGGATCGCCACCGCCCGGCGCATGCCCTCGTGCTGCCGCCGCAAGCGCCGTTGCGACGCC
>JAEUML010000193.1 GCA_016792785.1 Alphaproteobacteria bacterium
GAGCCCCGACAGCGCATTGGGCATTCGGGTGGGGGTGGTTGCGGCGCCCTTCGTGGGCGCAGCATTGATGGGGTTCGGGCCAATCTACGACATGATCGTGCGGCGGCGGAAAAAGCGCGATCGAGTCAGCTAGACTGGCAGCCGCTCTCGCCATCGCGATGCCGTCGCGCGTGATCGGCAGCGCGTGGTCATCCATCTCGCCACCGTGGTCGGTGTGGCCCGGCGAGTTTCAGGCGCAGTAAGGTCATTGTGGCGACGCGCTCGCCTACCTTATGATGCTTGTCAGCTTGCCCGCGCGGCTGCCCACCGACGGGCCCAAGCATGTTTCAGCTTGCCGCAATTCGGACCAAAGGCGCATCGAATGACCAAATCTTTGAAAACCATCTCAAGCCGCCGTGCGGTGCTGAGCGCCGTGACTGTCATCAGCGCAGCAGCGGCTTTGCCCGTCGTTCAGGCAAAGCCTGCTGCGAAGTCGTCGGCAGAGCAAGACGCGTACAACCTCGGGCTTGAAGCCTACACCTACGGCTTTCCGCTGATCTTTTTTGCGAAGTTGCGCTACGCGAACATGATGCTCGGTGATGCGCAGATGAAGATGAAGATGCGTTGGGGCAGTTGGCTTCTGCGCAACGTCGTCGTGACGCCCGAGGTGAGTGGCGGTCCGCAAACCGACACGCTCTACGGCAGTGTGTGGATCGACGTGGGCGCGGAACCGTTCATCATGCGCATTCCGAAGATCGACGGGCGCTATTGGAGCATCCAGATGTTCGACTTGCTCGGCCAGACGTTCGGGCTGCCGTCACGCCGGACCTTCAAATCTGAAGAAGTCGTCGCGATCGTCGGGCCGGGGTGGAAGGGCGTGTTGCCTGCTGAAGTTACGCAGATCTACCGCTCGCCAATGCGGCAGACATTGTCGATCATGCGCATGTTCTTCGACGGTTCAGACGCCGATCGTGCGCGCGGTTTTGCGTTTGCGCAGCAATTCACGCTGAAGCCGCTCTCGGCGTGGGTCGCTCGCCAAGAATGGTCCGCGCCGCCAGCCGAGGTTTTCGCGCCCGGCGACGTTGTGAAGGATCCGCTCGCCGACTTCAAAACGCTGCAGACGATGATTCAAGAGTGTCCGCCGCCCGCAGCCGACGCGGAGCTCACCAAGCGGTTCGCTGCGATCGGGCTCGCCCAAGGCTTGACGGACGGGTTTGCCTCGCTCAGTGACGCGCAGCGGCGAGGGCTGGCGCGCGCCGAGAAGGAAGGGCGCGAACGCGTCGTGGCGATGACGAAGCGCATGCCTGGCACGCACACGGCGAACGGGTGGACCGTGATGCGAGCAACGGCCGGCGTCTACGACGACGGCGATTATCTCTATCGAGCTGCGGTTGCGCTCCTGGGCGTCGCCGCAACGCCGGTGAGCGAGAACATCTACATGACGATGCAGGTGGAGCCGGGCACGGCGGCGCCGATGAGCGGCGACGCACGCTACACGTTGCGCATTTTGCCGGGCGATTACCCGCGCGTCGGCGCGTTCTGGTCGATCCACGCCTACGGCTTTGATTTCAAGCTCATCGCCAATCCGATCAACCGCTACTCGATCGGCGACCGCACGAAGTTCAAGCGCGATGCCGACGGCGGCCTTACAATCTATGTGCAAGCCGACGATCCCGGCGGGGAACTCTCCGGCAACTGGTTGCCGACGGCGAAGGGCAAGCCGTTCTTGCTGATCACGCGGGAATACGAACCATCAGCCGGCCCGGGCGCGATGCGGTGGCCAGGGCCCGAGGTGCGCCGCATCGGCTGACGGTTGATTTGCGGGTCCGGCTGCGGGAGATTCGGAAACCGTCTGTTCGTGATCTACAACATGATTGTGATGATCGTGCGGTGGCGGAAAAAGTGCGATTCATCCACCTATGATTGGCAAATGAACGCTTAGCTAGCCGCCGGTGATTGCGCCGAGCTGATCCGGCGAGCGAGCGACTGTGCGGCTATTTCCACTGTTTCCTGAGCGCTGTCGACGACAAGCCGTTCGGTTTGCCACGGCTCGTAGGTGCGCCCTTCGACATCAGCCCAGGTTGGGAGATTGTGGCCTGTGATGTCTGCGGAGCGCGTTTCTACGCGGCGGCGGTGTTCGGTTTTGTCGGAGCAGACGATTTCGATGTCGAGGTGGCTCGTGCCCGCCCGTTTGGCGACGTCGTGCCAGGCTTCGCGGGTGAGTTGGATGGGGTTGACGCTGTCGGCGATGACGGTGAAGCCGAGGCGAAGGCTGTCTTCGGCGAGCGCGTAGGCGACGCGGTAGCCGTGATCGATCACGGTGACGCCCGTGTCGCGCAACGCCTGCTCGATCGTGTCGATGCGGAGGTGGACGGCGGCGCATTCTCTTGCGAGTTCGCGCGCGATCGTCGTTTTGCCGGTGCCGGGCAGGCCGCTCAGGATGATGAGCATGCCCGGCACTTGTACGCCGCCTATTCGGCAGCTTGGGCGAGTTTCGGGGCGGCAGCTTTCACGTCGGCGCCGACATGGGCTTCGAATTTCTTGAAGTTGTCGCGGAACATGCTGACGAGTTTGATCGCCTGGCGGTCGTAGCTGTCTTTGTCGGCCCAGGTTTCGCGCGGGTTCAAGATTTTCGCATCGACGCCGGGCACCGAAACCGGAACCTCGAAGCCGAAATGTGGATCGATGCGCATTTGCGCGGTCTTCAGCGTGCCTTCGAGGGCGGCCGAGAGCAGTGCGCGCGTGACCTTGATCGGCATGCGTGAGCCGGTGCCGAACGCGCCGCCGGTCCAGCCGGTGTTGACGAGCCAGCAGTCGACCTTGTGGCGCGCGATCAGGTCGCGAAGCAGGTTGCCGTATTCGGTCGGGTGGCGCGGCATGAACGGCGCGCCGAAGCAGGTCGAGAATGTCGGTTGGGGTTCTTTGCCGAGGCCCTTTTCGGTGCCCGCGACTTTTGCGGTGAAGCCCGAGAGGAAGTGATACAT
>JAEUML010000217.1 GCA_016792785.1 Alphaproteobacteria bacterium
TTCGATCAAATGCGGACCGGGCTCGCCAAGCGCGCGGCGGAACGCTTTGACGAACGTCTCGTTGTCCTCCGCCCGCACGGCCGACGCGCCCATCGCACGCCCCAGGCTTGTGAAGTCGATCACCGGCTTGTCGAGCGACAGCAGCGATCGCGAACGCTCGCTCTGCGCCGTCGCCCCCACGCGGTCGAGCTCCATGTTCAAGATGCCGTAGGACTTGTTGTTGAGCAGCACCGTGATCACGTGCAGGTTCTCGCGCGCGGCCGTCCAAAGACCTTGGATCGTGTACATCGACGAGCCGTCGGCCTGCAGGTTCACGACCGGGCGGCCGGGACAGGCGACCGCCGCCCCCACCGCCATCGGAATGCCGTCGCCGATCGCCCCGCCGGTCAGCGCCAGCCAATCGTGCGGTGCGGAGGCTTGCGTCGCGATCGAAGCCCACGTGCCGCCGGTCACCGCCTCATCCGACACGATCGCGCCCTCGGGCAGCAGCGCCGCGACCGCGTCCCCGAAACTCTGCACGTTGATCTTGCCCGCGGTCGGCACTTGCGGCGCAGCGCCCGCATCGGCGATGCCGCCGACTTTCGCCCCCACCTCTTCGGCGAGCGCGCTCAACACCTCCACAAGATCGTTCGCAGGCTCCCACGCCTCGACGGTCTTGCATTCCGGGGACAGGAACGTCGACGGCTTGCCCGGATAGGCGAAGAACGCAACCGGCGCCTTCGTCCCGATGGTGACGCAACGCCGGAACCCGGCGAGCATCATCGCCGCCATCTCGCCGAGATAAGGCACGCGGTCCGGCTTCGGCCGCCCGCGTCCGCGCGCCAGCCGCGGCACGAACGTGTCGGCGAAAAGCTTCGCCCCCGTCTTCTCCGCGATCGCAGCCGCGATCTTCAGCGGCTTCTCAAGCCCCGCATGCCCCCCGATCAGCAGCATCGCAGGCTCGCCCGCGGTCAGCGCCTTCGCCGCCTCGCGCACGAGCGCCATGTCGACCGGCTTCGCCGCCGCGCGCGCCTTTCGCGCAGGTGCCGCGCCCTCAAGCGGCGACCACGCAATATCCGCCGGCACGATCAGCGTCGAAAGTCCGCCGTTCGGCCGCATCGCGACGTCGAACGCCTCGCGCGTCTTCGCGATCGCATCCGTCCCCGACACCGGATCGCCGATCCAGTCCGACACCGGCCGTGCGATCGAATGAATATCGCTCTGCAGCGGCGCGTCATATTTGCGGTGATAGGTCGCGTGATCGCCGACCAAGTTGATCATCCGCGACTGCCCGCGCTTGGCGTTGTGAATGTTGGCAAGCCCGTTGCCGAGCCCCGGCCCAAGATGCAGCAGCGTCGCGGCGGGCTTCCCCGCCATGCGCGCATAACCGTCAGCCGCACCCGTGCACACGCCCTCGAAGAGGCCGAGAATGGGCCGAAGCCCCCCCACCCGGTCGAAGCTCGCGACCAGGTGCATCTCCGACGTCCCCGGATTGCCGAAGCAAGCCTCGACGCCGAGATCGACAAGTTCGCGCAAGATCGCTTCGCTGGCGTTCATGGGGAGAGGGTCCTCAAGAGGGGGGTGTGGCCGGGCGGCGACGATAGCGCCACGCCGTACCTCAAGCCAATCCGCGGATTTCGCCCGCGGGTGGAAATCGCAGGATCGATCCCCTATGGTCCGGCGACTTGGGGGCCTCGGGGGAGCGCGTCGGAGCCATGGCCGTGCTGAAAATGCTGTTCCGCCTGGTGCTTCTGGCGCTGTTCCTCGCGCCTATCGTGCTGCCGGTGATGATGATCCAGCGCGAACCGCTGGTCAGCGCCGGCGAGACCGCCATCTTCGACGACATCGCCGACGCGAAAGACGTTTTGAAGCGCTTCGACCCGCGCCTGATGAGCGCCGAGCGCGAAACGAAGATCAGCGTGCGCGCGGGCGAGGTCAGCCGCGCCGTGGGTGCCGCCTTCGCCCGCTTCACCCGCGTCAACACCAGAGTTGACGCCATGCCCGGCGGGGTGTTGCTGGCCGCGACCGCGGAACTCCCGATCCCCGACACGTTTCTGGGCAAGTACCTGAACGTCGAAGCGATCGTCGAAGAATCGGATTCCGAACTGGTGGTCTCGGAACTTTCCGTAGGCGCGATCCCGATCCCCGCCTGGATCATCAAGCCGCTCACCATCTACGCGCTCGACTGGTTCATGGGCTCGGGCAAGGGCGAGCCGGTCTACGCCTCGATCCGCTCCGTCGACGTCACGGGCGACCTCATCACTGTCGGTTTCCAGCCGCCGCCGAACCTCGTCGCCGACGTCAAGGCCGCCGCCGGCAAGGCGCTGCACTTCGGCAACGCCGATGCCGTGCGCGCCTACTACCGCACGATCGCCGACGTCAGCCGCGCCAGTGCCGGCCGCGCGCTTTCGCTCGCCGACTACATGGGCCCGCTCTTCACGGTGGCCGAGGAACGCTCGAAGACGAATTCGCCGGTCGACGAAAACCGCGCAGCGATCCTGGCGCTCGCGATGTATTTCGGGGACAGCCGCTTCGAACTCCTGCTGCGCGACGTGAAGACCGGCGACATCTCCGACGGCGACTTCGACACCGGCGAGGTGAAGCTTGAGCGCCGCCACGATTGGGTGCAGCACTTCGTGACCACGGCCGGCATCCAGATCGCTGCCGGAAGCGGCATTTCGAACCTGATCGGCGAGGCCAAGGAAGTCAGCGACGCCGACGGCCCCTCAGGCTTCTCCTTCACCGACATCGCCGCCGACCGCGCCGGCGTGCGCTTTGCGGAAGTCGCGACGCGCTCCGAAAGCTCCGCCCGCAAACTTCAGCGCACGCTGTCCGGCGGTCCGCGCGAATCCGACTTCTTCCCGAAGGTCGGCGATCTGCCCGAAGGCCTGTCGGAAGCCGAGTTCAAGACCGGTTACGGCGACCTCGACACACCCACCTACAACGCCATGATCCGCAAGATCGATCGCCGCATCGAAGAGGTCGCGCTCTACCGCTAGGACGGCCCATGCTCGTTCGCCGCGTTCTGCTTGTCGTCGCTCTGCTCGGTCTCGCAGCGCTCGCGGCATGGTTCTACTTCTTTCACGAGCCACCGCCCGACGCGCGCCTCGCCTGCCACTACGGCGCTTACCGCACCGACAAAGCCGACGTGATCGTCGTGACCCCAAGCGCCGCACCGCAAAGTCTGCGGCTGGTTGCAATGAACGGCGAGACCTGGCGCCTTAATCCGGCGCCCGGCCAAGCGAACGCCGTCCCATCGAAGTTCGACCTCGCACGCGGTTGGTCCGACGACAAGGTCGCGGGTGCGTCGGTTCGGTTCGACGCCTGCGATGCGGGCACACTGTCAATCGAAGGCCTGCCGCTCGCAACCACCGCACAACGCGAAGTCTTCGATGTTGCCGACACAACCTTTCAGAGCCACGGCCTAACGCTCGCCGGCCGGCTCGTCATGCCCCGCGTCGAGGGCGCGGTCCCCGTCGCCGTTCTCGTGCACGGCTCTGAGCGCGACTCCGCTGTACTGTTCAACCGGCTTCAGTATCTCCTACCGGCCAACGGCGTCGGCGTCTTCGTCTATGACAAGCGCGGCACCGGCAAATCGCAAGGCAGCTACACACAGGATTTCCATTTGCTTTCCGACGACGCCGCAGCGGCGCTCACGAAGGCTCGCGCGATGACGGGCACGCTCGCCCGCGAGGTCGGCTTCGAAGGCGGCAGCCAAGCCGGCTGGATCATCCCCCTCGCGGCGACCAAGGTGAAAGCGGACTTCGCTCTCGTCGGCTTCGGCCTGGCCGAAAGCCCGCTCGCCGAAGACCGCGAAGAAGTGTTCGACGATCTACGCTCCGCCGGTTACGGCGAAGACGTGATCGCCCAAGCGCGCGAGATCACCGACGCCACGGGCCGCATTATGGCGTCCAAGTTCAAGGACGGCTTCGACGACCTCGACGCCGTGCGCGCCAAGTACGCCGACGAACCATGGTACGCAAAGATCAAGGGCGAATTCACCGGCGACTTCCTCGCCTATCCGAACTGGCTTATCGCGTGGCTCGGCCCGTGGTTCGACGTCGGCACGTCCTGGGACTACGACCCCCTGCCCGCGCTACGAGCCTATGACGGGCCCCATCTATGGATCCTCGCTGGACGAGACAGCTCGGCGCCGAGCGAGAACACGCTTCGCACGCTGAGAGAGATTCAGACGACGCGCCCAAATCTCGACATCGTCGTCTTTCCGACAGCCGACCACGGCATCACAGAGTTCGAAGAAAAGAACGGCGTGCGCGTCGACACGCGTTTCTCGGAAGGCTATTTCCATCTGCTCGCCGACTGGATCAACTTCAAGGATCCGAAGCCACGCGTTCCGGGCCCGATTCTCCATGGCGGTTCAGTCCCCAGCAACGCTCCGTGAGCGTCACACGACGTTGAGCGCCCCGTCGACACGAAGTGCGCGCAGCGAGATCGAACTGCGCACTTCCTTCACGATGCCGAGCTTCAACAATTTGCCCATCAGGAACGCTTCGTAAGCGGCGAGGTCGGCCACGACCACCTCCGCGACCAGATCCGCATCGCCCGACACGATGTGGCACGACACGATCTCCGGCATCGACGCGAGCTTCTGTTGCAACAGCGCCGCCTTGCGTTCGTGATGCCCGTCGACCTTCACCTGCAGAAAAACGGTGAGGCCGAGACCCGCCCGCTGGCGGTCGATCCGCGCGGCGTATCCGGCGATGATGCCCTCCGCCTCCAAGCGCTGAACCCGCCGCTGCGTCGGCGTGGCCGAAAGCCCGATCTTCTCGGCGAGATCCACGATCGGCATCCGGCCTTCCGTCTGCAGAACACGGAGAAGTTTCAGATCGTACGAGTCCAACGCTTTCGCGGTCATAACAACTTTCCACCACAAAATGATAACAACATAGTGATATTCACTAACATGGAGCTGATGTGCAGTGCAATTGAGTGAGAACCACGCCGCCCCGCACACTAAAGTGAATCGCACCGAGTGAGGAAACGACCCGTGCATTCACCAATCCGCTGGCTGGTCTTGATGGTGCTGCCGTTGCTTGCGGCCTGTAGCGAGACCGATCCCAAACGCGCCGCGTGCCTGGCTGGCCTCTGGCAATCCGAAAGCGGGGAACCGGCCGCCTTCAACGCGCGCGAAGACGGTACGCTGCGAGTCACGACATTCACGGGACGCGTATGGACACTCGCGCTCAACGAAGGTCGATGGCGCGGCGGCAGAGGTCAGGACGTCGAGCGCCGCGACGCCGCCTTGAACGACACGGCCTGCGCGGCGGGCCGCGTCGACCTCACGCATGGCGGAGGGCGGATCGCCTGGACGCGAACGGCGATTGGCGAGCGCAAAGTCCGCTTCACCGCGAACGGCGAAGCCTTTGCCGGAAAGCTGGTCGCGAACACCGCGCAACCCACGACGGCGATGGTCGTTCTGTTGCACGGCGGCGAGAAGCGCTCCGCGATCGCCTCAAACCCGCTCCAATACCTTCTGCCGTCAAAGGGCATCGCCGTGTTCGTCTTCGACAAGCGCGGCACGGGCGATTCCGGCGGCGACTACACGCAAGACTTCGCGTTGCTCGCGCGCGACGCCAACGCCGCTCTGAGCACCGCGCGCCGGGAACTCGCGCAGACCGGCGTTCGCACGGGCTTCCTCGGCGGCAGCCAGGGCGCTTGGATCGCCAACCTCGCCGCGGCTTTGGCCCGCGACGGCGAGAAGCCGGACTTCCTGATCGCCGCCTACGGTCTTGCGCAAAGCCCGCTCGATGAGGACCGGGAAGAGGTCTTCGACGATCTGCGCCGCAAAGGTTTCGGCGACGCACCGACGCTCGCAAAAGCCCGCGAGATAACGGACGCGACCGCCGCGGTCATGCGCTCCAACTTCACGCAAGGTCTCGACCAAATGGACGCGGTCAGCCAGCAATATTCGGAGGAGCCCTGGTACGGCGCCATCGAAGGCGAATTCACCGGCGACTTTCTGTCGATGCCGTCCTGGCTCTTGGGTTGGATCGGCCCGTTGATCGGCGACAACACGACCTGGACCTACGATCCGCTGCCGCACATCCGCGCCTACACGAAGCCCGCCTTGTGGGTGCTGGCAGGCGAAGACACCGAAGCCCCGAGCGCCACGACGCTCGCGCTCCTGCGCCAGCTGCAAGACGACGGCGCCCGCAACCTCGACATCGCGCGCTTCCCAAACGCAGAGCACGCCATGATCATGTTCGAGAACAAGGGCAAGGAGCGCATTCCGGTCGGTATCGCGCCGGGCTACTTCGAGTTCTTGGCCGATTGGATCGCCAACGGCCGCGTGACAAACCTGCCCGGCGTTGAGATTTACCCCGCTAACCCTTCACAATCGACTCCGCCGCCCGCCGTCCCGTGATCACGCACGAGAGCAGGAACGTGCCCTCCAACGCGCGGAAGCCGTGGCTGCCGCCGCCGCCGAAGCCTGCCGCCTCGCCCACCGCATAGAGCCCGCCGATCGGCTGATCGGCCGCGTTCAGCGCACGGCTGCGCAAGTCCGTCACGATCCCGCCCAAGGACTTGCGCGTCACCACATGTTCGCAGATCGCGATCAGCGGCGCGCCCTTCGGGTCGAGAATGCGCGGTGATTTGGCAAGACGCATTCTGTCACCGCGATAGGCGCGCAGCGTGTCGATCAGCATGCGCTGCTCGTCGGCGGCGGGCGGCGCCTCCAGCGTTGCATCGAAGCGCACGATCTCCTCGCGCAGCGCCACCGCATCAATCTTGGCCCTGGGCTGTAGCGCATTCATCTTCGCCGCCAACTCCTCGACCGAGGGTGCGACCACGACATCCGGGCAGTGCTTCGTCAGATCGTCGACGATCCAGCGATTGCCGACCACCATGTCGAGCACGAAGCGCAACATCCGCCGCTCGCGCAGGGCCGGATTCCAATCCGCACCCGACGCGGCGAGTTCGCTCAGCGCCATGCGCCGGTTCATGATCTGCCACGTGAAGCCGAGCGGCGCGGCGCATACCCGCTGCACAAGGTCGTAGGTGTCGAACCCGGACACCATCGGGGGCATCAACCGCCGCCCGTGCGCATCGGCCCACAGCGCCGACTTCGGCGGCACGAGGCTCACGCCATGTCCGTCCCAATTTGGGCGCGGATGGCGAATGCCCGCCGCATAGTTCCACATGCGCCCCACATTCGTGACGCGCGCGCCGGCTTGGGCGGCGGCGTCGAGCGCGCGCCCGTCCGCGCTCGGATGCGTGCCGAGCAGGATCGTCTCGGGCAGCGGCAAATCCGGACCCGGCGACCACAGCTTGCGCACCTGCGCCAAGTCGCCGCCCATGCCGCCCGCCGCGATCACGACCGCTTCGGCCGTCGCGCGAAACGTCTCGTTCGCGCCGGAGACGCCGCTGCACCCCCACACGCGTCCGCTCTGCGTTTCCAGCCGCTCGACGCGATGCGCGAAGCACAGCTTCAACCGCCCCGCATTCGCATGACCAGTGAGTGCCCTGATCAAGCGCGTGATCAGATGCCGGCTCGTGCCCCACGTCAGGTGAAAGCGCGGAACCGAATTGCCCTGCAGCTTCTGCCCGCGCTCGACCCACAGCACGACGGGCAGCCAGCGTATGCCGAACGCTTTCAGCCAATCGTGCCCGTCCGGCGTCGAGCGTTCGATCAGGTGCTTCGCCCAGATCTGCGGCCAGATCTCGCCCGCCTCATAGGCGGCAAAACTCTTCCAATCCGCGTAAGCCTGTTCGGGCGTGTCCTTGATCCTCATCCGCCGCTGTTCGGGACTGTCGACGAAAAACATCCCGCCGAACGCCTCAAGCGCCGAGCCGCCGAACCGTGGCCGCGCCTCGCGTTCGAACAGCACGACCGACTTGCCGGCGGCGAGCAACTCCAGCGCGCATACGACCCCGGCGATCCCCCCGCCCACGATCGCCACATCCGCTTCGTACGCCAGTGCCACGCGCTAGGTCCTCGAAAGAACGACTCGGCCGAGCGCGATTCATCCCGCAACGGGCAGCCCCTGCGCAAGCGCCGTGTCAAGCGGGGCGCGAATGACGCCGTCGTGATCGCCGCCCCACCCTTGGCCTGTTGCGTTCGCGCCCGCTTCTTTCCAGTCTCCAGCCAAATCACGCTGAGATTTCCCAATGCGCTTCACGAGGCTTGCCGCCGTCCTTCTGTCCGCTGTTACACTGACCGCCTGCATCGACGATGTCGTTGTCGCGCCCGGTGCCGGCGCCGCCGCCACGGCCCAAACGCCGGCGGCCCAAGCGCTTCATAAACTCTTCGCCGACAGCGACGAGGCGGCGCTGAAGCTGAACCCGATCGGCGCGCTGTTCCGCGGCGACGACCGCTACGCGGGCGAGTTCGGCGACTACATCACCGACGACTACATCGCCCAGCTGCGCCGCGACGCCGAAAGCGACATGCGCCGCCTCGGCGAGATCGACCGCGGCGCGCTCAATGCTCAGGACCAGATCGCCTACGACGTCTTCAAGTACCAGACGCAGCAGACGCTCGACGGACTGACGCCGGAGATCGTCGCGCTGACCGTGGTCCGTCCGCTGAACCACCTGAACGGCTTTCACGTCCAATACCCGGACGTCAACTCCGGCCAGTCGGCCGCGAGGTATCAAACCGTTGCGGACTACGACAATGGCCTGAAGCGCATGGAAGGCTTTGCGCAATATCTCGACCGCGCCGTCCAACGGATGCGCGAGGGCGTGAAGTCCGGCGTCGTGGAATCGAAGTTGACCGTACGCATCATGGTCAAGCAGCTCGACGATCTGATCGGCCAAGGCGTGGAGAAGAGCCCGTTCTGGCAACCTGTCGCCGCCATGCCGAAGGAAATCGCCGAACCCGACCGCGCGCGGCTGACCGCCGCCTACCGGGCATCGCTCGAAACGACGATCATCCCCGCCTATCGCAACTTGCAGGCCTTTCTGAAGAGGGAATACCTGCCCGCCGCGCGCAACGGCGTGGGGCTCGTCGCCATGAAGGGCGGAGCGAAACTCTACAAACTTCTCGTCGAACAGAACACGACGACAAGGATGACGGCCGAGGAGATCCATGACATCGGCCTGAAGGAAGTCGCCCGCATCAAAAGCGAGATGGACGGGGTGCGCCGCCAAGTGGGCTTCAAGGGCTCGCTGCCTGCCTTCTTCGCGCATCTGCGCACCGCCAAGCAGTTCGAACCGAAGACGAAGGAAGAACTCTCGACCGGTTAC
Source organism: Alphaproteobacteria bacterium (assembly GCA_016792785.1). Classification (GTDB taxonomy): domain Bacteria; phylum Pseudomonadota; class Alphaproteobacteria; order Micropepsales; family Micropepsaceae; genus SZUA-430. The sequence goes on from JAEUML010000217.1 coordinate 9,190, forward strand.
GCCGGGATCGCGAGCCGCATCGACGCCGTGGTGCCGCAAGCATTCTCGCTGACGCCGAAGACGAAGATCGAACTGAAGCCCGTGCCCGACTATCTCGAACAGAGTCAGGCGGGCGGCTACTACAATCCCGGTACGCCGGACGGTTCGCGCGCCGGCGTCTTCTTCTTCAACACCTACGATCTGCCGTCGCGCAAGACCTGGGGCATGGAAACGCTCTATCTCCATGAAGCAACGCCCGGTCATCACTTCCAAATCAGCCTCGCGCAAGAAAACGAAGCCCTGCCGAAATTCATGCGCTTCGGCGGCAATACGGCATACGTCGAGGGCTGGGCGCTCTACGCGGAGTGGCTCGGCCGCGAACTCGGCATGTTCAAGGACCCGTACCAGATGTTCGGCCACCTGAACGACGAACAGCTGCGCGCGTTGCGCCTCGTCGTCGACACGGGCCTGCACGCCAAAGGATGGAGCCGCGAGAAGGCGATCAAATTCATGCTCGACAACTCGGCCTTAAGCCTGACCGAGACGACGCAAGAGGTCAACCGTTACATCGTAAACCCCGGCCAAGCGCTCGGCTACAAAATCGGCCAACTCACGATCAAACGCCTGCGCGCCGAAGCCGAAGCCGCCTTAGGCAAACGCTTCGACTTGAAGACGTTCCACGCCCAAATCCTCGACACCGGCGCCCTGCCGATGGAGGTGCTGGAAGCGAAGATCAAGCACTGGATGATGACGTCGAAGTAGCCACGCGTCACGGGGGTGGGAGCGCTACCGCTTCCACCCGAGCCCGAACAGCATCACGCCGTAGCTGGCGAGCGCAACCGTGCCGAGCGCCACGAGATAGATCTCCGCCCGCAACACCTTCACCCCCGCCATCGCCTCGCCGAGCGGCACGGAGACGAGCCACGCCACCAGCGCCGCAAAGCAGGCCGCCGCGACGATACGCGGCGCGCCGCCCGTCAACCGCGCGTCGAGCTTCAGTAACCCGCGCGCCGACGCGATGACGGCCAGAATGCCGAGATTGACCCACGCCCCGACCGCCGTGCCGAACGCCAAGCCCACCGCGCCGAACGAAAGCCCCACGATCAACGCAAGCTTCACGCCCAGATTGACAACGATCGATATCACGGTCGCGATCACCGGCGTTTGCGTGTCGCCGCGCGAGTGGAACAACGGCGTCACCGTGCGCAGCAAGACGAACGCCGGCAACCCGCCTGCATAGGCCATCAGCACCGCGCCCGCCGCCTCCGCCGCC
>JAEUML010000223.1 GCA_016792785.1 Alphaproteobacteria bacterium
TGCCCGGCGGCAGTCACTTCCATCACCGCAAGCCCGCGCTCCGTCACGCCGTCGGCGCGGAAGCGGAAGATGCCGTCGATACCGGCGAAGCCGTTCGGGTCGGCGATCGTCGTGCGCGTATAGCGCCGCCCGGGCGCGCCGCCGGCCAACGTCGAGGCCAGTGCCACCGCGTCATAGCCGAGCGAGGCGATGCGCGGCGGCTTCGAGCCGTAGAGCTGCTGATAGCGCGTGATGAAGTTCTGCCGTTGGTCCTGTGGCGGCACCGCGTACCAGCCGCCGACGAGCGAGGTCTCGCGCGCGATCTGCGGATCGTCCCATAGGCCGGTGCCGAGCAACTTCACCTTCGTCGCATCGACGCCGTTGATCATCAGGATCGGCCCGAGGCTTCTGAGCATATTGCCGCCTTCGGGCAGGAAGATCGCGTCGAACTTCATTTTCGCGATCGCCTTGACGGCGGGGTCGAGCGATTGCGCGTTCGGCGCGTAGTTCTGCACTGCCACGAGCTCGCGCCCGCTTTGCATGATGGAGTTGCGGAACGCCTCTTCCACACGCTGCCCGTAGGCGGTCTGCGGCACGAGCGCGGCAAACTTGGTGAAACCCTTGGAGGCGGCATAACCGACGATGCGGTCGACCTCTTGCTGCGGCAGGAACGAGAGCAGGAACACGCCGTCGCCCGCGACCGTGCGGTCGGTCGAAAACGCGATGATCGGCACGTTGCGCGCCTTGGCGACCGGCGCGACGGCCTTCACGTCGTTGGCGAGCAGCGGTCCGAGGATCAACTCCGCTCCCTTGTCGATCGCGTCGTTCGCGGCGGCGGCAGCGGTTTCGGGCGAATTGCCCGTGTCGCGCGGCAGCAGCACCATCGAGCGCGCACCCATGTCGAACATCGCCATCTGCGCCGCGTCGAGCAACGCTTGGGCGACGTTGCGCGTGTCCTTCGACGGATGCGACAGCGGCAGCAGCACCGCGATCCGGACCTGGCCCTCGACCGGCACCGGCGGGCCGGAAGGTTGGGACGGCGCGATCACCGCGGTTGGCCGCGGCGGGGCGGCGGGCAACTCCGCGGTGGGCTTGTCGCCGAAGCCGAACGACTCGCACGCCGCGAGCAAGACGCCCATCGTCATGATAAGGACGATCGTCCACAATGAGCGCCACAAGCGCGCGGGGTCGGAGGCTACCAATCGTGCTGTCACGGGCGAAGTCCTTCGCGAAAACGGCAGAGACACGTGAGTGAGTGAGGTGGCGAAGACTACCGGCCGGCCCCGGCGAAGGCAATCGGACGGCCCGCTGGCCAAGGGCCTCTATCTGGTTGCGACGCCGATCGGCAATGCATCCGACATAACATTGCGGGCGCTTCATGTTTTGGAGGCCGCCGACGCGGTTTTCGCCGAAGACACGCGCGTGACGGCGAAGCTCTTGGCGCTCCACGAACTCGCGCGCCCGTTGCAGTCTTACCGCGAACACAACGCCGCCGAGGCCGAGCACAAGATTCTCGCTCGCCTTGCGGAGGGGCAAAGCGTCGCGCTGGTCAGCGACGCCGGCACGCCGCTGATCTCCGACCCCGGCCAGCGCCTGGTGCGCGCCGCGGTGGCCGAGGGCCACGTGGTCTTTCCCGTACCCGGCCCGTCGGCGACCCTGGCCGCACTCGCGGCGTCGGGTTTGGCGGGCGAGCGCTTTCTGTTTGCGGGGTTCCTGCCCGCGCGCGCGACCGAGCGCCGGCGGGTGATTCGCGAACTCGAAGCGGTGACCGCGACGCTCGTCCTGTTCGAAGCACCGCCCCGGCTTGGCGAATCGCTCGCCGACCTCGGCGCCATTCTGGGCGCGCGCCAGGCGGCCGTCGCGCGCGAGCTGACGAAGCTTCACGAAGAAATCCGCCGCGGCACGCTCGCCGATCTCGCCGCGCACTATGAAGGTCGCGAGGTCAAAGGCGAGATCGTGATCGTGATCGAAGCCCCATCCGGCACGCCCGCCGAAGCCCCCGCGGGCGCACTCGACGCCCGCTTGACGGCCGAGCTTGCGCGCCATCCGGTCAAAGATGCGGCCGCGATCGTGGCCGCGGCCCTAGGACTCCCCCGCCGCGAAGTCTATGCCCGCGCGCTCGAACTCAGGCGGGCGCAAGAGCCGGACGATGACGCTTGAACGCGAACGGGCGCGTGCCCGCGGCACGGCGGCCGAATGGATGGCCGCCGCGGTCTTGCGGGCGAAGTTCTACCGCGTGCTCGCCCGCGGCTTCCGCGCCAAGGGCGGCGAGCTCGACATTGTGGCGCTGACACCGCCTTGGGCTCCGCGTACAATCGTCTTCGTCGAGGTTCGCGCGCGGGCGACCGTCGAGGCCGCCGTCGATTCGGTGGGCGCCGAAAAGCGCCGCCGGGTCGAGACGGCCTCGCGGCAGTTCTGTGCGCAACGGCCGAAACTGAAGGCGCTGCCTCGGCGTTACGACCTCATCCTGCTTGCGCCGGGACGCTTGCCCGAACACATCAAGGACGCCTGGAGACCCGAGTGACGCTTCCGATCCCTTCAGTGTCATGGTCCGCGAAGGCGGACCACCCACGACTTCAGGCGGCGGTGCGCGGTCAAGTCGTGGGTGGTTCGCCTTCGCGAACCATGACACCAGTAGGGCATGAGTGGGTCGTAGTACCTCTTCCAGATTCTCGTGTTTCGCCGCCCCTGCCGATCAATCCCACGAGGCACACCATGATCCCCCGCATCGCCCTTCTTGCCCTCGTCGCATTCGCGCTCGCCGGCTGCGTCGGCGTCGCGCTGACGACGCAGGAACGCTCGCTTTCAAGCGCCGTCGACGATTTCAACACCCGCACCGAACTGAACGCGCGCCTGCTTGGCGAAAGCGCCTCCTTGTTCGCCAACGTCTCGACGACCGTGATCGAGGGCCGCGTTCATCTGTCCGGCACCGTGCCCACGAACGAAGAGCGCCTGACCGCGACCCGCCTCGCCTGGGCGACGCCGAACGTACGCGAGGTCGTCAACGACATCGAAGTGACCGAGACGGGCGGCCTCGGCGACGTCGCGCGCGACCGCTGGATCTCCACCCAGGTCCGAAGCCGCATTCTGACCGACGGCGCGATCAAGGACATCAACTACACGATCGACACGCAGAACAAGGTCGTCTACGTGCACGGCATCGCGCAAAGCCAGGCCGAGCTCGACCGTGTGATCGCGCATGCGCGCGGCGTGCCCGACGTACGCCGCGTCGTGAACTACGCATTGCTGAAGGACGATCCGCGCCGCTTCGCCGAACCCGAGGGCACGACTGTCGGTGACGACGAAGACGCCGCGCCCAACGCGGCGACACCATGACCGCACTTTCGGCCGACGAGGTTTTGGACCGCCTGCACAAGCTGGGGCAGGCGGGTGACGACGAACTGCCGCTGGCCGAGACCGCGCTGCTGCTCGCCAATCTCGACCGCACGGGTCTCGATCTCACGCCCTATCGCGCGCATTTGGATCGGCTGGTCCATGACGCGCGAGAGGCGCTGGCGGCGCTCCGCCGCGGCATGAGCGCGTCCGATGCCGCCGCCCGCGTCCTCGTCGACGTGATCGGCCAGCGCCACGGCTACATGGGCGACGCCGCGAGCTACGACGACCCGCGCAACGCCGACCTCGCGCAGGTGATCGACAGAAAGCGCGGTCTGCCGGTTGCGCTTGGTATTCTCTACCTTGACGTCGCCGCAGCACTCGGCGTGACGGCCGCGGGGCTCAACACGCAGGGCCACTTCCTGCTGCTCATCGGCGACGAGGAGCATGGCCGCATCCTCGATCCCTTCAACGGGGTCGTGCTCGACGCGCGCGAACTCAGAATGGCGGCCCCGCCGCCGGCCGCCCCCATCGACTACGCGCCGGTCAGCCGCCGCGACGTGCTGCTCCGTCTGTTGAACAACCTCCACGCCCGCGCCCAGGCGGCGAAGGACTCCGCACGCACACTGACGATCACGGAGCGTATGGTCTTGATCGCACCGCGCCGCGCCGACCTCTGGCTCGAACTTTCGAAGGCGAGCGAAGCGGTGGGTAAGCTGAACGGCGCGATCCGCGCCGCACAAAGCTGCATCGCCCTCTCCGACGCCGAAAGCATGACCGGCCGCGAAGCCGCCTTCGCCGTCCACCGCCTGAAGCGCAAGGTGAACTGAGAGCGACATCTGACCTGCATCAAGTCGCCTGCCTCGCCGTCACCCTTACACTCACGTCATGACCGCTTCGACGTCGCGCTCTGTGTTCCCGTTTTTCGCGCTGGCTGTCGCGCTGTCGCTGCCGCTCTGGATCGCGGGCGCGTCGGTGGGCGACCTATCCGATTTGCTCGGCATCGACCTGCCGGTGAGCGCGCTGACCGCATTCGCGCCGATGGCGGCGGCGTTGCTGCTGACCGTGCGTGAGCAGGGCGGCGCTGCGGCATGGGCGCTGTTCCTGCGGGCCTTCGACGCGCACCGTGTGAGGAACCTCGCCTGGATCGCGGTGGCCGCACTTCTGATGCCGGCGCTGATGACGCTCGCCTATGGCTTGATGCGCTGGGGCGGCACGGAGATTCCTCCGCCAGTGATCGCGCCGACGACCGTGCTCGTCTTCGCGGCGCTGTTCCTTGCGGGTGCGATCGGCGAGGAACTCGGCTGGCAGGGCTATGCCTACCCACGCTTGCGCAGCGGACGGAGTGCGCTCGCCGCAGCCGTGGCTCTCGGACTCGCCTGGGCGCTTTGGCACGTCGTGTCCTTCATGCAGACGGATCACGACGCTGCTTGGATCTTCTGGCAGTGTCTGTTCACGATCGCCGCGCGCGTCGTGACGGTGTGGCTCTACGAGGCCTCGGGCGAAAGCGTATTCGTGGCTGTGCTTTTCCACACGATGTCGAACATGGCCGCGTTCTTGTTCCCAGTCATGGGCTCACACTACGATCCGGCGCTGGCGTTTGCGCTGACCGCCGGTGTCGCGGTTGTTGCAACCTTGCTGTGGGGGCCGGCGATGCTCGCCCGATTTCGTAGGCCGCCCTGACCTGCATCAAGTCGCCCGCCCGATGATGGGTGTAGATGGGGCACATGAACATCCTCATCCTCTACGGCACGACCGAAGGCCAAACACGGAAAGTCTGCGCGTTCCTCGCCGAGAGGCTGCGCGCGAAAGGAGCGGAGGTCACGCTCAACGACGCGACGGCGGGCGAGGGCGCCGATCCGAACGCCTTCGACGCGGCGATCCTCGCCGCCTCGCTCCACGTCGGCCAGTATCAGCGCGCCGTCGTCGACTTCGCCCGCACGCACCATGCTCGGCTGAACGCGATGCCGTCGGCGTTCGTGTCCGTGTCGCTCGCAACCGTCGACGGCGACGCCGAGGAGCGCGAGAGCCTTGCCTCGTGTACCGAGAATTTCAAAGCCTACACCGGCTGGACCGGCGCCGAGGTGCACCACGTCGCCGGCGCCATCCGGCTTGCCGCCTACGATTTCTTCAGGCGCTGGGTGATGCGCCTCGTCGCCTGGGAAAAGAAGCTGAAGCTCCAGCCCGGCCAAGACCTCGAACTCACCGACTGGCCCGCCCTCGCAAATACCGCCGACGCCCTCTACGACCGCTTCGCACGCGCTGCTTAGCGCCTTGCCCGGCCCAGCCTCGGCTAGGACTTCAAGTCGTCCTTGATGCGTTCGATCTGATGCATGCGCTCGTGGAGAATCGTCGCGATGCCGACGCTGCCGTCATCGAGGAGTTTCCAATAGATGACATGTCGCTCGTGGCGGCAGTAGAAGCCGTCGACGCCGAACTCGGCGGGGATCGCGCGCCAAGGACACCGGCGTGCGGCGATGGCTTTGAACTTGTCGAAGAAGCCGCGAATGTACTTTTGCGCTTGCGCCTCACCCCAGCGGCGGCGGGTGTAGCTGTAGATCTCGTCCAGGCGGCGGCCCGCGGCGTCCTGGATCCTGAAAGCGCTCATGCGCGCTTGCGGGCGTTTCGCTTGATCACGGCGGCGGCGTCGAGCGGGCGATAGGCGCTGTCGGGCGCGGCGAACGCACGCGACAATTCGGCCTTGAGCCGGGCAAAGGCTTCGGCTTCGGCGCGTTCTTTGTCGCGGCGGATCAGATCGCGCACATATTCGCTGACGTTTTCGTAGGCGCCGTCCTCGCCGACATTCGCCGCGACATGCTCGCCCAAAGCGCCGCTGACCCGCACGTTCAGCGTCAGGTTCTTCGTCATCGGACAGCCTCCACTCTCTGTCCACATCTTATGGAACATTGTGGACAGGTCAAGCAGGCTCGCTTACACCGCCACCTGCAGACGCCGGTAGCTCAACGCCTCGGCAACATGCGCGCGGGCGACGCCCTCGCGGCCTTCGAGGTCGGCGAGCGTGCGTGCGACGCGCAGCACCCGGTGGTAGCCCCGCGCCGAAAGTTTCAACGCATCGACCGCCTTCGTCAGCAGCGCCTGTCCGGCGGCGTCGGGCCGCGCCGCGCTTTCGAGCAGCGCCCCGTCGGCCTCCGCGTTCGTGCGCACACTGTCCCCGTAACGTGCGCGTTGCGCCTCGCGCGCCCGGGCGACGCGCGCCGCGACCTCGCGCGATCCTTCCGCGGGCGGCGGCAGCGAAAGATCGGCGGCACTCACCGCCGCGACCTCGACATGCAGGTCGATGCGGTCGAGCAGCGGACCCGACAGCTTCGCCTGATAATCGGCCGCGCATTTCGGCGCCCGCGAGCATGCGCGCTCGGGCTCCGACAGATACCCACAGCGGCACGGATTCATCGCCGCGATCAACT
>JAEUML010000238.1 GCA_016792785.1 Alphaproteobacteria bacterium
GCTTGATCCCACGCGACCGATTTCGGCGTGAGGCTAAGCTCGGCGAAGTCCGGCGCGCCGAATGCGCCGCTGACGACCACGTCGGCAGTGAAAACGTTGACGTCGAAAATTCCGCGCGAGCGCGTTTCCGTTCGCGTCGCGGCGTCGGCCTTCAACGTCTTGGGCAGGAAGATCGCGACCCTGCGCACGTCGATGGTCGTGACCACGCCGTCCGGGCCGCGCTGCGTTTCCGCGACGACATAGGGCACGGCAAGCGCAGGACCGCCGAGCCACTGCGGCCCACCCCACCCGCGCGCGATGTCGGCGGCGGCCGTGCGCGCATTGTCCTGCCGCTCCATCAGCGCGATGAAGACAAAGAACAGCGGCACCGCCATCGCGACCGAAATCAGCGCAACCAGCAGAAACTTGAGCCCCGGGGAGCGCGCCAGAGAGTCGGAGAGAATAGCCATAGGCCCTCAATGTCGGATCGGTTGTGTCACTATCGGTCCCGCTTCGGGCTGGATTGTGGCGGACGATGTAGCGCCGATCACGCCCTCACGTCATCTGGGCGCGCCCGGACCCGGTGCCTTCACGAAGGAATGCGCAAGATCCGTTGACATGCGCGACAGCGCAAACAACAGCCGCGACGTCCGGTTCGGGATCAGGTGCAACCCGCCCTTGCCGCAGCGCGACCAGGCATGGGCCGCAACCGCCTCTGCGCTCATCACGCCGCCCGCCTCTTCCGCCTTGCGCACCGAGGCGGGCTTCGTCGCGTTCTCCTTGTCGAAGCCGGGCGTCTGCGTCGCCGGCGGACACAGCGCCTGCACGCTGACGCCGAACGGTTTCAACTCGTTGCGCAAGGCGGAGGCGAAGCCGACGACCGCATGCTTCGTCGCCGCATAGACCGACCAGCCGAACAACCCCACATACCCGAGGTCGGACGCGGTCAAAACGATCGCACCCGACCGGCGCTCCGCCATTCCCGGCGCAAAGGCCCGCGCAACGTGAATGGGACCCGTGACGTTGGTCCTCACAAGCCCCGCGACATCCTCGTCGCCCACCTGATCGATGAACTGCGCGACCGCAAACCCGGCACAATGAAACAAGCGATCCGGCGGCGCACTCTTCGCCGCCGCCGTGCGCACCGCCGCGGCATCCGACACATCCACCGCTTGCCATGTCACGGAGGGACCCAGCGCCTGCGCCGCTGCGCGCAGCCTGCCTTCGCGCCGTGCCCAAATCTCGACCGTGGCGCCCGCGTTCACCGCTTGCGCAGCGACGGCGAAGCCGATCCCTTCCGACCCGCCGGTGACGAGAACGCGCAACGGTTCAGTACACGCGCGCCTTGGGCGCGATGTACTCGACGTCGTTCGACAGCGTGTAGGTATGCACCGGCCGGTAGTCGAGCCGGACCGCACCGCTCTTCTCGTCGAACCACGCCAGCGTGTGCTTCATCCACTTTGCATCGTCGCGGTTCGGGAAGTCCTCGCGCGCGTGGCCGCCGCGGCTTTCCTCCCGCGCAAACGCGCCTTGAACGGTCACATTGGCCTGCGCGATGAGGTTCTCGAACTCGAGTGCCTCGACCAGGTCGGAATTCCAGATCAGCGAACGGTCCCTGACCTCGATCGACGGCATGTCCTTGTACACTTGCGCGACAGCATCGCATCCCTTGCGCAAGTCGTCACCGACGCGAAAGACGGGACAGTACGCCTGCATCGCCTTCTGCATGCGAAGCCTGAGCTGCGACGTCGGCACCCCGCCTTTGGCGTTGCGGAACCGGTCGAGCCGCGCGAGCGAAGAATCGCCCGCGCCCTTCGCGAGTTCGGCCTGCCGCTCACCAGGCTTCACGTCGGCCGCACACTTGAGGCCAGCCGCGCGCCCGAACACCACGAGATCGATCAGAGAGTTCGAACCCAGACGGTTTGCACCGTGCACCGACACGCACGCCGCCTCGCCGATCGCCATCAGCCCCGGAACGATCGCGTCGGGATTGCCGTCTTTCAGCGTCACGACTTCGCCGTGATAGTTCGTGGGAATGCCGCCCATGTTGTAATGCACGGTCGGCAACACCGGGATCGGTTGCTTCGTCACGTCGACGCCAGCGAAGATCCGCGCGGATTCCGAAATGCCCGGCAGCCGTTCGTGAATGATCTTCGGATCGAGATGGCTGAGATGCAGATGAATGTGATCCTTGTGCGGACCGACGCCGCGCCCTTCGCGAATCTCGACCGTCATCGCGCGGCTGACCACGTCGCGTGAGGCGAGGTCCTTCACGCTCGGCGCATAGCGCTCCATAAAGCGCTCGCCACTCGCGTTCGTCAGATACCCGCCTTCGCCGCGCACGCCTTCGGTGATCAGCACGCCTGCGCCATAGACGCCCGTCGGATGGAACTGCACGAACTCCATGTCTTGCAGCGGCAGCCCCGCCCGCAACACCATCGCGTTGCCGTCGCCGGTCTGCGTGTGCGCGCCGGTGCAGGTGAAATAGGCCCGCCCGTAACCGCCCGTCGCCAGGATCACCTTGTTCGCGCGGAAGCGGTGGATCGACCCGTCGTCGAGCGACCATGCCATCAAGCCGCGACAGCGGCCCTCTTCCATGATGAGGTCGAGCGCGAAGTACTCGATGAAGAACTCGGCGTCGTGGCGCAGACTCTGCCCATAGAGCGTGTGCAGGATCGCATGCCCCGTTCGGTCGGCGGCCGCGGCCGTCCGTTGGATCGGCGACTTGCCGTAGTCCTTCGTCATGCCGCCGAACGCGCGCTGATAGATCTTGCCCTCTTCCGTCCGGCTGAACGGCACGCCGAAATGCTCGAGTTCGTAGACCGCTTCCGGCGCGTGCCGGCAGAGATACTCGATCGCGTCCTGATCGCCGAGCCAGTCCGACCCCTTCACGGTGTCGTACATGTGCCAGCGCCAGTCGTCGGGCTCCATGTTCCCGAGCGCGGCCGAGATACCGCCTTGCGCCGCGACCGTGTGGCTGCGCGTGGGAAACACCTTCGTGATGTTGGCAACCTTCAAGCCGTGCCGCGCCGCCTCGAGCGTCGCGCGCAAGCCCGCGCCGCCCGCGCCCACGACGACGACGTCGAACGTATGATCGGTGATGGGATAAGCGGCCATGTGACCTCAAACGGCGATGCGCAGCACGGCGATCGTCGCGACGATGCCGACCGCGAACGCGGCGAAATTGACGAGCAGAAGAAGCGCGAGCTTCAGGCCCTCACGATGAATGTAGTCCTCGATGACGACCTGCACGCCGAGCGCCATATGATAGAGCCCCGCGATGACGAACAGCAGCATCGCCGTCGCATTGAACGGATGGGCGAGGAACGCGACGACCTCGCCGTGCGGCGCACCCGCATAGCGCGCGACCGACCACACGAACCACAGCGTCAGCGGCACCAGCGCCACCGCCGTCAACCGTTGGTGCCAGAAATGATGGGCGCCGGACTTCGCCGAACCGAGACCACGCACGCGGCCCAAGGGAGTGCGGATGCTCATCACCAGCCCCCCATCGAACGATAAGCGACGATCCAGATCAGTACGGTGAGCGCCAGCGTCACGATGTAGACGACGATGCCCGTCGCGTTCGCGGTCGAAAGCTTGAACCCGTAGCCCACGTCCCAGAACAGATGCCGGACACCGTTCAGCGCATGAAAGACGAGCGCCACCGTAAAGCCGAACAGCACCAGTCGCCCGAACCAATGGAAGGCAGAGCTCTCGAACATGGCATAGGCCTCAGGACCCATCGACGCCGCAACCAGCCACCAGGCAAGGATCAGCGTGCCGAACGCGAGCCCCATACCCGTCATCCGGTGCAGGATCGACGTCCCCATGGTGATGGGCCAACGATAGATCTGAAGATGCGGCGAAAGGGGCCGCGCCGCCGGCCCGCGGGAACGCGCTTCAGCCATGAAAATGTCCTTGAGTGTCGGTCACTTGGGAGAGAATAGGAGCCCGCCGAAACTTTCATAAGGGACATACGGCCGCAAGCCATGTCCCTCATCGCCCACAATCAGGCCCTTCCCCCCTTGAGGGGGAAGGTGGATCGCCGCCGAAGGCGGCGAGACGGATGAGGGGCCTTCGCGCGCACAATGCCCCCCATTCCGCCTTCGCTAGGGCTTCGGCGGACCAATGTTAAAACACCAGACCCGCCGTAGCTTTCGCGAAGGCGGGCAGTCGCGCCTTCGGCGCGCCAGCTTCCCCCTCAAGGGGGGAAGCGCTAACAAGAAGGAGAACAAACACAATCGGAGACTTACCTTTGTTCGAAGCGGTCATCTTCGATTTCGGCGGCGTCATCACCGAGAGCCCGTTCGAGGCGTTCAACCGCCTTGAGGCCGAACGCGGCATTCCGAAGGACACGATCCGGCGCATCAACGCGACGAACCCGCACGACAACGCCTGGGCGCGTTTCGAACGCTCGGACATCGACTTGGCCGCCTTCGACGTCGCCTTCGCCACCGAGGCGCGCGCACAAGGTCACGAACTGCCCGGCCGCGATGTCCTGGCCTGTCTCTACGGCGCCGTGCGCCCATCGATGGTGACGGCGCTGAAGCGCATTTCAGCGTCGCTGAAAACCGGCTGCATCACGAACAACGTGAAGTCCCATGACGGTGCCGAGAACGCCTGGCGCAACCGCGCGGTCGATGAGGCGATGGCGTTGTTCCACCACGTCATCGAATCTTCCAAGGTCGGCATCCGCAAACCCGACCCGCGCATCTACAAAATGATGGTCGACGAACTGGGCGTCGATCCGCGCCGCGCGATCTATCTCGACGACCTCGGGATCAACCTGAAACCGGCCCGCGAGATGGGCATGACGACGATCAAGGTCGAGGCCGCCGACCCCACCTTGGAAGCGCTGGAGCGACACCTGGGGATAACTCTTCGTTAACCCTAATCTGGTATTAAGGAACCGGCTGTTCGTTAAGTCTTCGCAAAGACCATTCGGTCGTGGGCGAAGGCCTTGAATTCCAAGGCGTTGCCCGAAGGGTCGCTCACGAACATCGTTAATTGCTCACCGGGAAGTCCTTGAAATCGCGTCTGCGGTTCGATCAGAAACGGCGCGTGCGCGATGCGTAATTTTTCGGCGATTTCCTTGAATTTTGAAGGAGTTAGGATGACTCCAAAATGCCTCACCGGGACTTGTTTGCCGTCAACCTCGTTTGTCCCTTCCCTTGTGTCGGAGGAGGGGGTCAAATGGGCGACGATTTGGTGCCCGAAGAAGTCGAAGTCGACCCATTCGGCACTGGATCGGCCCTCAGGACAACCGAGCACTTCGCCGTAAAAGGCGCGCGCCTCGTCCAGGTCGTGAACGGGAAAGGCCAAGTGAAAACGCGGTCGGTCCGTCATGGTCTGAGCACTCAGGCAACGGGTGAGGAGTCGATGAGGGCATGTGTTGGGGATCGAGTGTAACGAGTTTCGAGCGAGGGTCTAAGTCGTGGAAAAGCGGGCGCGGCAAGAGACGCTGAGGATCGGGGGCAGATCGGTGTCGGTGAACGTGCGGCTGAACCCGCGCGCCCGGCGTCTGATCGTGAAGGTCCACCCCTCGACCGGCGAGGTCGCGGTCGTCGCCCCCAGCGAACGCTCGGTGACGAAGGCGCTGGACTTCGCCCGCCAAGAGGGTGACTGGATCGCCGGCCGCCTCGCCCGCGTGCCGGAGCCCGTCTATCTCGAGCCCGGCGACACGGTCCTCTTCAAAGGCAATCTCTATGTCATCCGCCTCGCGCCCGAGCGCGGCAGCGTGTGGATCGACAATGACGCCACGCGCCCGACGATCCGCGTCTCGGGCAAGCGCGAGCACGCGCCGCGCCGCGTCGAGGATTGGCTGAAAAAGCAGGCACGCACGGCGATCACCCGCCGCATCAACGCGCTGGCCGAAGACTTGGGCGTCAAGGTCTCGCGCATCACGGTGCGCGACGCGACGAGCCGTTGGGGCTCGTGCTCCACGACCGGCGCGATTTCGCTCTCCTGGCGGCTGATCATGGCGCCGAACTCGGT
>JAEUML010000245.1 GCA_016792785.1 Alphaproteobacteria bacterium
ACGAGCGCACGCGCAATCTTCTGCTCATCCTCGTGCTGCTGCCGTTCTGGACGTCGCTGCTTGTGCGCACGACGGCGTGGATCGCGCTGTTGCAGACGAACGGCGTCGTGAACGATGCCTTCGCGCTCATCGGCGGCGACGGGGCGCGGCTTGAGCTCATGCACAACATGACCGGTACGCTGATCGCGATGACGCATATCCTGCTGCCGTTCATGATCCTGCCGACCTACAGCGTGATGCTGTCGGTGCCGCCGGCTTTGACGCGGGCCGCGGTGTCGCTGGGTGCCACGCCATGGACCGCGTTCTGGCGCGTTTATTTTCCGATGACGCTGCCCGGCGCGGCGGCGGGTGGGTTGCTCGTCTTCATTTTGGCGCTCGGCTATTACATCACGCCCGCGCTCGTCGGCGGGCGCACGGGTCAGCTGATCTCGAACATGATCCAGTTCCATATGCAGACGTCGCTGAACTGGGGCCTTGCGGCGGCACTCGGCGGCATTCTGCTCGGGCTCGTGCTGGTGCTCTACATCGTCTATGCGCGCGTGATCGGGCTCAACCGGTTGAGGCTCGGCTGACGATGGCGTTGCGCGACGGCAAAGGCGGTTGGGGCGGGCTCGAGCGGGGCCTTGCGAAAGCGTATGCGATCGGCGTGCTCGTGTTCCTGATGGCGCCGCTTCTCGTGATCGTGCCGCTGTCGTTCAATGCGGAGCCCTATTTCACGTTCACGTCGAAAATGCTGTCGTTCGATCCGGACGGGTTTTCGCTGCGCTGGTACGCCGACATCGTGGAGAATCCGCAGTGGTTCGAGGCGATCGGCAACAGCCTGATCATCGCGCTCGCCTCGACGTTCCTGGCGACGGTTTTGGGGACGCTGGCAGCGATCGGGCTTGCGCGTTCGAACATGCCGTTCCGCGACTTCTTCATGGCGCTCCTCATCTCGCCGCTCGTCGTGCCGATCGTGATCGCGGCGGCGGGGATGTACTTCTTCTATTCGAGCGTGGGGCTGGCGCAGACGCATCTCGGCATCATTCTGGCGCACACGTCGCTCGGCGTGCCGTTCGTGGTGATCACGATGACGGCGACGTTGTCGGGCTTCGACCGCAATCTGATCAAGGCGGCCGGCAGCCTCGGCGCCGATCCGGTAACGGCGTTCTATCGCGTGACATTGCCGCTGATCGCGCCCGGCATGATCTCCGGCGCGTTGTTCGCGTTCGCGGCCTCGTTCGACGAGGTGGTCACCGTGCTCTTCCTCGGCGGGCCCGAGCAGCGCACGATCCCGCGTCAGATGTGGTCCGGCATCCGCGAGCAGATCAGCCCGACGATCCTGGCGGTCGCGACGTTGCTGATCGTGTTCTCGTCGCTGCTGTTGCTGGCGGTCGAGATGCTGAGGCGGTGGCATACGCCGGCGGCGGCGAAGCGGTAGTGAGAAAGAAGAATCTCACGCGAAGACGCAAAGAAGACGGTATGAACTGAGATTGGCGGCGCTCCGCACATCGGCATGACCGCTTCGCTTCGAAGCGTGCTTCACTTTTTCGCGTTCTCTTCTTTGCGCCTTCGCGGCTTCGCGTGAGATCTGTGTTTTCTACGCCGCGAGGCGGCGCTTCGCCTCTTCGTACTCGCGCTTCAGCTTGGCGACCACGTCGGCGACGGCGACGATTTCTTGGATTTGGCCGACGCCCTGCCCTGCGCCCCAGATGTCCTTCCAGGCCTTCTTTTCCATGTTGCCGCCGGAGCCGAAGTTCATCTTCGACTTGTCGGCTTCGGGCAGGTTCGCGGGGTCGAGGCCGGCGGCGGTGATCGACGGGCCGAGGTAGTTGCCGTGCACGCCGGTGAAGAGGTTCGAATAGACGATGTCTTGCGCGACGGTGTCGACCAACATCTGCTTGTAGCGCGGGTCGGCGTTCGCTTCGGTCGTCGCGATGAAGCGGGTGCCGAGGTAGGCAAGATCAGCGCCCATCGCTTGTGCGGCGAGCACGCTCGAGCCGTTTGCGATCGAGCCAGAGAGCAGGATTGTCTTGTCGAACCAGGCGCGCACTTCGGGGACGAGCGCGAACGGTGACAGGGTGCCCGCGTGGCCGCCGGCGCCCGCGCAAACGAGGATCAGGCCGTCGACGCCCTCCTCCGCCGCTTTCTTCGCGTGACGAATGTTGATGACGTCGTGGAAGACGACGCCGCCGTAACCGTGGGCGGCCTTTACGATCTCGGCCGGCGCGCGCAGGCTCGTGATGATGATCGGCACTTTGTGCTTCACGCAGACCGCCATGTCATGGCCGACGCGGTCGTTCGATGCGTGGACGATTTGGTTGACGGCGAAGGGGGCGGCTTTCCGGCCCGTCTTCTGCTCGTGGTCGTCGAGTTCGTTCTTGATGCGCTCGATCCACTTGTCGAGCATCTCGGCCGGCCGCGCGTTCAGCGCGGGGAACGAACCCACGATGCCCGCCTTGCATTGCGCGATGACGAGTTCGGGGCCGGAGACGATGAAGAGCGGCGCGCCGACGACGGGGATCGAGAGGCGGTTTTGCAGGACGGGCGGAAGCGACATGAGCGTTGATCCAGTGCCTTCAATAGCTGTCGGATCAACGCTTAGCGGCGCACCCCGTCGCTTGGCAAGCTCAGGCCACGGCTGACGCTAGGGCGCGCAGGAGTGCCGCACCGTCGCCAGCCCACGCCGAGCCGTGCATGCAGGCGAGCGTGCGCGGTGCGGTCGCGGCCAAGCGTTCGAACTGCTCGCGGCTGTTCGGCGTGTGAGCGTAGTAGTCGAGCGGCTTCCGGAAGGCTTCGCTGGGGCCGAGGATATCGGCCTCGGTGAGCGGAACAGAGTCGGCACCGCCTTGTGTAAAGAGGTCGCCGCAGAAGAGAGTCTTCGTCTTCTCCTCGAACATGTAGCCGCAGTCCCACCCGTGCGGCAGATGCGGCGCGTCGAGCCAGCGCATCGTTTTTGCGCCGAGCGCGAGGCGTTCGCCGTCCGCCAGCGCCTTCGCGGGCCGGTCGGCGACGTCGTTCACCGACACCATGGCTGCGACCATGCTGCAGACCGGCACTGCGTGCGGCGCCGCGTCGAGCCATTCGTTCAGCGCGCCGCACTCGTCCGCTTCGAAATGGGAGAACGCGACGTATTTCAGTCTTGCGGGGTCGATCACCGCGCGCACCGCCTCGCGCACCAACGGGAACAGGCGGCGCGGGCCGGTGTGGAACAGGAGCGGCTGATCGTCGACGACGAGATACTGGTTGAACGAGAAGCCGCCCAGAACGTCCTTGAGCGGCGTGTTGATGCGGAAGATCCCGTCGGCAACCTCGTGAATGTTGGTGCCGGTGTCCTTGTTGGTGATCGCCATGGCTGGCTCCTCGTGCTTTTCAGTGAACGTTATTGTTTATCCAATATGGTCAGGGCGCTCGGCCTTGTCAATATTTCATTATACACCTATGTTTATCGAATGGTCAGGCGCTACAAACTGAAGGAACGCGCGCTGTCGCAGCAGGAAACGCGCGAGCGAATCGTGAGGGCGACCGTCGCGCTCCACGAGAACCCCGGCCCGCGGGCGACGACCATCAGCGCAATCGCCGAACGCGCAGGCGTGCAGCGGTTGACCGTTTACCGCCACTTTCCGGACGAAGAGGCTCTGTTCGAGGCGTGCTCCTCGCACTGGGGCGCCGCCAATCCTCCGCCTGATCCGGCCATTTGGGCTGCAATCAAGGATCCGCGGCGGCGGGCGCTGGCCGCCATCATCGCGCTCTATCGCTATTTCCGCGCGTCGCAGCGCATGTTGGCGTCGGTCCTGCGCGATGCGCCGTTTGTCGACGTCGTCGAGAAGTCGCTGAAGCCCTATCGGGCCTATTTGGAGGTGGTCGCCGACGGCTTGAGCATCGGACTCGCCGCCGGCGCAAACGCGAGCGGGGTGCGGGTGACGCTCAGGCACGCCGTACAGTTCGAAACTTGGGCGATGCTCTCGCGCAACGGACTCAGCGACGAGGCGGCTGCGAAGCTCGTGCTCGGCTGGATCGACGGCGCTCGGCGCGCGTGAGTTCGCTCAGTTCGCGTCGTCGCACGCAAGCCCGTCCAAGAACGCGGCGCGTTCGGCCTCGTTGCGGATGCGGACCAACCGGCCCTTGAAGTGCGCGCCGATCAACGCTTCGGCCTGCGGCAGCTGCTTCGAGCGGTAGGTCATGATGTAACGATAGAATTCGAGGTCGAACTTCTCCGGACAGCCGGGCGCCAGATCGGGCCGCGTCTCGCCCCTATAGGTCCACCAGCGCTTGATCGCCCGAAAGAGACAGAGCGGCATCGGCAGATCGAGCAGCACCACGACATCGGCGCGCTCGAACCGCTTGGCTCCGGCGCTGTCGAAGAACCCGCCGTCCAGAATCCAGCGCTCGCCTGCGACGACGGTGTCCACCGATTTGCGAAATGCGGCCAAGTCCGCAGGCGCCTTCCAGCCGGGTTGCCAGTAGAGTTGGTCGATGTGGTGCGCCGGGATGCCGGTTCGCGCGGCGAGTTCCCGCGTCAGCGTGGACTTGCCCGATCCGGAGCACCCGATGACGACGATCCGCTCCATGCGTTCCATCCCCCTCCGCGATTCCTCTTTTTGACACAATCTCCGCACAATTCGCCCGCGCTGTTGCAGGATGGTGGAATCACGACCTTCAACCGGAGCGACCCTCAGTGACCTTAGACAATTCCAAAGCCGTTGTGATTCTCGGCGTGCTGCTTGCCGTGGGCATGTCGCTCGCGGCGCTCATCTTCGGCATTCACGCCAAGCAGATCGGCGCCGGGCGACAGTCGATCACGGTCAAGGGCCTCGCCGAAAAGCCGGTGACGGCGGACGCCGCCGAATGGGCGGTGGGCTTGCGCGTGACGGGCGCAACGTTCGCCGACACGCTGGCGAAACTGCGCGCGGAAAAGCCCGCGCTCGACGCGTTCCTCAACGCTCAGGGCTTTGCGAAGGAAGCGATGACCGACGGCAACGAGAGTGTCACGCCGAACATGGTCGACGAGCCTTTGCCGAACGGGAACACGCGCACGGTGCAGCGCGGCTTCTACGCGACGCAGACGATTGTCGTGCGTTCGACGGACCTCGCGCGCGTCGTGGCGGCGAACAAGGCGATCCTGCAGCTCGAGGCGGACGGCCGCCCGGTCACGCACAACGATCCGATGTTCCTGGTAACGACGCTTGAAGACGTGAAGATGTCGCTGATCGGTGCGGCGACGCAGAACGCGCAGAAGCGTGCGGAAGAATTCGCGAAGAACGGCAATGCGCGCGTGGGCGCGATGCGTTCGGCGTCGCAGGGTTCGTTCTATATTTTGCCGGCAGGCGCCAGCGAGGAAGCGACCGACTACGGCGGCACATACGACAAGTCGACGATCGACAAGCTCGCGCGGGTGGTGGTGACGATCGATTACAATATCGAGCGTTAGCGGCGCCCTTCGTTTGTCTCCCCCAACAAAGTTGGGGGAGGCATCGCTTGAGTGGTGATTTAGGTGACGGCGCCGCCGCTGCGGAGCTTGGCGATGTCGTCGCCTGACCTCCCAAGTTCGCGCAGCACCTCGTCAGTATGCTCGCCCAGCGCGGGCGCGTGACGGCGGATCGGAAGCGGCTCCCGGTCGAAGCGGGCCGGGTTGCGGGCGAGGCGCATTTTGCCGGCGCGCGGGTCTTCGTAGGTCGTGATGCTGCCGTTCGCGAGCACTTGTTCGTTCGCGAGCACCTCTTCGCGTCTCAGGACGCGGGCGTGGGGGACGTCTTCGGCCTCCAAGCGGGCGGTGATTTCGGCGGTCGCCATCTCTTGGACGACGGCCGCGATCATGTCGGTCATCACCTTCGCGTTCTGCATGCGATCGAAGACAGTCTTGAATCGCGGGTCGTCGGCGATTTCGGGGCGGCCGATCGCTCGGGTCGTCGCGCGGAACTCGTCGTCCGAGATCGCGATCATCGTGATGTAACCGTCCTTCGTCTTGCGGATCGAATAGAAGCTCGCGAAATCCGGCGCGCGGTTCGCGCCTTCTTCGAAGACGAGGTTGTAGTAAGCGTCGGGCCAGAGGAACGCGATCGCGCTGTCCAGCATGTTGATCTCGACGAGGCGCCCTCCCCGCCCGCGCGCCTTGGCGTACAGCGCGGCGGTGATCGCCTGCGCCGCGGTGATCGCCATCGTTTTGTCGCAAGCGAGCGTTTGGATCAGCTGCGGCGCGCCGGTCGCGGCGTTCGCTTGCGTGTACGAGAAGCCGGACGTCGCTTGGATGACGGGGTCGTAGACGCGGCGCTTCGCGTACGGACCCGTGTCCCCGAAGCCGGACATCGAGACGTAGACGAGGCCGGGGTTCAGCGCCTTCAACGCCGCGTAACCTAGGCCCAATTTTTCGGTGGCGCCGGGGCGGAAGTTCTCGACGAAGACATCGGCGGTCTTGACGAGGTCGAGTAGGATTTGGCGGCCGTCGGGCGACTTCAGGTTCACGACGATGCCGCGCTTGTTGCGATTCACCGCCGTGAACATCGCGTTCACGCCGTTCTTCGTGGGTCCCAGATAGCGCACGATGTCGCCTGGACCCGGACCTTCGACCTTGATCACGTCGGCGCCTTGGTCGGCCAGGATCTGCGTCGCCATCGGGCCGGAGATGACGGCGGAGAGGTCGATGATGCGAACGCCTTCGAGGGGGAGGGTCATAGGCCGACGGTCCTTCGGTCTTGCAACTACCGCCCCCTCTGTGGGGCGGTCGAACGTTCGACGCCCGGAGGGCGGAGAAGGTTCGGGTGGGGGGCCCGTTCTGAGGCGATGCCCCCCACCCGAAATTTCTCAGCTTCGCCTCGAAATTTCGACCGCCCCACGGAGGGGGCGGTAGGCCCAAGTGTTGAGGGTGGTGCTCACACCTGCAACGGTGCGTGGTCGAGTTTGGGGAGGACGTGTCTGGCGAAGAGGTCGCATTCGGCGGCGTGGGGGTAGCCGGAGAGAATGAAGGCTTCGATGCCTAAGGCTCGGTAGGCGTTCAGCTTCGCGAGCACTTGGTCCGGGTCGCCGACGATGGCGGCGCCGCAGCCGGAGCGGGCGCGGCCGATGCCGGTCCAGAGATTTTCTTCGGTGAAGCCTTCGTCATCGGCGGCTTCTCGGATTTCGGCTTGGCGGCGGACGCCGACGCTCGCGTGGTCGAGCGAGCGTTTGCGGATGGCATCGCCGACATCCGCGTCGAGGCGCGAGAGAAGACGGCGGGCGGCGGCGCGCGCTTCGGCCTCCGTCTCGCGGACGATGACGTGGACGCGGTAGCCGAATTTGAGCTTGCGGCTGCGCTTGGCGACGCGGGCCGTCATGTCGGCGATGATCGCCTTCACTTCGGCCATGCGGTCGGGCCACATGAGATAGACGTCGGCGGCCTCGGCGGCGGCTTCGCGCGCGTCTTCGGAGAGGCCGCCGAAGTAGAGCGGCGGGCACTTGCCGCTGACCGTGCGTGCGCCGGGCGGGTCTAGATCGAAGCGGTAGTGTTGGCCGTCGAGCTTGACGCGCTCGCCGTTCAGCGCGGCCTTCAGCGTCTTCATTATTTCGACGGTGCGGCCGTAGCGCGGCGCGGAGGCGAGCACTTCGCCCGGCATTTCGCTGGAGATGATGTTGATGGTCAAGCGGCCACCGAGGATTTGATCAAGCGTCGCAAGTTGGCGCGCGAGTTGGGGTGGCCACATCTCGCCGCAGCGCACGGCGACGAGCAGGCGCATGCGCTTCAACTGCGGGGCGATGGCGGCGGCGAAGGCGATCGTGTCGATGCCGAGCGCGTAGCCGGACGGCAGCAGGATGTTGTCGAAGCCGCCCTGCTCCGCCGCGTGCACGATATTGCGGCAGTGGTCGTAGCTCGACTTCAGCTTCGGGTCGGGTTGACCCAAATACTCGTAATCGTCATCGCAGAGGGCGGAGAACCAGGAGACTTCGCAGGGTTTCATGGGAGGGGCTCTCCTCTGGCGGCGACGACGAGAGCGTACCAATCGGCGCGGCTCAAGTTGACGCGGAGCGCGTCGTTCGCAGCGGCGATGCGCGCGGTGCTTTGCGTGCCCATGATCGGGATCGCGCCCGCCGGATGGCGCATGACGAAGGCGAGTGCGACGGCGACGCGGGTCGTGCCGTGTTGTCTTGCGAGGTCGTCGAGTTTCGAGGCGACGCGGCGGGCTGCGGGTTCCGCCGGCGAGACGCCGTCGGCAAGCTTGCCTCCCGCGAGCGGGGACCAGGCGAGCGGCGTCATGTGGCGCGAGATCGCGAAGTCGAGAACGCCGTCGAAGGCGGCCTCGAGATTGAGCGCGGAGAACTCCGGCTGAAGTGTTGCGAGCGGAAAGCTCAGGAATTGTTGAAGCAGCAGCGTTTGGCGGGCATTGTAGTTGGAGACGCCGACCTCGCGGATCTTGCCTTGGGCCTTAAGGCGCGTGAGCGCTTCGGCGAGTTCGCTTGGATGCGTGAGGACGTCCGGACGGTGGACTTGGAAGAGGTCGATCGTGTCCGTTTGGAGGCGTGTGAGCGACTCTTCGCAGGAGCGCGTGACGGCGGCGGCGCCGGAGTCATAGGGGACGCCCGGGATGATGCCGAACTTTGTTGCGAGCACCATCTTGCGGCGGAACTCGGGGGCGTCGGCCAGCACTTTGCCGAGCAGCGTTTCGGATTCGCCAAACGCGTTGCCGCCCCAGTCGAGACCGTATACGGCGGCGACGTCGATCAGCGTCATGCCCGCGTCGAGTGCGGTCTCGATCCGCGTGCGCGCGGCCTTCACGTCGTTGCCGACAAAGCGCCAGAGGCCATAGGCAATGGGGCCGACTTCAAGCGCGCTTTGGCCGAGGCGGCGGGAGTTGCCGGTGATTTTCATGGGCGGCATTTGACGCAAGCGGGAACGTGGGCACAAGAGTCTGGAGTGTGAACTCTACCGCCCCCTCTGTGGGGCGGTCGATCGTTCGAGCCCGTGAGGGCGAGAAGGATCGGGTGGGGGGCCGCCTCAGAGGAGGTCCCCCACCCGATCCGGCTTCGCTTCGCTCGCCGTATCGACCGCCCCACAGAGGGGGCGGTAGAAGTATGAGAGGCGGCGGCGCCGCAGATGCACGCTCATCGGGAGATCACATTGGTTCGCAAGGTTCGCTACGGGCTCATCGGGACGGGGATGATGGGTTATGAGCACATCAACAATTTGAAGCTGATGCCGGAGGTTGAGATTGCGGGGATCACCGACCCCGTGCCGCAGTCGGTACAACTTGCGCAGATGTTTCTGGGCGATGCGCTGAAAGAGCGCGTGACCGTCTATCCCGACCGGCAGGCGATGCTGGGCGATCCTTCGATCGATGCGGTGCTGATCTCTTCGCCGAATTTTACGCACGCGGAGGTTCTGCGCGACGTGATCAAGTCGGGCAAGCACGTGCTGTGCGAGAAGCCGCTCGCGACGACACTTGAAGACGTGCGCGAGGTGCAGGCGCTGGCGCGCTCGCACAGGGGCGTGTTCTGGGTGGGCATGGAGTACCGCTACATGCCGCCGGCCGCGCGCTTCATCGAGGAGGTTGCGGCGGGCAAGGTCGGCAAGCTTCAAATGCTCGCCATCCGCGAACACCGGTTTCCGTTCCTGAAAAAGGTCGGCGATTGGAACCGGTTCTCGAAGAACACGGGCGGGACTATGGTCGAGAAGTGCTGCCACTTCTTCGATCTGATGCGGTTGATCGTGAAGGCGAAACCCGTTCGCGTCTACTGCTCGGGTGCGATGGACGTGAACCACCTTGACGAGCGCTACGGCGGCAAGGTTCCCGACATCATCGACAATTCCTACACGATCGTCGATTTCGAGAACGGCGTGCGCGCGATGCTCGATCTCTGCATGTTCGCGGAAGGATCGAAGAACCAGGAGGAGATCGCAGCGGTCGGCGACGCGGGCAAACTCGAGGTGTTCATCCCGGACGGCGACCTCGTGTTCTCGCCCCGCTCGCCCAAGGGGCCGGTGACGACGCATGTCGCTGTCGACGAGACGGCGCTTCGCGCAGGCACACATCACGGCGCGAGCTTTTATCAGCACCGCGCGTTTCTCGACGCCGTGCTGAACGGCGGGCCGGTCGCGGTGACGGCGGACGATGGATTCTGGGCCGTGCTGATGGGGCTTGCCGCGGAGATGTCGGCAAAAGAGAAGCGTGCGGTGACGATACGGGAACTCGGCGCGTGAACTTCGCGCGCTGCGACGTCACGTTGCTCGAGGAATTGAACTTCAACGCCTGGCCCGCGCTTGCAACCGTGCACTTCGACGGTTGGTTGCTGAGGTCATCGGGCGGGGAATCGCGGCGGGTGAATTCCGTCAATCCGTTGACGGCGGGACGACTGGGGCTTGATCAGAAGATCGCCTCCGCGGAGTCGACCTATCGGCGGTGGGGGCGGCCGACCGTGTTCCGCATGACGCCGCTTGCCGATGACGGGCTGGACGAGGCGCTCGCCGCGCGGGGCTATGCCATCGCGGCGCCGACGTTTGTCCAGACCGCGCCGCTTGCCCCCCTGATCGCAGGGGATGGGGTCCGGGTGTTCGCTCGGCCCCAGCGGGCGTGGATCGACGCGGCGATCGGTTTGCGAGGGCTCGGTGGCGAAGCAGCCGATGTATTCGCGCGCCAACACGGGGCGGTCGGGATTGAGGCGCGCTGGGCGCTTGTCCTGCGCGAGGGGCTGCCGGCCGCCGTCGGCGTCGTCGCGATCGAGCGCGGTTGGGCAGGTTTGCACGGCATCTACGTTGCGTCATCCGCGCGGCGGCACGGGCTAGGGCGTCAGATCAGCCACGCACTGATGGGCCATGGGCAGCAACTTGGGGCGCATCGGGCCTGGCTGCAGGTCGAGCAACGAAACGCACCGGCCTTGCGCCTGTATCAACGGCTCGGATTTACGACCGCCTATGGTTATCACCATCGCATTATCCCTTGAGCGCTTAAGCGCATTCGCCGATGCACCAGGGGTAAGCCTTTCGAGTGATCGACCCGCAGCCGCTTGAAGATGCGCGTTTGCAGGCGAATTGCGAACCTTCGACGCAACCTTAGCTTGGCGGCAGCAAACGGCTGCAACAGGCGGCTTCTGGTGGGGCGTGCAAGTGGGTGCTTAGCTTCACGCCCGAAGAGCAAGAACAAGGGGCTCTCATCGCGCATGCGGGAACGAACCGAGACGGTCATCGCCGCCTACCGGCCCAAACCCGGCAAGGATCAAGCGCTGCGCAAACTCATACGCGAACACCGCCGCAGGCTGCACGAAGCGCGCCTGATCACCTCGCGTCCCAGTATCGTCTTGCGCGCGCGCTCGGACGGAACACTTCTCGAGATCTTCGAGTGGATTTCGGCAAAGGCCGCAGACGAAGCACACCAGCACCCGTCGATCCGGGCGATGTGGAACAAGCTCGCGCAAGTCGCGGATTTTGTTCCTTTGTCGGCCGTCCAAGAAGCGAGCAAGGCCTTCAGCCACTTCGAGGCTTTGAATCCATCGGCCCCGAAGGTGCGCGCACTGGCCGCGAACCGGCCAGCCACCAAGCGGCCAACGCGTTGATCTTATTTATCAAATCGTAGTTACTGTCGGAATAGACACATTGACTTTGAACCGGCGGCGTTGATGCTAGCTTCGATCATCTGCGGGTGCGTCGGCTAGGGGGGCCTGGTTCGCGTGCGCCCGTTCCTTGGTACGCTGCCTTGCGTTACCTCGAAGGGGATTCGGCGGCCAGTATGTTGCGCTTCATCGTACGGCGGCTGATCGGGGCGATCCCGACCCTGTTGGTCATCATCGCCATGGCGTTCTTCATGATGCGGCTCGCGCCCGGTGGACCGTTCGACCAAGAACGCCGCCTGCCGCCCGAAATCGAAAAGAACATCCTGGCGGCTTACGACCTCGATAAGCCGGTGTGGCAGCAGTTCTTCGACATGAACCTGTTCGTGTGCCAGGCCCGGCTTTCGGGGACACCCAGCGAGGCCGACCTCGCCGCGAAGGGCTTGCGCTACGTCGAAGGCAAGTACCTGGGCGAGGGCGACCGCGAGGCGCGTTGTCTCGGTGGGTACGTCGGCAAGCTGATGTCGGGGGACTTTGGACCCTCGTACAAATACAAGGACTTTACCGTCGCCGAACTCATCGCGGACGGTGCACCGGTTAGCGCGATCTTGGGTGTTTCGGCGATCCTGCTCGCGACGGTCATCGGCATGTTGCTGGGCACGTTTTCGGCGCTGCGCCAGAACAGCGCCGCCGATTACTCGGTGATGACGATCGCGATGATCGGCGTGACGGTGCCGAGTTTCGTGATGGCGCCGATCCTGACGCTGATCTTAGGCGTTTATCTCGGCTGGCTGCCGGTCGGCGGCTGGGGCGACGGCGCGCTGCGCAACATGATTTTGCCGGTCGTCAGCCTATCGCTGTTGCAGATCGCGGTTATCGCGCGGTTGACGCGCGGCGGCATGATCGAGGTGTTGCGCTCCAACTATGTGCGCACGGCGCGCGCCAAGGGCCTGCCCGAGCGGCTCGTCATCGGGCGGCATGCGATGCGCGCGGCTCTGTTGCCGCTCGTCAGTTATCTGGGGCCGGCGACCGCCGGCATCGTCACAGGTTCGCTGGTCGTCGAGCAGATCTTTCAACTGCCGGGCATCGGCAAATACTTCATCAACGGCGCGCTGCAGCGCGACTACACGCTCGTGATGGGCGTCGTCATCCTCTACGCCTCGCTGGTCATTTTGCTGAACCTCGTCGCCGACGTGCTCTACGGCGTGCTCGACCCGAAGGTGAGGTACGACTGATGGCCGAGGTCGCCGTGACGCCGCAAGGCGAAATCAAAGGCCGGTCGCTGTGGCAAGACGCGCGGCGCCGCCTGTTCGCGAACAAGGCCGCCGTCACCTCGATGATTATCCTGGCGATCATCGCGGGGCTGTCGATCATCATGCCGGGCATCTATTTTGATAGATCGGGCGGCAGCCGCACGACGATCCTGCCCTCACCGTGGCCGCATCAATACGACCAGGTCTATATCGACCGGATCTCGTGTCCACCGCCCGATTATCTGGGCATGACCGCGCTCTTCGGCAGCCAGGAAGAGCTTTGCCCCACCGCCGTCGGTAAGGGTCACTTGTTCGGGACGGACGCGAACGGGCGCGACCTCTTCATCCGCGTAATGCTGGGCGGGCGCGTGTCGCTGTCGATCGGTCTGGTCGCGACGATGGTGGCGCTGCTGATCGGCGTGCTCTACGGCGCGACGGCGGGGTTCCTGGGCGGGCGCATCGACAACATCATGATGCGCTTCGTCGACGTGATGTACGCCCTGCCCTTCATCTTTTTCGTCATCATCCTGGTCGTCGTGTTCGGGCGAAACTTCATATTGATGTTCGTCGCGATCGGGGCGGTCGAATGGCTGACCATGGCGCGCATCGTGCGCGGGCAAACGCTCTCGATCCGGCGCAAGGAATTCATAGAGGCCGCCGAGGCCGCGGGCGTTTCGAACTGGTCGATCATCCGCCGGCACATCCTGCCGAACGTGCTCGGTCCCGTGATCGTCTACGTCACGCTGACCGTGCCGGCCGTCATCCTGGTCGAGAGCTTCTTGAGCTTCTTGGGGCTCGGCGTGCAGGAGCCGTTCACGTCCTGGGGCGTTCTGATCTCCGACGGCAAGGACCAGATGGAGTCCTATCCGTGGATGCTGATCTTCCCGGCGGTATCCATGGTCGTCACCCTGTTCTGTTTCAACTTCATCGGCGACGGGTTGCGCGACGCGCTCGATCCCAAGGACCGCTGAGCCGATGACGCCCGTCCTCTCCGTCAAAGACATGACCGTGCGCTTCTCGACGCCCGAGGGGCCGGTCAGCGCGGTCAACGGCGTATCCTTCGACATCCTCAAAGGCGAATGCGTCGGCATCGTGGGCGAATCCGGCTCGGGCAAGAGCCAGACGTTCATGGCGGTCATGGGGTTGCTCGCCTCGAACGGCAAGGCGACCGGCAGCGCGAAGTTCAAGGGCGACGAACTCGTCGGCATGAAGCGCGACAAGCTCAACACGATCCGCGGCTCGAAGATGACGATGATCTTCCAGGATCCGATGACGTCGCTGACGCCGCATCTGAAGATCAGCCGGCAGCTGACCGAGGTTTTGGTGCTGCACAAAGGCATGAGCGAGCGCGACGCGCGGGCGAAGGCGCTGATCATGCTCGACCGCGTCAAGATTCCAGACGCCAAGCGCCGGCTCGATCAGTATCCGCACGAATTCTCCGGCGGCATGCGCCAGCGCGTGATGATCGCGATGGCCTTGATCTGCGAGCCCGAACTTCTAATCGCCGATGAGCCTTCGACGGCGCTCGACGTGACCGTGCAGGCGCAGATTCTCGAGCTGATGCAGGAACTGCGCGCGCAAGGGAACATGTCGATCGTGATGATTACGCATGACCTCGGCGTCGTGGCAGGGCTCTGCAACCGCGTCATGGTGATGTACGCGGGCGAGTTCTGCGAGACGGCGTCGGTCGACGAGATCTTCCACGATCCGCAGCACCCCTATACGCGCGGTCTTGTGGGTTCGATCCCGCGGCTCGACAAGCCCGGCGAAGAACGGTTGACCGCCATTCGCGGGCAGCCGCCGAACCTGCAGCACCTGCCGAAGGGCTGCACGTTCCAGGAACGCTGCGACTACGTGTTCGACCGCTGTATCGCAGAGAGGCCGAAGCTGCTTGCGTTTGCGGAGGGCCGCGGGAAGTCATGTCACCTCAAGGGTTTCGATGCGAAGGGTGAGGTGTTGCGGTGAGCGCGGAACCGATCCTTTCGGTCAAGGACCTCAAAGTTCACTTCCCGGTGCGCGGCGGATTGCTCGGCACGTCGCGTTCGCTGAAGGCGGTGGACGGCGTGTCGTTCGACGTGTTCCCGAGCGAGACACTGGGCATCGTGGGCGAGTCCGGTTCGGGAAAGTCGACGATCGGGCGGGCGGTCTTGCAGCTGATCAAGCCAACGGCAGGGCGCGTGGCGTGGCTCGGCAAGAATATCGCGGGCCATTCCCGCGGGCAGATGAAGCCCTATCGCCGCGAGATGCAGATCGTGTTCCAGGATCCGCTCGCGAGCCTGAACCCGCGCATGACGGCCGGCGACATCATCGCCGAGCCGCTCGACACGTTCGAACCCGGCCTGTCGGCGGCCGAGCGAAAGAAACGCGTGCAGGAGATCATGGCCAAGGTGGGCCTCCTGCCGCAGATGATCAACCGATATCCGCACGAGTTTTCGGGTGGGCAGAACCAGCGCATCGGCATCGCGCGGGCGATGATCTTGAAACCGAAGCTGATCGTGGCGGACGAGCCGGTGTCCTCGCTCGACGTGTCGATCCGCGCGCAGATTATCAACCTCCTTGCCGATCTTCAGAAGGAGATGGGCGTCGCGCTCATCTTCATCAGCCACGATCTTGCGGTCGTGCGCCATGTGAGCCACCGCGTTCTGGTGCTCTATCTCGGCAAGGTGATGGAGCTGGCGAAGGCCGACATTCTGTTGTCGCGGCCGCGGCACCCCTACACGCAGGCGCTGCTGTCGGCGGCGCCTATTCCCGACCCAGCGGTCGAACGCGGCAAGAAGCGTCTTCTGATCGAAGGCGACCTGCCCTCGCCTCTGAATCCGCCGTCAGGCTGTGTGTTCCGCACGCGCTGTCCGATCGCGCAGGCGAAGTGCGCGCGCGAAGTGCCTGCGCTCGAAGCGCGCGCCGGCGCGGCCGACCACGTTGTGGCTTGTCACTTCCCGAGTTGAAAAGTGAGGGGTGAGAAGTGAGGCAAGAGAGCCTCTCTCTCGTTTCTCACTCCTCTGCCGTCGTTTCTATTTGACGCGGCGCACCTTCACGATGCCGGTGCGGCCTTCGATGGTCAGCGAGTAGCTGCCGAACATCCCGGATTCGATCGAGACTTTGAGCTTTTCGTTCCGCGAGGGATCGCGGACCTCGGTCAGGTCGCCGTCGATCTGCTTCCACACTTGGCCGTTGTCGAGAATGAAGATCGAGCGGCCATAGGGGTTCTTCGCGAGTTCCAGGACGCCGGAAGTAATTTCCTTGATCTCTTTGGGACCGGTCGGCACCGGCGGCTTGCCGAAGTCGTCTTCCTTCGTCACCGGACGGGACAGACCGAACCATTCGAGCACACCGCCTTCGTCCTCTTCCTTTGCGGGCTGAGCGGCGGCCTGGCGGACGGGCACAGCTTCGGCGGGAGCGGTCATGACCGTTTTCGCCTTCCCGGCGACGGCGTCGTAGCACTCCAGCCGCTCCTTCGCGGCGGCGATGTCGGCGCACTTCGCGACCTCGGACAGCACGTCACGTGCAGATTGGGCTTGTGCAGGAGCGGCGGCCAGAACGCCGGCCGCAAGAAGACAAAAGAATCGCATGTTCCACTCGCAATAACGTGACTGGGCCGCGGGGCGGGCACGCGACCTCGCCCCACCTCGCC
Organism: Alphaproteobacteria bacterium; assembly: GCA_016792785.1. Taxonomy (GTDB): domain Bacteria; phylum Pseudomonadota; class Alphaproteobacteria; order Micropepsales; family Micropepsaceae; genus SZUA-430. The sequence continues at coordinate 16,375 of JAEUML010000245.1, forward strand.
GCAAGCGTATGCTACGCTATATGACTTTCGCCACACGGCCCAACAGCAATTTTTCCAAAGGGAAAGCCAGAAGGATCGACCGCACTCACAGTCGTCCGGGACCGTTCAGCCATCATTCACAACGACGAACCCAGGCTTTCAGCCATGGGGGTCGACTACCTAGGGAGATTGAAAACATGAACAGCTTCGCCGGCGCGCGGATTCGCGTGCGCAAGAGCTGGCTCGGCATAGGCCTCGTGGCCGCGATGACGGCGATGGCCGCCGCGAGCCCGGCCTTGGCCGAAAAGGAACTGATCCGCGGCAACGCGGGCGAGCCGAAGAGCCTCGACCCGCATCGTGCCACCGGCACGTGGGAGAACCATATCATCGGCGACATGCTGCTCGGCCTTTACACCGAGGCCGCGGATGCTTCGCCGATCCTGGGCGCGGCGGAGAAGGCCGAACCGTCAGCTGACGGTATGCGCTGGACGTTTACGATTCGGCCGCACACGTGGTCGGACGGCAAGCCGGTGTCGTCGAACGACTTCGTATTCGCCCTTCGTCGAATTCTTGATCCGAAGTTCGCCGCCGAGTACGCCGAACTTCTCTATCCGATCAAGAACGCGACGAAGGTCAACAAGGGCGAACTGCCGGTCACGCAACTCGGCGTCAGTGCGCCCAACGCGCAGACGCTGATCATCGACCTTGAGTATCCGGCGCCCTATCTGCCGCAGCTTCTGACGCATTACACGTCGTTCCCCCTGCCGCAACACGTCGTCGAGAAGTATCAGAGCGATTGGGTGAAGCCCGGCAACATGGTGTCGAACGGCGCCTATGTGCTGCAGTCCTGGCGGCCGCACGACCACATCACGCTGGTCAAGAACGCGAAGTTCTATGACGCGGCGAACGTGAAAATCGACAAGGTCACGTTCTATCCACTCGAAGACGATCTGGCAGCGTTGAAGCGCTATCGCAACGGCGAGGTCGATCTGACCGAGCGCTGGCCGTTGACCGAGCATAAGTGGCTGAAGTCGAACATTCCGAACGAGGCGCGCAGCTTCACGCAGCTCAGCGTGTCGTACACGACGTTCAACATGACGAAGCCGCCGTTCAACGACGCGCGCGTCCGCCGCGCGGTCGCCGAGGCGATCGACCGTCAGGTGCTGGAGCGCGACATCTTCTTCAACTCCTACGGCAAAGAGGCGACGTCGTTCCTGCCGCCGGGGCTCGGCGGGGTCGATCGGTCGGCTGAGGTGCCCTACAAGGGCAAATCGATGGATGAGCGGCGTGCCGACGCCAAGCGCCTGCTCGCCGAGGCGGGCTACGGGCCGGGCAAGCCGCTCAAATTTACCTACAACTTCATTACGAGCCCGGACTTCAAACGGTCGGCCGTGGCGATCCAGGCGATGATGAAGCAGATCGGCGCCGAGATGGAATTGGTGCCGGGCGAACCCAAGATCCACTACGACAACCTCAAAACCAAGAACTACGAGGCGGCGAACGCGGCGTGGGTGTTCGACTATGCCGACGCCAAGAACATCCTCTATCTGTTCCAAAGCACGACGGTTCAGCAGAACTATCCGGGCTACAACAACCCGGAGTTCGACGCGCTGATGGTCCGCGCGAACAACGAGCCGGACGGCGTTAAACGCGGGCAGTATCTAGGCCAGGCGCATGCTCTTTTGATGCGCGACCTGCCGGCCGCGCCTGTGTTCCATCCCTATCAGCGCACATTGATCAAACCCTATGTGCTGAACTTTGTGGAAAACCCGCGCGACGTGTTCCGCACGCGCTGGATGGACATCGGCGACAAACCAGGCCCCGGCGGCGTCGCCAGCGGGCCCGGCACCGGCGCGCAGGCGTCCGAAGGCGGGTTCTGGTCGTGGCTCGCGTCGTGGTTCGACCCGGCCGCGTGGGACCGCTGGTGGAATTCGTAAGTCGGCCGTGACTGCGTAACCTTGCCGGCGGCGCGCTGATTCTCAAGGGTCGGCGCGCCGCTTGGCTAATGCAACGCGGAGCGCCCCACCCCATGACGCCTTCCAAATATCGAGCCCTGCCCGTTCTGCGGCTTGTCCTGCTGGCGTTCGCCTTCGCGTTCGCCGTTTCCGCGGCCCACGCGTCGAAGGTGCTTCACCGGGGCAACGCGTCCGAGCCCTACAGCCTCGATCCGCATCGCACCACCGGCATGTGGGAGTCGCACATCATCGGCGACATGCTGATCGGCCTTTATACGGAAGACGCGAACGGACAGCCGATCTTTGGCGCGGCCGAAAGTGCGACGACATCCGAAGACGGTCTGACGTGGACGTTTAAGCTTCGCGCGCACACATGGTCAAACGGGACGCCGGTGACGGGCGAGGACTTCGTGTTCGCCTTCCGCCGCATTCTCGATCCGAAAACGGCGGCACAATACGCGAATGTGCTTTACGCCATTAAGAACGCACAAAAGGTCAACAAGGGCGAGTTGCCGATTTCGAAGCTGGGCGTGCGGGCGGTCGACGCCTCGACACTCATCATCGAGCTCGATCACCCGGCGCCCTACCTGCCGCAACTGCTGACGCACCACACCGCCACCCCGCTGCCGCGCGCCTTGGTGGATAAAGTCGGCAACGATTGGACAAAGCCCGGCACGATGCTCGCGAACGGGCCTTATGTGCTTTCCGAATGGCGGCCGCACGATCACGTTAAGCTGGTCAAGAACCCGAAGTTCTATGATGCGGCGAATGTGAAGATCGACGAGGTCTATTTCTACCCGATCGAAGACGATCTGGCAGCGTTGAAGAGGTACCGCGCGGGCGAACTCGACACGAACGAGCGTTGGCCTCTCACCGAGCATAAGTGGCTCAAGGACAACATCCCGAACGAGGCGCGGACGTCGACCGTTCTGTCGATGACCTACACGTCGTTCAACATGACGCGCAAACCGTTCGACGATGTGCGCGTGCGGCGGGCGCTCGGCATGGCGATCGACCGGCAGGCGATCCTGAACGACGTGTTTTTCGGTGCATATGGGCAGGAGGCTTTAACGCTGCTGCCGCCGGGCACAGCGAATGTCGATCTTTCGGCGAAAGTCGATTGGGCCGGCATGCCGATGGAGGTGCGTCAGGCCGAGGCGCGCAAGCTGCTGGCTGAGGCGGGTTTTAGCCCGGCCAAGCCGCTGAAATTCACCTACAGCTACATCTCGACCCCCGACAACAAACGGGCTGCGGTCGCCATGCAGGCGATGTGGAAAGACATCGGCGTTGAGGCCCAGTTGTCGCCGACCGAACCGAAGGTTCATTACCGCCTGCTCGAGACGAAGTCGTTCGACGCGGCGCAGGATGCCTGGGTGTTCGACTACAACGATGCGCGCAACGCGCTGTTCCTGTGGGAGAGTTCGACGATCGAGCTGAACTCGTCGGCTTACAAGAGTGCTGTGTTCGATGGGTTGCTGGCCCAAGCGGACGCGGAAAAGGACATCGGCGTGCGCGGTCAGCTGCTCGGACAAGCGACGGCCGTGCTGCTCAAGGACCTGCCGGCCGCGCCGCAGTTCTTTCAATTTCACCGGCCGCTGGTGAAAAGCTACGTGAAGAACTGGATCGACAATCCGCGGCAAACCAACCGCACACGTTGGCTGGACATCGGCAATCGGCCGGGTCCAGGCGAAGTGGCGAAGGACACGACCGCGGGAGCGCCCGCGTCGGAGGGCGGGTTTTGGACCTGGCTGGCCTCGTGGTTCAGCTGGGAGGCTTGGCAAAAATGGTGGAACTCGTGAGACCTGCGCCTGTGGGCCTGGGTCATGACTTCGGGGAGATGGAACAATGAGGAATTTCGGAGCGAGATCGCTCGTCAGACTGTTCGTGGCACTCGTGATCGTGCTTGCGGTTGCTTGGCCCGCGTCGGCGGCCAAAGTGCTGAACCGCGGCAATGGCGCCGAACCCAAGGGGCTCGACCCGCATCAGGCTTCCGGCGACCCGGAGAACCAGATCCTGGGCGACCTTTTCGTCGGACTCTACACCGAAGATGTGGCCGGCAAACCCATCTTGGGCGCTGCAGAGAAGGTCGAGACGTCGGCCGACGGTCTCAAATGGACGTTCACGATACGCGACCACAAATGGTCGGACGGCAAGCCGGTGACGGCCGAAGACTTCGTGTTTTCGTATCGTCGGATTCTCAGCCCGGTGATCGCGTCTGAGTACGCGAACATCCTTTATCCGATCAAGAACGCGGAGAAGGTGAACAAGGGGGCGCTGCCCCTGACGCAACTCGGCGTCAGCGCGCCCGACCCCAAGACGTTCGTGATCGAGCTCGAACATCCGGCACCGTATCTACCGGAGATGATGACCCACTACACGACGTTCGCACTGCCCAAGCACGTGGTCGAAAAGGCCGGCATGGATTGGACGAAGGCAGGGGTGATGGTGTCGAACGGGCCTTACATGCTGGCCGAACGGCGGCCGCATGACCGCGTTCGCTTGGTCAAGAACCCGCACTTCTATGACGCGGCAAACGTCAAAATCGACGAGGTCTCGTTCTTTCCGTCGACCGATGAAGGGGCGTCGCTGAAGCGCTACCGCGCCGGCGAACTCGACACGCTCGACCGTTGGCCGTTGACCGAGCACCGCTGGCTTTTGGCCAATATCCCGAACGAGACGCGCAAGTACACGGGGCTTCGCGTGCTCTACACGGTGTTCAACACGCGCATCAAACCGTTCGACGACCGGCGGGTGCGGCTCGCGCTTGCCATGGGCGTCGACCGCGGGGCGATCCAGCGCGAGGTCTACTTCAACGTCCACGGGGTGGAGGCGTTGTCGGTTTTGCCGCCGGGCATGGCGAATGTCGATCTGTCGGCCCAGGTTCCGTGGACCGGCAAGTCGATGGACGAACGGCGCGCCGAGGCCCGCAAGCTGCTGGCGGAGGCGGGCTTTGACGCCGCGAAACCCTTGAAGTTCGAATACAACTACATCAACCGGCCCGATACCAAGCGCTATGCGATCGCGATGCAGGCGATGTGGAAGCAGATCGGTGTGGAGGTAGAACTCAACGCGAAGGATTTCGCGATCCACTATGACCTGATGAAGTCTGCGGATTTCCAGGTCGGCGATGCGGGTTGGGTGTTCGACTACAACGACGCGCAGAGCGTGTTGTTCCTGTTCCAGAGCGAAAACGAGGGGTTGAACTATCCGGGCTACAAGAACCCGGCTTATGACGACCTGATGCATCGCTCGGACAACGAGAAGGATGCGGTTGCGCGCGGCAAGTTGCTCGGCCAAGCGGCGGGGCTTCTGCTCAACGACGTCGCGGTCGCGCCGACGTTCTATCAGTTCATCCGGCCGCTCGTGAAACCTTACGTGTTGAACTGGGAGCACACGCCGCGCGGCGTGAATCGTACGCGCTGGCTCGACATCGGCGACAAGCCGGGGCCTGGCGGTACGGCGTCAGGCGGTGATCAGGGGACACAAGCGTCGGAGGGTGGCTTCTGGTCTTGGCTCGCTTCGTGGTTCGATCCCGAAGCGTGGAGCAAATGGTGGAACTCGTAGAGTCCACTGCCCTTGTGAGAATGTTTGAAGGCGGCGGGATCGTTCCTGCCGCCTTCTTCTTGTTTAGGTCGCCGGCGCGGGCGTCACGCTTTCGATGAAGCAGGCGCCGCCATAGCGGAACACCAGCACGTCGTCGCGGTCGAAGCACTCCGCGTCGCTGTAGAGACGCACGGTGTAGAAATTGCCCGGCCGGCCAAATTCGCGGCAGGCGTGCCGCAGCGTAACCTTGTACTTGGCCGACGAGCGGGTGTGGGCGATCAGCGTGCGGTCGTCCACCTTCGTCATGTTCGTCATGTCGCGGAATTTCAGGCATTTGCCGGGCGCGGCTTCGGCCGCCGGACCGCCCGCAAGCATTGCCCCAGCCGCAAGTGCGAGCGCTCCAGCGGCGCTCAGCGCGAGTGAGTAAGGACGCATTGCTTCTCCTTCCGCGGGCAACGAACGGCGCCGCCCGCTTGTGTGAATCTAGGGCAGAACCGGCCCGCGGAAAACCATAAAAACCGCAGATTTCCAACCGTTTCGTGCCAATTTCGCATTCTTGTTCAAAATCAACGTGTTCTGCGAACTTTCTGATGATGCGCATGAGCCACAGGTTGTGCCAAATGAGTCTTGAAACCTGTGAATCTCGTTGATGAGAGGTTGAGCCGACTCTTAAGCTGCACGCGAGCGTTAGAGGGGTGACGGAGCGGTCCGTATTCCCCTCCCTCGGCCGCATTTGCACCGCCCGGGTGATGCGGCCGGAAAAACAAGAGTTCTTGGGGATTGGTCAGACGGGCGTTGGTAGAGGGGGCTTAAAAGTGCTGAACGGGTTGACGAATAGGACGTTCAAATCCGCCTTAATGGCGGGCGCAGCAATTGCAGTGGCTGGCGGATACACGCCGGCGTTTGCGCAGGATAAAGCGGTTGAGAAGGTAACGGTCACCGGTACCCGCATTCCGCAAAAGGGCCTGACCTCGGTTTCGCCGGTCACAACGATCGACAACAAGGAAGCAAAGCTGACCGGTACGTCGAGCGCTGAAACGCTGCTCAACGACATGCCGCAAGTGTTTGCGAACCAAGGCGCGGAAGTCTCGAACGGCTCGTCCGGTACCGCGACTGTCGACCTTCGGCAGTTGGGTCCGCAGCGCACGTTGGTTCTGATCAACGGTCGCCGCATGACGCCTGCGAACATCGCCGCGCCCTTCGCCGACTTGAACAACATCCCCCTGGCGATGATCGAGCGGGTCGAAATCCTGACCGGCGGCGCATCGGCCGTGTACGGCGCCGACGCTGTGGCCGGCGTTGTGAACTTCATCTACCGCAAGGACATCGAGGGCGTTGAGTTCGGCGGCCTAGTGTCCATGTACGACCATGAGAACGACGACGCGTATCTGCGCTCGCGGCAGCAAGCGGCAAACTTTGGCCGGGCCGACAAGCATGTTGATGACGGCCGAATCACGACGCTCTGGGGCGTGATGGGCGCGTCGTCCGCTGACGGCAAAGGAAACGTGACGGCGTATCTTCAGTACCGCCACGCGCAGCCGGTGCTGCAGTCGGAGCGCGATTTCGCGAACTGCGCCCTCGCTACGAACAACGTCGGCGGCTTCAACTGCTTAGGTTCGTCGAACGGTCCGACGGGCCGCTTCACTGTTGTCGGCGACGCTACGCCGATCCGCTTCACGGCGAACGCGGGCGTGCCGGGAACGATGCGCATCTTCTCGGGCGCGGTTGATACGTTCAACTTCAACCCGACGAACTACCTGCAACGCAACGACGAGCGCTATCTGCTTGGCGCGACGGCGCGTTACGAACTTGCCGACGATCTGGAATTCTACTCTGAGTTGTCGTTCATGGACGACAGCACGGCAGCGCAGATCGCGGCGTCCGGCTTCTTCGCCGGTTCGGGTCCAGTGGGCGGCAGCCACCTTGTCAATTGTAACAACCCGCTGCTCGCGGGCAACGGTTCGGCTTCCGTAGGCAGCACGCAAGCGACACCGTTCAACGCACTTTGCGGCGATCAATTGTCGACGCCGCTTGGGACGACGGGTACGGCGACGGTTACCATCGGGCGCCGGTTCGTCGAAACCAACCTCGGCCGTCAGGACGACTTCAAGTCGTCGTCGTATCGTGCAGTGGCCGGCTTCAAGGGCCAGATCGAAGA
>JAEUML010000381.1 GCA_016792785.1 Alphaproteobacteria bacterium
TTTTTTTCGAATGATCCTGGCGCACAACAAAAAACGACGAAGTCCCCCGCCCCTTCAACCACCACCTTGCGCCCAAATCAGTCAGAGGATCGCGACCCATGATGAAGTCCCCATTGAAGGCGCTCGCCCTCGCCGGCGCCGCCGCCCTCGCCCTTCCCACGCTCGCCTACGCAGCCGGCAAACCCGGCGGCTCCGACGCTCAGACATCGGGCGTCGGTGAAGCCTGGATCGGCTATTCCTTTCTCAATCAGGACAACGCCGGTACGATCGATGACAGCTATCCGGGCCTCGGCGGCGCCTTTCGCGTGAACATACCGGCGGGTGGCGACCTCAGTTTCCAAGTTGATCTTCAAGGTGAATCCGCATTTGTCGACGATACTTCTGAAAACTATACCGGCTCCTTTCTTGGCGGCACGCATCTGTCGTGGCGCAACCCTGAAGAATGGCTGCTCGGCGCGTTCATCGGCGTCGGCAACGGCTTCAATGCCTCCGACGAAACAACGACCGCTTACCTCGTAGGCGTAGAGGGTCAATACTATCTCACCGATTGGACGTTCTATGGTCAGGTCGGCTACGCGGATGCCGACGAAGTCGACACCGGAACGCCAGACGCGTTCCGCGACGCGTGGTTCGGCCGTGGTGTTGCGCGCTTCTTCGTCGATGGCAACGTGAAGCTCGAAGGCGAACTATCTTATGCCTCGGGTGAAGCAGATACCGGGCCGACCGACGACATGGACGTCCTGGGATGGGGCGCACGCTACGAGCGCACGTTGCCGAGCATGGATGCGGCCTTCTTTTTGGCTTACCAAGGCAATCACTACAACAACGACAGCGAAGCCCGCTCGGTGACCGAACACACGCTTAAGCTGGGTCTGAACTTTGCCTTCGGCATCGAGGGTCAGAAATATATCGACCGCCACGGCGCGACGTTGGACCTGCCCATGGTCACGCGCTGGTCCGCTTACGGCGTCGACGTTCTCGACTAGAGCCTACTCCGCAGGCTTTGCGGCCGGCGCGTTCGCGTCGGCCGGCAAATCTTCTTCCGTCTCGAGCGTATGCCCCACGCGCGCACCGATTGCCGTACCGGCGGCGCTGCGCTCTTCGAGGATGCGCCGAAGTTCGCGCTGGCGCGCCTCGTCCAGCGGGAAGCGCCACATCACGGCCGCGATGACGATCGAGATCAGTGTCGGCGGCACGACGTAAAGCAGCATCATGCTGAACACGGTATCAGGCGCGTTGCCGCCTTTGCCGTCGAAGCCGATATAGGCAAGCGTCCACAATGACGCGATGATCGCGCACGAATAGCCGAGCTTGTTCGTGAGCGCGAGCAGCGCGAAATAAACGCCTGCGCGCGGCTGCCCCGTCTCGACGTGATCGTGATCGGCGACATCGGCCATGATCGCGCGAAACAGAAACGGCCCGACCGACATGTTTAGCCCGAACAAGAGCCAGAGCGTGAGCGACGGCCACAACTCACCCTTCGGCAGCAGCAAGATGCAGGGGATCAACACCGCGTTGATCAGGCAATGCAGGACCAAGGTCTGATGCTTGCCGAGCTTACGCGCCAACCACACCATCGGCGGAATGGCGATGACGCCCATGAGGAAGTAAAGCAGCAGGAGCCAGTTCGCCTCGCGCGGCAATTCGAGCCCGAAACTGACCATGGGAATGAACAGCGTCGCCACGATGCCGCCTGAAATCCCTGAGATCAGATCGCATACGAGCACATAGCGCAGAGGCCCGTTGTTCCAGATCGCCTTGAGAGCGGGCCTCAGTGGCAGATGCGGCACGGGCGGCAACTGCTGCTCTTTGATCACAAGGACAGCGACCCCGACCCCGATCGGCAACGTCACGATCACAAACCAACCCATCGAGGCGATCTGCGCGAACTTGTCGCCGCCCTGCTCTTGAATGAGCGCGGGCAGCAACAGCACCGTGATCATCCCGATGATGTAGGCAGCCTCGCGCGAGGCCGTCACGCGCGATCGCTCGTGGTAGTCGCCGGTCAACTCGCCACCCCACGCCAAATGCGTGATCGTCAGCATTGTCCAACCGATGAAGAGCAGAACGAACGTCGCAACGACGAACGGCGACGTCACGCCCGGCGACGGCATGAAGACAAGCCACGCGGCAATCGACATGATCGGGACCGAGGCGACCATCCACACGCGCCGCCGCCCCCAGCGGCTCTGCGTGCGGTCGGAAACAACTCCCATGATCGGATCCAGGAACACGTCCAAGAACCGGGCAGCAAAGAAAATGGCGCCGGCAACGAAATATCCGAGCCCAACGTCCACTGCATAAAAGTTCGGCAAATGCACCGCGAGCGGGAGCCCCATAGCCGCAATCGGAAGCCCCGGCAGCGAGTAAGCGAACAACCACGTGGCTGGGACGCGATCGGACTTGGGGGGCGGCGATGTCATAGGCGGCAGGTCTCCTCCGGGGGCGACCGAACGGAGGAGGTTTTCCCCAACCCGAACGCGCGTTCACTATGACCCGCTCCCACCGCCACGGCTAGCACTTGACAGGCGTCACAACGCCGGCGCAGCGCGCTCGCGCATTTGTGACGCTGTAGACCCATGAAAGACCGCCTGCACCACTACAAGTTCTTGCAAGAGCACTTGCGGTCGAACATCAAATACACATAAATACACACGAAAAAACACGCAGCTTCGTGTTAGGTTGATTTGGGCTTGTGGCGGCAGCGTTGGTACAACTGCCGAATCTGGCAGGACTATTCGCGTGACAGTGGCATGTATTCGCGCGTGCGTTCCAATGGTGTCACCGCAACTACGACATAAACGATAGTTGCGAACGCCAGTGGACGCGCCCCATTGATCTATATTAGTAACTTTTCGCACAGCCACTACATTTCCCGGCAACAAACAGGAGTACTGAATCGAATGGCACGCAGAGCAAAATCGGAAACGCAAGACGAACGGCCAACCACAACGATGACCGGCGATCATCTGGTCGATCTCACCGTTACGCTCGTCTCCTCTTATGTCGGCCGCAATCAGGTCCCGATGCAGGATGTTCCGGGACTGATCAAGATGTTCCACGGCGCGCTTGCGCAGGCCGCCGGCCAAGGCGCCGCCGCCGCTGCCGAAAGCGAACGCAAGCCCGCCGTCCCCGTGAAGAAGTCCGTCTCCGACGATTACATCGTTTGTCTTGAAGACGGAAAGAAACTCACGATGCTCAAGCGCTATCTGCGCACGCATTACAACATCTCGCCGGAGGAGTACCGCAAGAAGTGGGACCTTCCGCACGACTATCCCATGGTGGCGCCCGCCTACGCGCGTCTGCGTTCGGCGTTTGCGAAGAAGATCGGCTTGGGCCGCGTTCCCGTCGCCCGCGGCCGCCGCTCCAAAGTTGCCTGAACCGGGAACTGAATATTGAAAACGGGGATCAGAGTCCGACACTCTGATCCCCGTTTTCCGTTATCTGTATTCGGAAAGTGGTGCCCTCTGCCGGACTCGAACCGGCACGTCCTCATCGAACGACGGATTTTAAGTCCGTTGCGTCTACCAGTTCCGCCAAGAGGGCCCGCGAGTCGGCACCGTGATCTGCCGCCGCGCGGCGGGCAAGAAAAAAGCGCGCGGCCTCACTCGGGCATCGGCTCGGCCCCTGCCGCCTTTACCAACTGCACCAAGGCTTCGCGAACCTCCGCAAGCCGCGCGGCGTCGCTCCCCCGGGCAACGAGGCTCGTGCCGAACTTGCCCTCCCGCGAGAACGGATAGCTGCCCAGCGGCATGTCCGGATAGGTCTTCTGCAGCGCGGCCAAGCCCGCCGCGATCGTCCCTTCGCCGAGATGTGCGCTCACCGTCACCGCCGACAGCGCACGTCCTGCGGCAAGCCGCCCGCGCACATCCTCCAACATCGCCTGCATCACGGCGGGGATGCCGGCCATCACGAAGACGTTGCCGATCTGAAACCCCGGCGCCGCCGACAAGGAATTGGCGATCAGGCTCGCACCAAACGGAATGCGCGCCATGCGCTGGCGGGCCTCGTTGAACGGCCCGATATTCATCGCGGCATAACGCGCCGCCAAGGCCGCAAACACCGCAGGGTGATAGTCGATCCCGGTGCGGAACGCTGCTGCCATGCTGTCGGCGGTGATGTCGTCGTGCGTCGGCCCGATCCCGCCGGTCGAGAACACATAGTCGTAGCGCGCGCTGAGCGCTCGGACCGCCGCCACGATCTCGGCCTCGATATCGGGCACCACCCGCGCCTCGCGCACCGGTATGCCGATCTGCGCCAGCCAGCGCGCGATATAGCCGGTGTTCGTGTCCTGTGTCCGGCCGGACAGGATCTCGTCCCCGATGACCAAAATGGCCGCCCCGCGCACCCGCGCCAAATCCTCAGCGCCCATCGTTTCCGGACCTTCAACTCGCATTAGCCAACGTGCTCTAACCTCCTATATCATGGCGCCTTAGATCAAAGTCCACGCAAGAGCCGCATCCCACGCATGAGCTATGTTCCCGCCCAAGAAACGACCGCGACCCGCAGCTCCGGCGCGGTCAAACTGCACGGACCTGAGGCCTTTGCCGGCATGCGCAGGGCCGGCCGCGTCGCCGCCGAATGCCTGGACATGCTGGCCGCGAAAGTCGTCCCCGGCGTCACGACGAAGGCAATCGACAACCTCGTCTACGATTTCGTGGGCGCGCAGGGCGCCCTGCCCGCCACGGTGTTCTACCGCGGCTATCGCCATTCGAGCTGCACCTCGATCAACGAGGTCGTCTGCCACGGCATCCCGGGCGATCGCGAGCTTAAGGACGGCGACATTCTCAACATCGACGTCACCGCGATCGTCGATGGCTGGCACGGCGACACGAGCCGCATGTATCTGGTCGGCGACCCGGCGCTGAAGGCCCGCCGTCTCGTCGACGTGACGTACGAGGCGATGATGCGCGGCATCGCGGCGATCAAGCCCGGCGCCACGACCGGCGACCTCGGCCACGCGATCCAAGCCTTCGCCGAAGCCCATTCCTATGCCGTCGTGCGCGACTTCTGCGGCCACGGCGTCGGCCAGGTGTTCCACGATGCGCCGAACATCCTGCACTACGGCCGCCCGGGCGCAGGCCTCGCGTTCCGCGAAGGCATGATCTTCACGGTCGAGCCGATGATCAACGCCGGCAAATACGCCGTGAAGCTGAAACCCGACGGCTGGACCGCGGTGACGAAGGACCGCTCGCTCTCGGCCCAGTTCGAACACACGGTCGGAGTCACCGCGACGGGCGTCGAGATCTTCACGACCTCGCCTGCCGGCTTGCACAAGCCGCCCTATGCCTAAACGCGGATTGGCCGACGCGGGCGCAAGCGAACTCCCGCACTATCTCGGCCACCGCGACCGCCTGCGCGAGCGCTTCCGTGAAGGCGGCGACAGCCTGCCCGACTACGAGCTGCTGGAACTCGCGCTATTTGCGGCCATCCCGCGGCAGGACACGAAGCCGCTCGCCAAGCGCATGCTCGATGAGTTCCGCGGCGACCTGACGGCGCTGTTCGCCGCCTCGCGCGACCGCTTGAAACAGATCGAAGGCGTGGGCGACGCGGTCGCCGATCAGATCGCCATCATGGCCGCTTTCATCGCGCGCACAGCAAAGCAACCCGTGAAAGAGCGCGAGGTCCTATCCTCCTGGAACGCCGTCGTCGCCTACTGCACGCGCGCGATGGCCGGACAGACGACGGAGCAGTTCCGCATCCTGTTCCTCGACCGCAAGAACAAGCTGCTGCGCGACGAGGTCCACGGCCAAGGCACAGTCGACCACACGCCCGTCTATCCGCGCGAAGTGGTCAAGCGCGCGCTCGAACTGGGCGCAAGCGCACTGGTCCTCGTCCACAATCATCCCTCGGGCGACCCCGCCCCGTCGGCCAGCGACGTCGAAATGACGAAGGACATCATCGCGGCCGCCAAGACGCTCGACATCGCCGTCCACGACCACCTGATCATCGGCCGCAACCGCCACGCGAGCCTGAAGCAGTTGGGCCTGATGTAGGATGCGGGCGTCGTGAACCGCACAGTTTCGATCGCTCTTCTCGCTGCACTCGCAATCGCCATGTGGCAGGGCTACGCGATCTCGTCGACAATGTCGTCATGTTTGACCCGTGCCCACGCGATCATCGCCGATGCCGACACACTCGATCGCAACCCACCCAAGAACGTGATCGCGGCGATTGTCGCGAACGTCGGCTTGGACAAATTGCCAAGCATGTTGGCCTCTGTGCTGTTCGATCGGTACGCCTGTCGCGGCGGAGCAAATTGGGCCGGTGTGGACTGGTTGATTGAGCGACCGATACTGATCTGGCGCTTGCGCAGCGAATTCGACGAAATGGAAATGGTCGCGATCTTTGCTGCCACAGCCGATCTCGGCAAGGGAACGATCGGCCTCAGCAATGGCGCGCGACGAATCTACAAGCGGGAGATTTCGGAACTCGATGACCGCGCGCTGAACTGCCTGCTGCGTCGTCCGATTGGCAAGGCACTGCACCGACCAACGCCCGACCCCGTTCCACCAATCTGGGATTGCCCAGACGAGGCACCTCGTATGCGATCGTAACGCGCTCAGAGGCACAAACTCGATGGACTCCTTGCCGAACTACGGCCTCGCCAACACGATCATCGGATTTGCGACGCAGTTTGCAGGACTGCTGCCGCCGTCATCCTACTGACAGGCCTAGGTCTCGCGACCGCAAAGAACGACAGCATCTTCCCGTTCCTGAGCCTCCACGCGCTCTGGCACGTCGTCGGCGCCATCGGCACTGTCGCGCTTTGGGCCTTCAGCGACGTGCGTTTCGGGACCACGGCGCCATCTCCCAGAGCCGCGCGGGTCCGTGTAAACTAGGCCCGCATCTTGGGGGCTGACATGCGCGTCCTACGCTTCTTGGTCTACACCGTCCTCGTGCTCGTCGGCCTCGCCGTCGCGGGCGTCGCCGTGCTCTGGGCCACGAACCCGTTCGCGCCCGAGATCATCGTCGCCGACCCGGCACCCGAAGGCCGCCGCATCACCGAGAACGGCCTCGTCGCGAACTACTACCCGCCCACCGCTGAAGGCAAATACCCCGGCGTCCTGCTGCTCGGCGGTTCGGAAGGCGGTTTGGGCTCCGGCGGCGGCCGCATGGCGAAGGCGCTGCAAGACAGAGGCTACGCGGTGTTGCACGTATCGTACTTCGGCGCACCCGGTCAGCCCAAGAACCTCGCGCTCGTGCCGCTCGAAACCTTTGATCGCGCGCTGGACTGGTTGAAGGCGCAGCCCGAAGTCGACGCAGGACGCCTCGCCGTCGTTGGCGGCTCGAAGGGCGCGGAAGCGGCCCTGATCGTCGCGACGCGCCGTCCGGAGCTGCGCGCCGTCGTCGCCGGCATGCCGTCCAGCGTCGCCTGGCAGGGCATCGACTCCAACATCGTCAATATGATCTTCAATCCGCCCGGCGGTTCGTGGAGCCTCGACGGCAAGCCGATCCCCTACTTGCCCTACGTGCAACCGAAAGACTTCAGCGGCGACATCGGCGCCATCTACATTGCAAGCCTGCTCGGACTCTCGAACCACGAAGACGCGATCATCCCGGTCGAGAAGACGCGCGCCCCCATCCTGCTGATTTGCGGAAAACGCGACACGCTCTGGCCGGCGTGCCTCATGGCCGACCAGGTCAAGGCGCGCGCGGAGGCCAACGGCGGTCCGGTCGTCACGATCCTCGCCTACGATGAAGCGGGCCACGGCGTGATGGGTGTGCCCGTCGAAAAATCGAACCCGAACTACGACAGACTGGGCAGCCTCGGCGGCACCGCCGAAGGCAACAACGCCGCGCGCATCGACGGCTGGCCGAAGGTGCTGCAACATCTGGAAGAGGCGCTGAAATAGCTACGGCGAGAACCGGATCACTTCGACGGGCGCGACTTGATACGTGAGCACGTGATCAAGGTATTCGCGTCCGTTGTCGTCGACGTGATAACTGCGCCAGACCAATTGCCCCTTCTCCCAACCAATGTCGCTTCGCGTCTTCACCGGTGTGCCCTTCGGATAATCCGTCCCCGTGCCCTGCAAACGCAGTGCATCACCGGTCGCCGCAAAGCGTGAGGTCACGAACAGGCCATCCGTAGGCATGCCCCAAAAGCCGAACGTGCGCACAACACCGGTCTGGCCATCAAGCCCATGCAGCATCACGCCCCCTTCCATCGTTCGACCGCGCGGATCACGCAAGAGAACGCTTTCGCGCACATAGCGGCCGCCCACGGATAGCCTCAACTCGCGAAGCTGAAGCGCGCGGTACTCGACTTTGCCGGCGGCATCGTAGTCGACGACCTCGACCGGCCACGCACCAATCGCGGGCGAAAAGAAATCGCGAAAACGAGTGGCATGCTCGTCCGGCGTTTGCGCCGCAGCGGCGCGGAGCGACATCGCCAAAAGCCCAACAAGGCCGGCGATCCCAGTGTACCTGACCATTTGCACCCCTCAGGCAGAACATGCCTCGGGTCGCAATCTGCCCGCAGAGGCGCACCCTCCGCCCACGCCAAGTGCGTTGGAGCCTGATCACGTTCCGCTGTGGGTTGGACAGCCAGATTGGCGAGTCTAGGCCGTCGACCGACCAAATGACGCGGCCCGCCTGCTCCAACGCATCAGTGATGATGCCGCTGGATGTACCACTTCAGCGCGGCGACGATCTCCGGAATGTTGTGCGCCGCTTCGATCTTCTTGTGCAGTTCCTTCAGGTCCGGTGTCTCGCCGAAATCGTGGATGATGCGATCGAGCTCGTGCAGCGCGTGCTCCTTCGCATGCTTGAAGTCCTTTTCCTTGTGCTCGACGTGATCGAGCAACGCCTCGATTGCATGCTCGATATCGTCTTCCTTGTTCGACGTCGCGGGCGCGACGGCCGCCGCCATTGCGGGCACTTGAAAGCGCGTGGTGGCCAGTGCGTGCAGCACCTCGACAGGCACTTTCACGTCGCGGCTGCGCGACGTGCGGCCAAGGGCGAACCCCACCGAGAAAAGCGCGACCGACAAAAGCACGGCAACCGCGAAGAACTCGAACTGCACGAGCGTCACTTCGTTCAAGCTGTTCAGAAATTCCATGAGACCAAACTCCCCAACTGAAGTTCCCAGTGGCGCGAGGGTCTATCAAAGCGCCGGCCCGAGGCCATGCGGAATAGTACTGTCAGAAGACGATTGCCGGCATGCGTGCGCAACTTGCGACACAATTCGCGCGCCATCGTATGCGGACGCGCCGACATTCGCGCTTGCATTCACCTGTCTCACGAGCCGGCGCGCCGAACTCGCGCACGCGGCGACACGCTACACGCGAATCCAGCCGCCGTTTTCGTGACCGTACGTACCGTGTCCCAGTATCTCGGCGAGGATCTCGGCGGACTCGAGCAAACGCGGCCCCGGCCGGTTGAAGTAGTGATGCCCGTCGGCGACGAACACGCGGCCCTGCCGAACGGCTTTGAGATCGCGCCACGCGGGATGCGCCGTCAGTGTCGGCCACTCGGCCGTCGTCTGCGCGATACGATATCCGCAAGGCATCGCGACGATGACGTCGGGATCGGCCTCGATCAGCGTCTCCCAAGAAAGCCACGGCGAATGTTCGCCCGCCTTCGCGAACAGCGCCCGTCCGCCCGCGATTTCGATCAGCTCCGGCACCCAATTACCCGCGGCCATCAACGGCTCGATCCACTCGATCGCGCCAACGGTTGGCGCCTCGGCGCGTGCCGCCGACCGGCGCAGCGCCTCGAGCCGCGCCTGAAGCGACGCGACGACAGACGCGGCGGCGGCCGACGCGCCCGCAGCCTCCCCCACGCGGCGCAAGTCGCCCCACACGTCGCCGAGCGCATCCGGCGCCAGCGACACAAGTACCGGCTCGCGCCCGGTCCAGGCGTTCAACGTCTCTTCCAAATCGCCGGGTGTCACCGCGCACACGGCGCACTGCGTCTGCGTCAGGATGACGTCGGGTCGAAGTTCGCGCAGCAGCGCCGCATCGACCTCATAGACGGAAAGACCTTGCGACACGATCTCCTGCACCCGCCGGTCGATCTCGCCCGACGTCAGTCCCTTTTTCAGCTTCGTGCGCGTGACCACGGGAAGCTTCGTCGTCCACGCCGGAAAGTCGCACTCGTGCGAACGGCCGACGAGGTTCTCGCCGAGTCCCAGCGCCACCGCGATCTCGGTCGCGCTCGGCAGCAACGAAACGATCCGAGGACCGCCGCTCAATCCGCGCTCGCCGTCTTGCTGCCGGTGTTGAGGCCCGCTTGGTCGAGCAGGAAGGCGTTGATGAACGCATCCTCCTCCACGCGGCCGAAGCGGCCCGAGTCGCCCGAATGCCCCGCCGTCATATTCGTGCGGAAGATCAGCGGATTCTGATCGGTCTTGTTCCGCCGCAGTTTCGCGACCCATTTCGCGGGCTCAAAATAGCCGACCTGGCTGTCGTTGTAGCCGGCCGTGACCAGCAGCGCTGGATAGGCGCGTTTCTCAACCTGGTCATAGGGCGAATAGCTCAACATGTACTCGTAGTCGCCCGGTTCCGCCGGATTGCCCCACTCCTCGTACTCGAACGTGGTCAAAGGGATGGACTCGTCCAGCATCGTCGTCACCACGTCGACGAACGGCACGCCCGCGACGATGCCCTTGAAGAGATCTGGCCGCATGTTCGCGATCGCGCCCATCAGAAGGCCGCCGGCGCTGCGCCCCATTGCGAAGATGCGCTTGCTGTCGACCATGCCGCCCTTCGACAGCGACTCGGCAACCGCGATGAAGTCGGTGAACGTGTTCTTCTTGTTGTGCAGCTTGCCGCCCTGGTACCACGCCTCGCCCATTTCGCGCCCGCCGCGCACATGCGCGAACGCGATGACAAAGCCGCGATTCATCAGGCTCGGCCACTTCGCCTTGAACACGGGATCGTTGCTCGAGCCATAAGCACCGTAGCCGTAGACGAGCACGGGGTTTTCGCCCCTCTCGAATCTCGCGCGCGCATAGGCGATCGTCACCGGAATCTGCGCCCCGTCGCTCGCCTTCGCAAACACCCGCTCGATCGAATAGGCCGAAGGATCGAAGCCCGGCACCGCCATGCGCTGCACGGCGGTCTTGGTCCCCGTGGCGACGTCGTAGTCGTAGATCACGTCGGGATTGACGAGGGACGAGAACGCATAGCGAAGCTTCGTCGTCTCAGAGTCCATGTTGCGCAGATTCGGAAAACTGTACGTGTCGGAGAACGTCATGTAACCGGCCGGCGCGTCGGGCGCGATCAGCTTCTCCTCGCCGGTCTTCGTATTGACGAGCCGGATGCGCGAGCCCCCGCGCCCGTGTTCGTCGAGCGCAAGCGTGCCGCCCTTCAGCACCTCGAACGATTCGATGTAGATGCCCTCTTGTTCATTGACGAGGTTGCTCCACTGCGACGGCGCCGAAAGCGCCGCCGTCGCAATGCGAAAATCGGGCGCCCCCTGGTTCGTGCGGATGTAGAGTTGCCCGCCGAGTTCGTCGGCGTAATAGCGCACGCCCTTCGCGCGAGGCCGGATCACGGTCCACTTCGCATCCGCGGCCGACGCGTCCAGCATCCGCACTTCGGACGTGTTCGTCTGTTCGCTGGTGAGCAGCAACACGCGCCCGCCCTTCGACCGTTGCAGCGACAACTCGAACTGCTGGTCCTTTTCTTCGAAGACGAGCTTGTCGCCCTTCGAATCCGTGCCCAACGTATGGCGCATCAGCCGATAGGCGCGCGCCGTCCCGGCTTGGAGTTTCAGGTAATACAGCGTCTTGTTGTCATCGGCGAACGCGAAATCCGCCGCTGCATATTCGATCTTGTCAGGCAGCACTTCGCCCGTGCGCATGTCGCGCAGGATAATGTTGTGCCAGCGGTCGCCCGCATAATCGACGGCGTAGACGAAGATCGCGCCGTCCGGCGATGAGCCGTAATCGTTGACTTTGAACTGCTGATGCTTCGGCCCCTCGGCCTGACCGTCGAGCAGCACTTCTTCCGGCGCATTCATCGTGCCTTTGCGCCGCGCGATGACGGGAAAGTCCGCACTCGGCGCGTAGCGTTCGTAGTACCAATAGTCGCCGTCCTTGAACGGCGGCGCGCCCTGCGCGGCGGCTGCACGCGCACGGATCTCCTCTCGCAGCTTCTTTTGAAGATCCGCGGTGTGCGCCGTCAGTTCGCCGGCGTATTCGTTCTCTTCCTGCAGATAACGGATGACCTTCTCGGTCTTCTTCTCGTTCATCCAGAAGAAAAAGTCCGTGCGCTTGGCCCCGTGCGGCGCGATCAGCACGGTGCCCTTCATCATCGCGAACGGCGGATAGCCGGTCTTGCGGTCGATCGCGAGGCCCGGCGTCGTTGACGTCGCCGTTTCGGGCGTCGTGCCGGTGTCCCCGCCAAACGGCATGAGATCGGAAATCGTCGTACAGGCCGAAAGACCGATGAAACTCGCACACATGACGGCAAAGCCCGCAAAGCGCATGCAGAAATCCTAAAGAAAAGTCGGGGGGTGGTTCGAAGCGGCGCGCACCATGCATGGCCCGCCCCCATTTGTCACGAGCGCCGCAGGCCTCTAAAACACCTCACGATTTTCCGCCCCGGAGACCCAAAGCGATGCGCCTCAAAGACCCGCAACTTCTGCGCGACAAGGCCTATGTGGACGGCGAATGGGTGGGCGCGGACTCGGGCGCGACGTTCGAGGTGACGAACCCTGCAACCGGTGCGGTCTTGGCCCGCCTGCCCGACATGCTCGAAGGCGAAACGCGCCGCGCGATCGAGACGGCGAACGCGGCGTGGCCCGCCTGGGCCGCAAAGACTGCAAAGGAGCGCGCAAGCGTCCTTCGCAAATGGTTCGACCTGATGATGGCGAACCAAGAGGACCTCGCCATCATCATGACGAGCGAACAAGGCAAGCCGCTTGCCGAATCGCGCGGCGAGGTCGCTTACGGCGCCTCGTTCATCGAATGGTTCGCGGAAGAAGGCAAACGCATCTACGGCGACGTCATCCCGCAGACGCAAGCCGGCCGCCGCATCATCGTCTTGAAGCAACCCATCGGCGTCGTCGCCGCGATCACGCCATGGAACTTCCCGAACGCGATGATCACGAGGAAATGCGGCCCCGCGCTCGCCGCCGGCTGCCCGATTGTGATCAAGCCGCCGGCCGAGACACCGCTCTCCGCACTGGCACTCGCCGTGCTCGCCGAACGCGCCGGCATCCCAAAGGGCATCTTCAACATCGTCACGACGAAGCACTCGTCCCGCGTCGGCCAGGAGATGACCGGCAATTCGATCGTGCGCAAATTCTCGTTCACGGGCTCGACCGAGATCGGCAAGTTGCTGATGCGCCAATGCGCGGCGACCGTGAAGAAGGTTTCGCTCGAACTCGGCGGCAACGCGCCGTTCATCGTCTTCGACGACGCCGACCTCGACGCTGCGGTCGCAGGCGCCATGCTCTCGAAGTTCCGCAACATGGGCCAAACCTGCGTCTGTGCGAACCGGCTGTTCGTGCAGGACAAGGTCTATGACGCCTTCGCGGCGAAACTCGCAACCGCCACCGCTACCCTCAAAGTCGGCGACGGCCTAGGCGACGGCGTGTTGCAAGGCCCGCTGATCAACATGGAAGCGGTCGAAAAGGTCGAACGCCTGATCAAAGAAGCAACGTCAAAGGGCGCGAAGGTCGCAACCGGCGGCAAACGCCACGCCCTCGGCCAAACGTTTTTCGAGCCCACGGTGCTCACCGAAGTGAACACCCAAATGGCAATCGCCCAGGAAGAAATCTTCGGCCCCGTCGCAACGCTCTTCCGCTTCAAGACGGAGGCCGACGCCATCCGCCTCGCCAACGACACCGAATACGGCCTCGCCGCCTATTTCTACGCCCGCGACATCGGCCGCGTCTGGCGCGTGGCCGAAGCGCTCGAGTACGGCATCGTCGGCATCAACGAAGGGATCATCTCGACGGAAGTCGCCCCCTTCGGCGGCATGAAAGAATCCGGCATCGGCCGCGAAGGTTCGAAATACGGCATCGAAGACTTCTTGGAGGTGAAATACCTCGCGATGGGTGGGATCGGAACGTGAAAACACAACTCACTCAAAAGCTCTCGTCATGGCCGGGCTTGACCCGGCCACCTAGGGTCGCTGAATGAGTGCCGAAAAAATCTCACACGAAGCAACGAAGACGAGTTCGCGCAACTTTGTTGCTTCGTTGCTTCGTGTGAGATCTCTTCTTACGGCGCCGAACAAGTGTCCCTGGGTGGCCGGGTCAAGCCCGGCCATGACGAACGTATTATGGGAGTGACACCATGATGAAAGTCTACCACTGCCCACAAACCCGCGCGTTCACCGCGCTCTGGATGATGGAAGAGGTTGGCGAACCCTACGAGATCGTGCGCGTGAACATCCGCGCGCCCGGCCACCCGAGCGACGCCTACAAGAAGATCAATCCGATGGGCAAAGTCGCAGGCCTCGAAGACGGCGGCATCGGTTTCGGCGAAACCGCCGCGATCCTGCTCTACGTCGCTGACAAATTCCCGCAGAAGAAACTGGCGCCCCTGCCCACCGATCCGCGCCGCGGCCGCTTCCTGCAGTGGCTGATGTTCTCAGCCACAACGCTCGAACCCGCGATGGTCGAAAAGCGCATGGGCCACACGCCAAACAGCCTCCAATCCGGCTGGGGCGACTACGACCGCGCGTTCGGCGCGCTCGAAGCCGCACTCAAACCCGGCCCCTGGCTCTTCGGCGATCAGTTCACCGCCGCCGACCTCTACGTCGCCTCGTCACTGGCGTTCGGCATGATGTTCGGCATGATCGACAAACGCCCGGCCTTCGTGCAATTCGCCGAACGCGCCCAAGCCCGGCCCGCCTTCAAACGCGCCCAAGACATCGAAGCCAAAGAGGCCGCCAAGCCATGACCACGAACGCCGAACTTCTTGCCCGCCGTCAGGCAGCCGTGCCCCGCGGCGTCAACACCGCCCATCCTGTCTTCGCCGCGCGCGCGCTGAATGCGGAGATCTGGGACGTCGAAGGCAAGCGCTACATCGACTTCGTCGGCGGCATCGGCGTGCAGAACACCGGCCACCGCCACCCGAAGGTGATGAAGGCGATCGAAGCGCAAATGGGAAACGCGCTGCACACCGCATTCCAAGTCAACGCCTATGAGAGCTACATCGCGCTCGCCGAAAGGCTGAACGCGGCGGCCCCCATCGAAGGCCCGGCGAAGACGATCTTCTTCACCACCGGCGCGGAAGCGGTCGAGAACGCGGTCAAGATCGCGCGCTACGCCACGAAGCGGTCGGGCGTGGTCAGCTTCTCCGGCGCCTTCCACGGCCGCACGTTCATGGGCATGGCGCTGACCGGGAAGGTCGTGCCCTACAAAGCAGGCTTCGGCGAAATGCCGGGCGACGTTTACCGCCTGCCGTTCCCGGTCGTGAGCCACGGCCACACCGCCGCCGAAGCGCTCGCAGCGCTCGACAGTCTCTTCAAATACGACGTCGAACCCACACGCATCGCCGCGATCATCATCGAACCGGTGCAAGGCGAAGGCGGCTTCTACGCGGCGCCCTTCGATTTCCTGCGGTCGTTGCGCACTGTCTGCGACAAGCATGGCATCATGCTGATCGCCGATGAAATCCAATCGGGCTTCGCGCGGACCGGCAAGCTGTTTGCCATCGAACACTCCGGCGTCAAACCCGATCTGATCACGACGGCGAAAAGCCTCGCGGGCGGCATGCCGCTCTCCGCCGTCATCGGCCGCGCCGCCCTGATGGACGCGCCCGACCCCGGCGGCCTCGGCGGCACCTACGCCGGCAACCCCGTCGCCTGCGCGGCAGGCATCGCGGTGCTCGACGTCATCAAAGAGGAACGCATCCTCGACAAGGCGGTCGCGCTCGGCGAGAAGCTGATGGCGCGCCTGAAACAAATGTCGATGCGCAACGACCTGCCCCCAATGGACGACATCCGCGGCCTGGGCGCCATGGTCGCCTTCGACTTGGTGAAGAACCGTGGCAGCCACGAGCCCGACGCGGAGCGGACGAAACGCCTCACCACGGAAGCCCTCAAACGCGGCCTCATCCTCCTCACCTGCGGCCTTTACGGCAATGGCGTGCGCATCCTCGTGCCGATAACGGTGGAGGACAAAGTGTTGGATGAAGGGCTGTCGATCCTGGAAGACTCGCTAAAAGCAGTGGCATAAAGAAAGTTCGTCATGGCCGGGCTTGACCCGGCCGCCCAGAGACGCACGGCAGAGCGTTGAAACTGGTCAGTCGGAAATTTCTCATCGCGCTGCCGCGCGCTAACTTGGTGGCCGGATCAAGCCCGGCCATAACGTGAGAGAAATGATCCCACGCTATTCCCGCCCCGAGATGACGGCGATCTGGTCGCCGGAGACGAAGTTCCGCATCTGGTTTGAGATCGAGGCGCACGCGGCCGACGCGCTCGCCGAGCTCGGTGTTATCCCGAAGTCCGCCGCGAAGACGATTTGGGAAAAAGGCGGCGCCGCGAAGTTCGACGTCGCCAAAATCGACGCCATCGAACGCGAAGTGAAGCACGACGTCATCGCGTTCCTGACCCACCTCGCCGAGTTCGTCGGCCCCGACGCCCGCTTCGTGCACCAAGGCATGACGTCGTCGGATGTGCTCGACACCTGCCTCGCCGTGCAACTGAAACGCGCCGCGGACATCCTGATCGCCGACACCGACAAGCTGCTCGCCGCTCTCAAGAAGCGCGCGCTCGAACACAAAAACACACCCACGATAGGCCGCAGCCATGGCATCCACGCTGAACCCACGACATTCGGCGTAAAGCTCGCGGGCTTCTACGTCGAGTTCGAACGCGCGAAGAAGCGCCTGATCGCCGCCCGCGAGGAAATCGCCACCTGCGCCATCTCCGGCGCCGTCGGCACGTTCGCCCAAGTCGATCCACGCGTCGAAGAACACGTCGCCAAAGCGCTCGGTCTCAAACCCGAACCCGTCTCGACGCAGGTCATCCCGCGTGACCGCCACGCCGCGTTCTTCGCCGCCCTCGCCGTTGTGGCCAGCTCCGTTGAACACGTCGCGACCGAAATCCGCCACCTGCAGCGCACCGAAGTGCTCGAGGCCGAGGAGTACTTCTCCGAAGGCCAAAAGGGCTCCTCCGCGATGCCGCACAAGCGCAACCCGGTGTTGACCGAAAACCTCACCGGCCTCGCCCGCATGGTCCGCGCCTATGCGCAGCCCGCGATGGAAAACGTCGCGCTCTGGCACGAACGCGACATCTCGCACTCGTCGGTCGAGCGCATGATCGGCCCCGACGCCACGATCACGCTCGACTTCGCGCTCAACCGATTGGCCGACGTCATCGAAAAGCTCGTCGTCTATCCCGAACGCATGCAGCGCAATCTCGACCTCTTAGGCGGCCTCGTCCATTCGCAGCGCGTGATGCTGGCGCTCACGCAAAAAGGCGTCGCCCGCGAAGACGCCTACCGCCTCGTGCAACGCAATGCGATGCCCGTCTGGCAGAATATGCACCACGGCCGCACCGGCCCCTCGTTCCTCGACAATCTGAAAGCAGACGCCGACGTGACGAAGGCCCTGCCGCCGCGCGAACTTGAAGCGCTCTTCGACCTCGCCTATCACCTGAAACACGTCGACACGATCTTCAAGCGCGTGTTCGGATAGGATTGGGCAAACCGCATGGGCTCGCCGATCGATCTAGGCAAGATGTTCGGCGTTCAGGTCCGCGTCGATCTGACCGTACTTCTCGTCGCCGCAATCTTCGTCGTGATGGGCGTGGGTGAGAACCCGACACTGCGCAACGTGCTCGACGAAGCGACCTACGTCGTGCTGCTGTTCCTCTCGATCTTCCTGCACGAGATGGGCCACGCAGCGGGCGCACGCCTCTTCGGCATCTCGACCCTGAACGTCACGCTGACGTTCTTCGGCGGTTACGCCCAACTCGGCAAACAACCCCAGCGCGCGATCGAAGACATCGTCATCTCGTTCGCGGGCCCCGCGACAAATCTTGCGATCGCAGGCCTGCTCTACGTATGGCTGACGAGCGCAACCTCCGCCGGCCTCGCCAATCACAGCTGGGGCATCCTCTGGCAAGTGATGTACGCCAATCTGTTCTTGGGTCTTCTGAACCTGCTGCCCGGCTTTCCGCTCGACGGCGGCCACATCGCCCGCGCCGTCCTTGCAATGTTCCTGCCCCTCACGACCGCGCGCTTGATCGTCGGCT
Organism: Alphaproteobacteria bacterium; assembly: GCA_016792785.1. GTDB lineage: Bacteria > Pseudomonadota > Alphaproteobacteria > Micropepsales > Micropepsaceae > SZUA-430. The sequence continues at coordinate 18,165 of JAEUML010000381.1, forward strand.
ACATCGGCGTCGCTGTCGGTTTCCTCTTCATCGGCCTCGACCTCACCGGCGGCTTCGGCTTCGGCCTGCTGATCGGCATGCTTCTCATTCTAGTCGCATCTCAAGAAATCCAAGCCGCGCGTGCAGGCCGCTTCTAATCGCAACTTGAATCCAAGGCTCTTGCCCGCTACATTTGGGATGTCGGGGTTGCGGCAGGCTCCCGGCATCCCAAGATGGCTCGCCATCCAAGCTCTGCCTCGTTGAGAACAACGAGGGGCTTGTTATGTCCGTTTCCTCAAAGGTCACATCCGAACTCGATAAACTCTTCGCCGGACGCCGTCCGACGCGCTGGGTCACGCGCGAGCGCCCGAAGATCGACCGCATCGCCTGTCCGTGGCTGATCCTGCGCTTCATCGACCCGAAGGCGGAATTCCTCTACGTCGCCGCAACCGAAGTCTTCGATACGGCAGCGCGCGAAAAAGCCGCCGCCTACGACATCCCCGGCGCGCCGTTCGAACACCACGGCGAACGCTGCTCATTCGACGCGTTTATCGAACGCTTCACACTCACCGCACCCGGCCTCGACTATCTGGCCAAGATCGTCCGCGGCGCCGACACCAGCCGCCTCGACCTGACGCCGGAATCGCCCGGCCTCTACGCGATGTCCTTGGGCCTCTCACGCATGTACGTCGACGATCATGAGATGCTATCTCAGGGGCTCGTGATGTATGACGCGCTCTACGCTTGGCTCCTTCAAGCCCGGGAGGAGAAACACAATTGGCCACCGGCTCAGTGACCTTGCCTTCATTCCGTGAAGCGTTCCGCCTCTGGGCCTATATCGGCTGCGTCAATTTCGGCGGGCCGGCGGGGCAGATCGCGCTGATGCACAAGCTTCTCGTCGAGGAGAAGAGGTGGATCTCCGACGCACGCTACTTCCACGCGCTGAACTACTGCATGCTGCTGCCGGGGCCGGAGGCGCAGCAGCTTGCGACCTATGTCGGTTGGCTGATGCACGGCGTGAAGGGCGGGCTCGCGGCGGGCCTGCTCTTCATCTTACCCGGCGCCCTCGTGATGCTGGCGTTGAGCATCCTGTACGTGAACTTCGCCGACCTTGCCGTCGTGAACGCAATCTTCTACGGCATCAAGGCGGCCGTGCTTGCCATCGTGATCGAGGCGATCCTGCGCATCGGCAAACGCGCCTTCACCGGCACGGCGATGATCTGGATCGCCGCCGCAGCCTTCGTCGCGCTGTTCTTTTTCGCAGTCCCCTTCCCGCTCGTCGTCCTTGCGGCGGCCATCGCCGGCCTCGTCGGCGCAAATGTCGCCCCCAACCAGTTTCGCGCCAAAGGGCATGCGGCAAAGGGCGACCGACCGGCCGAAACATTCGCCGTCGATGCCGCCTTCGCGCGCGGTGAACTCCAACATACGAAAGCAACCCGCAGCCGAACCGCGTTCACGATCGCAACCTGGGCCGCGATCTGGCTCGCGCCCGTCGCGGTCGTTGCCCTGGCGCTCGGCCCCGGCAGTGTTTTCACGAAACTCGCCGTGTTCTTCAGCACGATGTCGGTCGTGACGTTCGGCGGCGCTTACGCGGTGTTGGCTTACGTCGCGCAGGAGGCTGTCGCAACCTACGGCTGGCTGACCGCGCCCGAAATGCTCGAAGGCCTCGCCCTCGCCGAAACGACGCCCGGCCCGTTGATCCTGGTGCTCCAGCACGTGGGCTTCCTTGCCGCCTTCCGCCAAGCGGGCATCGATCCGCTGCTCGCCGGCATCCTGGGCGCGGGCATCACGCTATGGGTGACGTTCGTCCCGTCGTTCCTTTGGATCTTCGCAGGCGCGCCTTACGCCGAACGCGTGCGCGAGAACCGCCACGCCTCGGCAGCACTCGCCGCGATCACCGCGGCGGTCGTCGGCGTGATCCTGAATCTCGCGATCTGGTTCGCGCTGCACGTGATCTTCGCAAAGGTCGAAGCCCGCGACATCGGCCCCCTGCACCTGCAAGTCCCCGACTTCGCGACGCTCGATCCCATCGCGCTCGCGATCGCCGCGATCGCGCTCGTCGCCCTCTTGAGGTTCAAGATGCCGGTCTTAACGCTTCTCGCCCTCAGCGCCGCCCTCGGCCTCGCCGTTCGCTTCTTGACCCCGTTGTAAGACCTACCGCCGCCGCCACAGCCGCTTGATCAGCCACCACAGCCCGCCGACGACGACCAGCGTCCCCGCAAAAATCAAACCGAAATTGATCCACATCCGCCCGCCCGGCCGGTCGACTTTGCGCGACCACCACGTCGGCTTCGGATCATTCGGTCCCGCAAGCGCGAACGCGACAAAACTGTCCCCGAGCCCCGCCACATCGACGTCGCCATGGCCGCCTGCCGCGATCATGACAAACTGACGCCCCTTCCATTCATATGTCATCGGCGTGGCGATCCCCGGCGCAGGCAACCGCCCCTGCCAAAGTTCCGCGCCGCTCGCCGCATCGAACGCGCGCAGATACTTGTCCATCGTCGCGCCGATGAACACGAGGCCGCCCGCCGTCACCAACGGCCCACCGAGCGACGGCGACCCGGTCGCGAGCGCAATGTTCAAGGGCGCAAGCTCCTCCGTCGTCCCAAGCGTCGATTCCCAGACGATTTTGCCGGCTTTGAGATCGACTGCCGCCAGAACACCCCACGGCGGCGGATTGCACGGCAGCCCAATCGGCGACATCACCATGTCCCTGATCATGCCGAAGGCCGCGCCGACCTGCGGCGACACTTCGCGATCGGGATACTTCTCGTCCAGTTCGTCGAACTTGGCCGCAGGAAACAGCGTGATCCGGTGCATCATCCGGCTCGTGTTCGCATAGACGATCTGCTTCGCCGGATCGAACGCAATGCCGCCCCAGTTCATGCCGCCGCCCGTGAACGGGAACATCAGCGTGCCTTGCTCCGACGGAGGCGTGTAGAGCCCTTCGTTGCGCGTCTCGGCGATAAGTTTCCGGCAAGCCTCGCGGTCCCACGGCGTAAACCCGTAGGCTTCGTCCGCCGAAATCTTCTGCGGCGCGAGCACCGGAACGTGCGTCGGATAAGGCTGCGTCGGCGACAACACTTCGCCGGCGACACTGCCCTGCGGCACCGGCCGCTCTTCGACCGGAAACACGGGCTCGCCCGTATCGCGATCGAGCACGAACAAGAACCCTTGCTTCGTCGGCTGGATCACGACGTCGCGCGCCTTGCCGTCAACATCGATCGTCGCCAGCGTCGGCTGGGCAGGATTGTCGTAGTCCCACACATCGTGATGCACGGTCTGAAACGCCCAAACAAGTTCCCCCGTGTCTGCCTTCAGCGCCACAACAGAATTCGCATGCTTGTTGTCACCTGGCCGCAAGCCGCCGAAGAAGTCCGGGCTCGCCGACGAGGTCGGCATGAACACCAGCCCGCGCTTCTCGTCGACCGACATCGGAGCCCACACATTCGCGTGCCCGACGTCTTTGTAACCTTCACCCCAGGTCGCCGCCGCTGGGTCCTTCGGATCGCGCGGCACCGGATCCCATGACCACTTCGGGGCGCCGGTCCGCACATCGAACGCTCTCACAGTCCCGTGCGGCGCTTTCACCCGCGCATTGTCGCTGATCGCCGAGCCGACGATGACGACATCACCGACCACGACGGGCGCGGACGTGATCTGAAACTCGCCGGGCCACTCAAGCTCAATCCCGGCGTCGATCTTGACTTCGCCGCTTGTGCCGAAATCGGCACAAGGCTTACCGGTCGCAAGATCGAGCGCAAGCAACCGCGCATCGTTCGTCGCCGCAAGCACGCGCGCGGAGCAAACGACGGTGCGCCAATTGGGCTCGGCGGAGAACCACGCAGCAACCCCGCGGCAATTGAACTTGTTCGCGGGGTAGAACTTGTCGGTCGGGATCTTCGGATCGAACCGCCACAGTTCCTTCCCCGTGCCAGGATCGAGCGCGATCACCTCGTTGAAAGAGGTGCAAAGCAAAACCTTGTCCTCAACCAGGATCGGCGTCGCCTCGAACTTCGTCCGGCGCAACGTCTTCGCGTCACGCTTGGCGAGATCGCCGGTCGAATACGTCCAGACCGGAATGAGGTCGTCGACATTGGCGGGCGTTATCTCAGCGGCCGCGCTGAAGCGCATGCCGCCCTGGTCGCCGCCGTAGTATCCCCATCCATCATTGGCGGCGGCGATTGCCGTCAAGGTCAGGCTCAACACGCCAAAGGCGAAAGCGCGCACCATCACGTCCCCCGAAATGTTCTGGGGAGAACAATAGCCGGAAATTCGCGTGGGAAAGAGCGGTCTATTTCGAAGAGGTGATCTGCTCGACAGCGGTCGCCATCAGCTCTTCCATTTCGCGGCGGATTTGGTGGTCGGAAACCGCTACTTTCTTTGCGTCGAAGTCGCCGCGCACCTTGCGGAAAACGTCGTCATCGCCCGCTTCCTCGAAGTCGGCCTTCACGACCTCTTTCGCGTAGGCATCGGCCGCCTCACCGGAAAGCCCCATCTTCTCTGCCGCCCACAGGCCCAGAAGTTTGTTCCGCCGCGCCGTCGCCTTGAACTTCAAATCCTGATCGTGGGCGAACTTGCTCTCGTAACCTTCGCGGCGCTTGTCGAAACCGGACATCGGCTGAAATCCTCCAAATCCTCTAGCAATTCCTGGCACTTGGGCTTTGCGGGCGGAACCTAGGTCATGGACCCCGCCCTGGCAATGTCCCCGCGCGATGCGCTAGTCTTATGTGGCGCTCGCAAGGGGATGGTTCAACGCCCTCTTCGCGAGCGTCTGCCGTTTCAGGCGCGCATTTTCGACGCCCTGAACAACAAACCGGATGGCACGAAAATGAAAAGCCGAAAGCTCGTTTACGAAGGCAAGGCGAAGATCCTTTACGAAGGACCGGAGCCCGGCACGCTCATTCAGTACTTCAAGGACGACACGACCGCGTTCGATGCGAAGAAGAAGGCCGTGCTCGAAGGCAAGGGCGTCCTCAACAACCGCATCTGCGAGTATCTGATGACGCAGCTCACCGGCATCGGCGTGCCGAATCATTTCATGCGCCGATTGAATATGCGCGAGCAGCTCATCCGCGAGGTTGAAATCATTCCACTTGAAGTTGTGGTTCGAAATGTATCCGCCGGATCGTTCGCAACGCGTTTGGGAGTCGAGGAAGGAACGACTCTCCCACGATCAATCATCGAGTTCTTCCTCAAAGACGACAAGTTGCACGACCCGATGGTTAGTGAGGAGCACATCACGGCATTCGGTTGGGCGACGCCCCAAGAACTTGACGACATGACCGCGCTGGCGATTCGCATCAACGACTTCCTCTCAGGGTTGTTCCTCGGCGTTGGCATCAGGCTTGTGGATTTCAAAATAGAATTCGGAAGGCTCTGGGAAGGCGAGATGATGCGTGTCATTCTCGCGGACGAAATTAGTCCGGACTCGATGCGTCTTTGGGATCTTCGCACGAACGAAAAATTGGATAAGGATCGTTTTCGAAGAGACTTGGGCGGCGTGACGGAAGCGTACAGTGAAGTGGCAAGGCGTTTGGGAATCCTGACCGAAGTGCACAATCCGGAAAGAAAGGGACCGGTGCTCGTCAAATGAAAGCGCGCGTTACGGTGATGTTGAAGTCGGGCGTGCTCGATCCGCAAGGCAAGGCGATCGGCCAGGCGCTGGGTCGTTTGGGTTTCGCGGGCGTCGGCGACGTACGTCAGGGCAAGGTGATCGAGCTTGAGCTCGACGAAACGGATCAGGGCAAGGCCCGCGCGAAGCTTTCCGACATGTGCGAAAAGCTGCTCGCGAACACGGTGATCGAAAACTACGCGATCGAACTGAGGTGACGGAATACGACGCACACGGACGATCTGGGAAATCGGACGTGTGCGGCGCAAAGAGGGGGAAGGACGTGCCTGGGTAGGCGAGGCCGCTGGGATGGGACTTGGCGATTTCGTCTGGGAAGAATGGGTCAATGCTAGCCAAAGGGGTTTATTGCTGATGACGCGCTCCATCTCCGTCTTAAGCGTGCTGTGCCTTGCCTTGTTGACGCTGCCCTTCGCCGCGGTGGCGAACGCACAAGCGGCCAATGCCGACATGAACGCGCGGCTCGCCGCCGCCTCCGACCTGATCGACGCCATGGGCGGCCGTCAGTCGGTGATCGATCAGATCAACCGCGTCATTCCGGCGCAAATGCAGGCACTGCAAGCGCAGTTCCCCGATCTGACAGTTGAAACCCGCCGCCTTATCGAAAAGTCGATGCGCGACGAGATGACGTTGGGCGTCAACCAGCTGCTGACACAGATGGCGAACGCATGGGCCCGCCGTTTCACGGTCACGGACCTGCGCCAGATCGCGGCGTTCCACCGCTCGCCCTCGGGTCAGCGTCTGCGCGCCCAGCAGGAAGACCTGCAGCGCGAAATCGCCGAGATCGGCCGCAACTGGGGCGCCGACATCGGCCGCCGCATCCAGCAGCGTCTGCAAGAACACCTGTCGAAGCCGCCCGCGCTGGTCAGCTGAGGTTTTGCAGAGCGCAGACGTCATCCCGGAAGTTAGGCAAGCCCGCTGCGAAGCAGCGGTCTTGCGAGCCTTACTGTCCGGGACCCAGGGCCAACACTCAGGCGTTTGAGCCTATGTCCCTGGGTCCCGGCTCGCGCTTCGCTTGGCCGGGATGACAATTGTTGAGGGTGGCGGAATAGCGCGCCCGCCGCACTCGTATTTACCCGGTCGAGCCGCTATCTAGTGCGCGACTCTTACCCATCCGGAGAATCGCGCCCGTGAAAGCGGCCGTCGTCGTCTTCCCCGCCTCGAACTGCGACCGTGACGTCGCGACAGCCCTCGAACAAGCCAACGGCGCGCCGCCCAAGATGGTGTGGCACCAGGACGCGAGCCTGCCCGACGGCCTCGATCTGATCGTGCTGCCCGGCGGCTTCTCCTACGGCGACTATCTGCGCTGCGGCGCGATGGCCGCGCACTCGCCGATCATGCGCGACGTCATCGCCCGCGCGAAGAAGGGCACGCCGGTTCTCGGCATCTGCAACGGCTTCCAGATCCTGTGCGAGACGCAGCTTCTGCCCGGCGTCCTGATGCGCAACGCCAGCCTGAAGTTCGTCTCGCGCGACGTGAACATGACGGTCGAAGGCGCGAACACGATGTTCACCGCCCGCTACAAGCCCGGCCAAGTGATCAACATTCCCGTCGCCCACGGCGACGGCAACTACTTCGCCGACAAGGAAACGCTCGACCGCCTCGAAGGCGAAGGCCGCGTCGCGTTCCGTTATGTCGAAGGCGACAACCCGAACGGCGCCGCGCGCAACATCGCCGGCATCTTCAACGAAAGCCGCACGATCCTCGGCATGATGCCCCACCCCGAACGCCACGCCGATCCGTTGCTGGGCTCGACCGACGGCAAAGCGATCTTCGACAGCCTGGTGAGCGCCCTCTCATGACCGACGCGACCCTCGCCCAAGCGATCGAACACGGCCTTTCCGAAGATGAGTGGAAACACATTCTGCGCGTTATGAACCGCGCGCCAAACCTCACCGAACTCGGCATTTTTTCGGTGATGTGGAGCGAGCACTGCTCCTACAAATCCTCGCGCGTCCATTTGCGCAAACTGCCGACGAGCGCGCCGTGGGTGATCCAAGGCCCGGGCGAGAACGCAGGCGTCATCGACATCGGTGACGGCCAGGCGATCATCTTCAAGATGGAAAGCCACAACCACCCGTCGTTCATCGAACCGTATCAGGGTGCGGCGACCGGCGTCGGCGGCATCATGCGCGATGTCTTCACGATGGGCGCACGTCCCATCGCGATGCTGAACGCGCTCCGCTTCGGCGAACCCTCGCACCCGAAGACCCAGCACCTCGTCTCCGGTGTCGTCGCCGGCATCGGCGGCTACGGCAACTGCATGGGCGTGCCGACGGTCGGCGGCGAGGTGAACTTCCACAAGGCCTACAACGGCAACATCCTGGTCAACGCGATGTGCGTCGGCCTCGCGAACACGAACAAGATCTTCCTCTCGGCCGCGAAGGGCTCGGGCAACCCCGTCGTCTATGTCGGCTCGAAGACCGGCCGCGACGGCATCCACGGCGCGACGATGGCCTCCGCCGAATTCGACGACGCGTCGGAGGAAAAGCGCCCCACCGTTCAAGTCGGCGATCCGTTCACGGAGAAGCTGCTGCTCGAAGCCTGCCTCGAACTGATGGCGACGGACGCAATCGTCGGCATCCAAGACATGGGTGCGGCGGGCTTGACCTC
>JAEUML010000378.1 GCA_016792785.1 Alphaproteobacteria bacterium
GTTGCGCACGTTCGCGGCTGTCGTCGTCGTCATCTGGCGGCGCTGGACGTCGGAGATGCGGCCCTTCGGGTGCAGGACCACGAGGTCGATGTGCGGCTGGTTCGCCAAAGCCGCAACCGCGGCGGCGCCCGTGTCGCCGGATGTCGCGGCGACGACGAGCGCGCGGTCGCGGCGGCGCGCCAGCGCCTCGTTCATCAGCGGCGCCAGAAGCTGCAGCGCGAAGTCTTTGAAGGCGAGCGTGGGGCCGTGAAACAGTTCGAGCAGCCAGCGGTTGCCGGCATAGGCGCGAATAGGGGCAATTTCGGGATGGTCGAACTTCGCGTAGGCGGCGCGCGCGTGGTGCTCGATCGCGTCGCGCCACGCCGGCGGGCCGGCAAAACGGGCGACGATTGTGGCGGTGAGCTCCGCGTAGTTCTTGCCGCGCAGGCTTTCGATGTCGAGCGCAGGCCAGGTTTCGGGCACGTAGAGGCCGCCGTCGGGCGCGGGGCCTGACAGCAGAACATCCTCGAAGGCGATCGCGGGCGAGGCGCCGCGCGTGCTGACGTATTTCATCGGCGAAACTTCAGCCGTTCACGGACGTAGTGGAAGCGCAAGTATATGACGAGAAGCACCAGCGCCAGCGAAAACCAAGTGATCGCATAGCTGAGATGATTGTCGGGGATGTTGATCGCGGAGGGCAACGGCTCGGGTCCGCCGTCCGTCTTCGCCGTTGCTTCGAGCACCAGCGTCGTTGTGAGCGATAAGCCCAGCGCTTTGCCGATCACGGCTGCGTCGCGTTGAAAGAACGTTCGCTTGGTGAGGTCGGGCGGCGGTGTGAACGTGCTGGGCCGGCTTGAGGGGCGCAGCACGCCTTCGATTTCGAGTACTTCAGTTTGCTGGGCGGATACGTCTGTCCCTTCGCGCCATTCGGCTGGCACCCAGCCGCGGTCGACGAGGATCGTGCCGCCCGAGGCGAGTGCGAACGCGGACACGAGTTTGTAGCCCTGAACCGTCGGGCCTCTGTCGGAGCGTGGCGAGAAAACGAACACCTCATGGCCGGCGATGAACGTGCCTTGGGCTGTGGCGCGGCGATGGGCGGCGTAGTCGCCGGTGGCGAGCAGGATTTCGATGGGGGCAGGTGCTGCGGCGGCGCGCGTTTCGATCTGGTCGAGCAGCGCGTGCTTCTCGGCGCGGCGCTGCAACTGCCAGACGCCGAGACTGATCAAGATCGCGAGCGCCACGAGCGTTGCGACCGTTAGGATCGGCAGAGGGCGAAAGGTCATTTCAACCGGCCTTCGCCGGCTTGGTTGCGGTATTGGAGCGCGAAAAGGGTCGCCTTGAAAACCGGCAACAGGCCGAGGCAGAGGCCGAGCGTGAGCGGCAGCCACAGGACCGCGTGCAACCAATAGGGCGGCTGGAAGTTCACTTCGATGATGAGTGCGGCGGCCACGATGAAGGCGCCTGCGATCAGGATCACGAAGACTGCGGGACCGTCGCCTGAGTCCGCGAAGCGATAGTCGAGGTCGCAAACCGTGCACCGGGGCGCGAACCTCAGATACTCGGCATAGAGCCTGCCCGTGCCGCAGCGCGGGCAACGGCAGAGCAGCCCCGACTGCCAAAGCGGGGCTGCTCTTGCCTTTGACATATGTGCTCCCTCGACCGGCGCTTAAGGCCCTTAGTGCGCCGCGATATTCGTGCCCGCACCCCAGACATAGATCGAGGCGAACAGGAACAGCCAAACGACGTCGACGAAGTGCCAGTACCAAGCCGCCGCCTCAAAGCCGAAGTGACGCTCCGGCGTGAAGTGACCCGCGCGGGCGCGGAACCAGCAAACGATCAGGAAGATCGTGCCGACGATGACATGGAACCCATGGAACCCCGTCGCCATAAAGAACGTCGCGCCGTAGATATTTCCCGAGAACGGGAAAGACGCGTGCATGTACTCGTAAGCCTGCACGCAGGTGAACAGCAGCCCCAAGATGATCGTGAGACCGAGACCGTTGACCGCGCCGCGCTGATTGCCGGTTTGGACCGCATGGTGAGCCCAGGTGACCGTCGTGCCCGAGGTCAGCAGGATCAACGTGTTCAACAGCGGCAGAGTCCACGGGTCGAACGTCGCGATCGTGATCGGCTCGGCGATGTTCGGGTTCGCGATCGTCACCGGCGGCCATGCCGCCAGATTCACGTCGGTAGGGAACAGCGCGGAGTTGAAGTAAGCCCAGAACCAAGCGACGAAGAACATCACCTCTGAGGCGATGAACAGGATCATGCCGTAGCGCAAGTGCAGCTTCACGACCGGCGTGTGGTCGCCTTTGACGACGGACTCGTTCACGACGTCGCGCCACCAGGCGACGAACGTGTAGGCGAGAAGCGCGAGACCGCCCGCCATCAGGTACCATTCGCTGAAAATGCCGAACAAAGGCGGCGCGCCCTTCAGCGTCTGGAAATAGGCAATCGCGCCGACCGCCGCCATGAACGCCGCGATGGAACCCACGATCGGCCAAGGGCTGGGGTCGACCAGGTGGTAGTCGTGTTTCACTTCATCGGATGCCATGGCGATACGACCTTCTTGGAGCTTAGCCGGCGGGCACGACGGCCGCGGTTTTGGTTTCGGTTTTGTCAGGGAAGAACGTGTAGGACAGCGTGATCGCAGTGACGTCTTTCGTTTCCGGGTCGGTCGCGATCGCGGGGTCGACGTAGAACGAAACGCCCATGTCCATCGCTTGGCCCGGCGTCAGCTCCTGGCGGGTGAAGCAAAAGCATTGGACCTTCATGAAGTACTGGCCGGCCTTGGCGGGCGTAACGTTGAACGTCGCGGTGCCTGCCACGCGCTCACGCGACAAATTGTGCGCGCGGAAATGGGTGAGGCCGTTTTCCCCCAAGCGCAGGTTCATCGACACGCGCTCGGGCGCGAAGTCCCAGGGCAGCCCCTGCCCCACGTTGGCGTCGAACCGCACTTCGATCGGCCGGTCGACGATCATGCTCGAGGGGGCGGCGGCGATCTGCGGCGTGCCGCCGAACCCGGTGACTTGGCAGAACAGGCGATAGAGCGGCACCGACGCATAGGCCAAGCCCACCATGCCGCCGACGACGGCGAGGCAGGAGACAAGAACTCTGTCGTTACGGCTCAACTTGGGCATCGCTAGAGCGGTCTGTTCATCACGTTGGCGCCAAGCTTCACGACCGTCACCACGTAGACCAACACGACGAAGCCCGCGAGCAGGGCGGCTAGCGCCCAGTTGCGCTGCTTCTGCTTCTTCTTTTCTTCGGGCGTCATGGTCATGGCGCGAAGCCGATCAGCTTCTCAGTGGCGAGCGCGGTGAAGAGCGCGAACAGGTAGGCGATCGAATAAGCGAAGACGCGAAGCGCGGCCGTGCGTTCCGCGTCTTGCGGTGCGCGCCACAGCAACAACGCAAACGCGAGAAAGCCCGCGCTGCCGATCAAGGCCGTCACGCCGTAGACAGGGCCCGCGAGATCGAGCGCGTAGGGTGCCGCCGCGGAAGCGGCGAGCAGCAGCGTGTAAAAGACGATCTGGTTGCGGGTGGCGCGCGAGCCTTTGACCACCGGGAGCATCGGCACCTTGGCGCGGGCGTAGTCTTCGTTGCCGGCGAGGGCCAGCGCCCAGAAGTGCGGCGGCGTCCAGAGGAAGATGATGAGGAAGAGCAACCACGGCAGGGGCGAGAGCGCCTCACCCGTCACCGCCGCCCAGCCGATCACCGGGGGCAGCGCACCGGCGGCGCCGCCGATGACGATGTTCTGCACGGTCAGCCGCTTCAGCCACATCGTGTAGACGAACACATAGAAGGCGATCGTCACGGCAAGCAACATGGCCGCGACGTAGCCGACGGCGAACGTCATCGTGAAGACGCTGAAAGCCGCGAGCGTCGTGCCGAATTCGAGCGCTTCCTGCCGGCCGATGCGGCCCGCAGGGATGGGACGCGCGCGGGTGCGTGTCATGACCGCGTCGATGTCGGAATCGTACCATTGATTGAGCGCGCCGGCGGCGCCAGCTCCGACGGCGATGCAAAGCAACGCCACAACGGCCAGGACGGGATGCAGACCGCCGGGCGCCACGATCATCGCAGCGAGCGCCGTAAAGACGACGAGCGACATCACGCGCGGCTTCAAGAGCGCCACATAGTCCGAAGGGCCGGCGAGCGAGGCGCCAGCCCTTGCCGGTTCATTCGTGGCCGATGCCGCGGTCAATGATGATCTCCGCCTTTGATCTTCGGCAGCTCATTGAACTGGTGGAACGGCGGCGGCGAGGGCAGCGTCCATTCCAGCGTGGTGGCGCCCACGCCCCACGGGTTCGCGCCTGCCTTGCGCTTGGACACGAACATCTCGATCAGGACGATGAGGAAGATCAGAACGCCAACGCCCGAGATGTAGGACCCCACAGAGGACACGTAGTTCCACCACGCATAGGCATCGGGGTAGTCGACGTAACGGCGCGGCATGCCCGCCAGCCCCAAAAAGTGCTGCGGGAAGAACAAGAGGTTCACGCCGATGAACGTCACCCAGAAGTGAAGCTGGCCCAGGAACTCACTGTACATGTAGCCCCACATCTTTCCGGACCAGTAGTAGAAGCCGGCAAAGATGGCGAACACCGCGCCAAGCGAGAGCACGTAGTGGAAGTGGGCCACGACATAATAAGTGTCGTGCAGCGACGTATCGATGCCCGAATTCGCAAGAACGACGCCGGTGACGCCGCCGAGCGTAAATAGGAAGATGAAGCCGATCGCCCAGAGCATGGGCGTCTTGAACTCGATCGAGCCGCCCCACATGGTCGCGATCCAGGAGAAGATCTTGATGCCGGTCGGAACGGCGATGACCATGGTCGCCGCGACGAAGTAGGCCTCCGTGTTGACGCTCATGCCCACGGTGTACATGTGGTGCGCCCAAACGATGAATCCGATCACGCCGATCCCGACCATGGCGTAGGCCATCCCGAGATAGCCGAACACCGGCTTCTTGGAGAACGTGGAGACGATGTGGCTGACCATGCCGAAGCCCGGCAGGATCAGGATGTACACTTCAGGGTGGCCGAAGAACCAGAACAGGTGTTGGAACAGAATCGGATCGCCGCCGCCGGCCGGGTCGAAGAACGTCGTGCCGAAATTGCGGTCGGTCAGCAGCATCGTGATCGCGCCCGCCAGGACGGGAAGCGAGAGCAGAAGCAGGAACACGGTCACCAGGATCGACCAGACGAACAGCGGCATGCGGTGCAGCGTCATGCCCGGCGCGCGCATGTTAAAGATCGTGGTGATGAAGTTGATCGCGCCCAAGATCGAGGAGGCGCCTGCGATGTGAAGCGCCAAGATCGCAAAGTCCATCGCGGGGCCGGGTGAACCGGTCGTCGATAGAGGCGCGTAGATCGTCCAGCCGCCGCCAACACCGTGACCGCCGCTGTCACCCTCGACGAACATCGAGAGGATCAACAACAAGAACGAAAACGGCAGCAACCAGAACGAGATGTTGTTCATGCGCGGGAACGCCATGTCGGGCGCCCCGATCATCAGCGGCACAAACCAATTGCCGAAGCCGCCGATCATGGCAGGCATGACCATGAAGAAGATCATGATCAGCGCGTGAGCCGTGACGAAGACGTTGTAGAGGTGTTCGTCGCCCTGGAACCACTGAACGCCGGGCGCTTGCAACTCGAGGCGAATGCCGATCGATAATGCGCCGCCTATCAACCCCGCGACGATCGCGAAGATGATGTACATCGTGCCGATGTCTTTGTGGTTCGTCGAATAGACGTAGCGGCGCCAGCCGGTCGGGTGGTGATCGTGATGAGCGTCGGCGTGATGCGCGGTCGCCATATCTGAAAAGCTCCTGAAGCGTTAGCGAGAGGCGAGCGCAGTCGGCGCGCTGTCGTTCGCGGCGAATTTTGTCTTGGCTTCGGCCACCCATTGATCGAAGCGGTCTTGGCTCACCACTTCGACGGCGATCGGCATGAACGCGTGGCGCGAGCCGCATAGTTCGGAACATTGGCCGTAGAACACGCCTTCGCGCTCGGCCTTGAACCAGGTTTCGTTGAGTTTACCCGGGACGGCGTCGATCTTTGCGCCGAAGGCCGGGATGGTCCATGAGTGAATCACGTCGGCGGACGTCACGATGACCCGGATGACCTTGCCCACCGGCACGACGACGCGATTGTCGACGCCCAAGAGCCGCGGTTCGCCCGCCTTTTTCGCGTCCTCGTCGCTCAACATGTTCGCCGTGAACACGAAGCCGCCGTGGTCGGGGTACTCATAGTCCCAATACCACTGATGTCCGATCGCCTTCACCGTCATGTCCACGTTCGGCGGAATGACTTCGCCGGCGTAGAGCAAACGGAACGAGGGGATGGCAATCACCACTAAGATCACGATCGGGACAACGGTCCACACGATCTCGACCAGAGTATTGTGAGACCAGGTCGCCGGCTTTGGGTTCATGCGGGCGTTGTAGCGAACCATCACCCACAGAAGCAGGCCCAGCACGAACGCCGAGATCAGCGTGATGATGACGAGGAGCAGGTTGTGGAAATCGTGGATGTCCTGCATGTGCTGGGTCGCAGCAGGCATCAGTCCGATCTGCTCGGGGACGGCGTAGCCGCCTTCCGTCGCCCAAGCCGCAGCGGCCGCAAACATCGTGCCGAGCAGCGCCAAGAGAGTCGTGATTCCAATTCGCATCGATGCGCGCATGCGCCGACCAGCCCCGTTCAGCCGAATGATTTTGAAAAACCTCAAGGGGAATCGCCCCTTAGGTCAGACCTTGTGGTAACTCTAGAGGACGCGATTTAGCGGCGCAGGATGCACGCCGTCATTGCGACCTTATGCCACAACTCTTGCGCGACTGCGGATTGACCGCACGTCCGAACATCCTACCTTCCGGCTGCGACACTCACGTTTGCAAACACGAGGCAACGATGGCGACGAACGATCTCTTCTTCACGCAAACGGGCCTCGACCGCGGCAATGTCGAGCGTATCACCGCAGAGGCGCTGAAGGGCAGCGACGACGGCGAGTTGTTTCTCGAGTACCGGCTGACCGAGAGTTTCGTGTTCGACGACGGGCGCATGAAATCGGCCAGCTTCGATACGACGCAGGGGTTCGGACTGCGCGCAGTGGCCGGCGAGGCGATCGGGTTCGCGCATTCGTCGGACTTGAGCGAAGACGCGATGCGCCGGGCCGCGGGCGCGGTGCAGGCTGTGAAGAGCGGTTACAGCGGTACGCTGGCGTCGGGGCCGTCGCGCACAAACGTAAAGCTCTATTCGGACAAGAACCCGATCGACGGCACGCCGTTTGCGGCGAAGACGAAGCTGCTCGCCGACATCGACGCCTATGCGCGCGCGAGGGACTCGCGCGTGCGGCAGGTGTCGTGCTCGCTGTTCGGCGAGTGGCAGGCGGTCGAGATCATCCGGCCCGACGGTATGACGGTGCGCGATGTGCGGCCGCTGGTGCGGCTCAACGTGTCGGTCGTCGCCGGCGAAGGCGACCGGCAGGAGTCAGGCTCGCACGGGATGGGCGGGCGCACGGCCTACGACGTTTATATGGACCCTGCGTCTTGGAAGGGCGCTGTGGACGAGGCGCTGCGTCAGGCGCTCGTTAATCTGCAATCCGTTCCCGCGCCGGCCGGTGTGATGCCGGTGGTGCTTGGATCGGGGTGGCCCGGCATTCTTCTGCACGAGGCGATCGGGCACGGGCTTGAGGGTGACTTCAACCGCAAGAAGACGAGCGCATTCGCGGGGCTGCTTGGGCAACGGGTCGCCGCAGCGGGGGTCACCGTCGTCGATGACGGCACGATCGACTCGCGGCGCGGGTCGCTTTCGGTCGACGACGAGGGTACGCCGACGTCGCGGACCGTGTTGATCGAGGACGGAATCCTGAAAGGCCATTTGCAGGACCGGCAGAACGCGCGTCTGATGGGCATGAAGGCGACCGGCAACGGGCGGCGGCAGAGCCACGCCTATTCGATCCTGCCGCGCATGACGAACACGTTCATGATGGCTGGGCCGCACGATCCGCAGGAGATCCTCGCGGGTGTGAAGAACGGCATCTACGCGGTGAACTTCGGCGGTGGGCAGGTCGACATTACGAGCGGGAAGTTCGTGTTCTCGTGCACCGAGGCCTATCGCATCGAGGACGGCAAGGTCGGCGCGCCGGTGAAGGGCGCGACGCTGATCGGAAACGGACCGGATTCGCTGACCCGCGTGCAGAAGGTCGGCAACGACCTGAAGCTCGACACGGGCATCGGCACCTGCGGCAAGAACGGGCAAGGCGTGCCGGTGGGCGTGGGCCAGCCGACGCTGTTGATCGAAGGGCTGACGGTCGGCGGTACGGCGGCGTGACGCTGACGGCTACGGCGCACGCTTTCACTTACCGCGATCCGGCGCGGTATGAGGCCGAGCGCACGCGTGTGTTCGGCCGGTCTTGGGCGTTCATGGGACACGTCAGTGAACTCCGCCAAGAGGGCGACGTGCTTACCGCGACGATTGCAGGCTATCCGCTGATCGTCGTTCGGACGAAGGACGGGCTTAGCGGCTTTCACAATGTATGCAGGCATCGCGCCGGACCGCTGTTCGAGGATGAACGCGGGAACTGCAGCGGCGCGTTGACGTGCAAATATCACGGCTGGGTCTACACACTCGACGGGCGGCTGCGGAACGCGCGCGACTTCGGCGCGGCGGAGGGGTTTGATCCCCGCGCGTTCTCGTTGTTCGGCGTGCGCGTCGAGACGTGGCGTGGGTTCGTGTTCGTGAACATCGATGCGAACGCCCCTGCCCTCGCATCACACTTGGCGCCGCTGGATGCGCGGTTGGGCGCGCGCGATCTTGAGGGCTTCGTGCATGCCGAGCGGCGCACGCACGACATCGCATGCAACTGGAAGCTCTACGTCGAGAATTATCTCGAGGGGTATCACATCCCGCTCGTGCATCCGCGATTGAGCGAAGAGATCGACGCGGCGCAGTACAAGGTCGCGGTTGAGTGCGGCATCTGCCTTCACGATGCGCCGCCGAAAGCGGGCGCCGCGGTCTACGACGGATTGTGGGCGTTCGCGCTGCCGGGGCTCGGGATCAATCTCTATCGCCGCGGGCTGATGATGGAGCGGATGCTGCCGCTGAGCCTTGGCGCGACGCGGCTGGTCTACGATTTCTATCTGCCGCGCGGCGTGATGGACGATCCGCAAGAGCTGCAGCAATTGATCGGCATGTCGGCGACGGTGACGGCGGAAGACAAGTGGATCTGCGAGCGCGTGCAGGCGAACATCGAGGCCGGCATCTATGAGGCGGGCGTGCTGTCGCCGCGGCACGAGGCTGGCGTCGCATGGTTTCAGGCGTATGTGGCCGACGCTTTGACGTGACGGGGCGTCCGCGGGCTTGTCGACCCGTCGACCATTCCTGCTATGGTCGATGGGTCACGTTATTCATATGAGGATGCGAAATGGGTGCTCGTCCTGAGGCTGTGGGGTTGTCGTCGTCGCGGCTGGAGCGGATCGATCAGTTCGTGAAGCGGAAGTACATCGACAGCGGGCGCATGCCGTGCGGGCTCGTCTTGGTGCACCGTCGCGGCGAGACGGCGCACTTCTCGGCGTTCGGGATGGCCGACGTCGAGCGCAAGACGCCGGTGAAGGACGACACGATTTTCCGCATCTACTCCATGACGAAGCCGATCACCTCCATTGCGTTCATGCAGTTGGTCGAGCAGGGCTTGGTCGCGCTCGACGAGCCGGTGCACAAGTACATTCCGGCGTGGAAGGACCTCGGCGTTTTCGTCGGCGGCTTCATGCAGACGTTCCGAACGAAGCGACCCGAACGGCCGATGCTGATCATCGATTTGCTGCGGCACACGTCGGGGCTGACCTACGGGTTCCAGGAATCGACGAACGTCGATGCGGCCTATCGCAAGCTCAAGATCGGCGAAATCGAGAAAAGCGGTACGCTTGACGGCATGGTCGAGAACCTCGCGAAACTGCCGCTCGAGTTCTCGCCGGGGACGGCGTGGAACTACTCGGTGTCGACGGACATCGTGGGCTATCTCGTCGAGAAGATTTCGGGGCAGAAATTCGAAGACTATCTGCGCGCGAAGATCTTCAAGCCGCTCGGCATGATCGACACGGATTTCCACGTGCATCCGGGCAAGGAGGCGCGGTTTGCCGCGTGCTACATTCCGGCCAAGGGTGGGATGGAGTTGCAGGACGATCCGGCGAAGAGCCCCTATCTGCAGCCGCCGAGTTTCGTTTCCGGCGGCGGCGGATTGGTGTCGACGGCGAGCGACTATCTGCGCTTCTGCCGGATGTTGCTCAACGGCGGGTCGCTCGACGGCGTGCAGATCGTGAGCCCGAAGACGATCGAACTGATGACGATGAACCATCTGCCCGACGGCAAGGACTTGCCGGCGCTGTCGCGCTCGCTGTTCAGCGAGGTGACTTACAACGGCGTCGGGTTCGGGCTTGGCTTTTCTGTGACGATGGATCCGGCCAAGACGATGATCCCGGGTTCGGCCGGCGAGTATTCGTGGGGCGGTGCGGCATCGACGTCGTTCTGGATCGACCCGAAGGAGGAGTTGATCACGATCTTCATGACGCAGCTCATCCCGTCGAGCACCTATCCGATCCGACGGGAGCTGCGCACGATGGTCTATTCGTCGTTCACCAGCGACCGCGATGGTGGAAGCGCGAAGGCGAAGGTCGGATTCTAGGGCGCTCGCTTCACGCCTTCGACCCAGGTTTCGCGCACTTTGATTTGGCTGAGGCGCGTTGGGTCGATGTTCATCGGGTCTTCCTCCAGCACGACGAGGTCGGCGTACTTGCCGACTTCGAGCGTGCCGATGGCGTGGTCCATGCGCGCTTGATAGGCGGCGTCGATCGTCATGGCGCGGATCGCTTGGTCGACGGAGATGCGTTGTTCGGGGGCCAACACTTCGCCGCCGTCGCGCATGATACGCGTCACCGCATTTTCGATGCAGCGCAAGGGGCCGATCTCGGTCACGTCGTAGTCGGAGTGGAGCGAGAAGCGAACGCCGTGCTTCAGCGCCGATTGTCCTGCGCCGAGGCGCGCGGCGCGTTCCGGCCCGATGATGCGGTCGCGAAAGGCCTTGCCCCAATAATGGACGTGTCCGATCAGGAACGACGGCGTCAGGCCCAGTTCCGCCATCTTCGCGTAGTGTTCGTCCCAGGCGATCGAGCAGTGTTCGATGCGGTGGCGGTGGTCCTTGCGCGGGCTCGCCTTGAGCGCCTGCGCGTACGCATCGAGCGTGACATCGATGGCGGCGTCGCCGTTCGCGTGGACCGCCACTTGCCAGCCCGCGTCGTGCGCGCGCTTCATGCCGGCAGCGAGTTCTTCGGGTGGGAAGCTCAAGACGCCTTTGCTGTCGACGTTCAGATAGCGCTCGCGTTGATAGCCGGTGTTGCCTTGGTTCGAGCCGTCCGACCAAAATTTGAATCCGAGCAGGCGGAAGCGGTCGTCGCCTGCGCCCGGTGTGACGCCGGGCATGGCGAGCCACTTGTCCATCAGGCGCGAGGTCATCATTGCGGCGAGGCGGACAGGTGCACGGCCGCTCGCAACGATCGATTTCAGGATCGCGAGTTCGTCGGTCCCCGCGAAACTGCCGAGGCCCGCGTCGACGAGCATCGTGCAGCCCTTGCTCGCAGCCATGGCGAGTTCTTTCGTGGAGGCGGCGACGAGCGCTGCTGCGTCAGGTCTCGGCATTTTGGCGACGAACGGAGCGTACGATGTGCCGCCCGCCAGCTGACCCGTGAGCTTGCCGTTCGCATCTTTGAAGTAGCGACCGCCGGCGGGCGGGTCCGGCGTCGTGTCGCTGACGCCCGCAAGCGCGATCGCCTTCGAGTTCACGTAGGCCAGGTGGCCCGAAGCGTTGAGCATGAACACCGGATTGTCCGGCGCGACGGCGTCGAGCTCTTTGCGCGTGATGTTCGCGTTGCCGGTCGTGAGCGACGGGTCGAAGCCTTTCGCGGGAACCCACTCGCCCGGCGCCGCTTTCGCCACGGCGGCACGGAGCTTCGCGAACACGTCGTCGATCGTCGGGCACAGCAGCGCCCGGACGTCGATGAAGTTCGACAGCGCGGCGGCCATAACGATGTGGACGTGGGGGTCGATGAAGCCAGGCAAGATCGTGGCGCCGAGACCGTCGATGACCTCGGTGCCTGCCCCCTTCAGCGCCATCACGTCGCCGCGTTTGCCGACGGCGACGATGCGGCCGGCCTTGACGGCAAGCGCCTCGGCAACCGGCTGGCTTGCATTCATCGTGCGCACGGTCGCCCCGAGAAAGATCGTGTCGGGCGCGGCGCTTTCTTTCGGCACCGCAGCACACACGAGGCGCGGCGTGGCAAGCGAAAGGGCGGCGCCTGCCAGAACTTGCCGGCGCGAGGCACGGTAGAGGCCCTGCATCGGCGGCGTGCAGCAAGAACAAGATTCCGCAAGGGAGGATGTCTTCACGTGGCTGGGGTCCTTCCGGCTACGAACAGGGTGCTTCGATCATCGATCCTGCGTTTCTCATCTGTAAAGCAACGTCGCACCAGGCCCCATCGTCCGTTGTGCTAGATTGCTGCAGCTCTTTGCATTCTTGAGGAACTCGATACGCATTCTGTTGGCGGTCACCGAGCGATATCGCTCAAGCTGCAGCAGCACGATCCCGTCGAGCGCAGGGCCTCCTTTGTGCGGTGCAAGGCCCTCGTAGCAGTACATTGCAGTGTCCTTGATTTCGGAAAAGCGCCGGTTGACGAAAGCCGTCTTTTCACCGGCCGTCGAAGGACCGACCGCGAATTGATAGATACCAGCTGGAATGGAACCCGGTGTTTCACTGTTTAGAGAAAACACCGGCACGTTGGAGTCGACGTTGGAGTTCGACAGCGAGACGGCGGTCTCGTCAGACAGGAAGGAAATTGTTGGATTGGAAGTCGACCACCAGTTTCCTTGGGCGCTTCCGCTTATGTCCTGCATGTGGCTGTTGCAGAGCAGGTTTGCCTGGGCTTTGGTGGCTCCGTCTGAGCTCGCCAGCTTCTCGATCATCGGCTGCCTGATGACAGGAATGAAGTAATCGAGCGCGCAGCGGCTATAGAGTGCTTGAGGTACGATTCGAGGTACAACCGCCTTGGCGGTGATGCTTGCCGAAAGCCCGAACTTGGCCAAGACCGCTTCAATGTTCGCCGCATAACGCGTCGGGTTTGCAAACGAAAGTGCAGGCTTTCGCATATCGACGAGGCCGATATCGAATGTCTTTGCGTTGCCGATCGGGCTACCGCTTGCCAGCGCGATGCTGACCGGCGTTGCGACGAGCTTGTCCAACTTGACCGGATTGGAACGCTGGAACTTCCCGACTATCTCCTTGTTCAGGTCAACGATGTGATTGAAGTACAGCGTTACGCCTTCACATGGTTTCAGGTGCAGCTCCCACTCGTCCTTCTCCTGGGCCGCATTGTTGGGATCGCTGCCAACGGGATGAAAAACGACCGCCACGATCTCAACGTCGCCCGGAGACCGCACTTCCAACGCCGCCCCACTCTTGGGATAGACGTAGATGTGGCGTGTTGGGATGGTGTGCCCTTTCTCCGGGTTCAGGTTGCCCAGCGGCACGATATGGCTGACGGACGATAGATCCACCGGCGCTTGGGTGAACGGGGTGTCGGTGCTGCAGACAGCCGCAGAAGCCTGGGCGGTCGCTGCAGTCAAAAGCGCGACTGCAAGCAATGGGCGAAGGTACATTTGCATTCGTCTGTCCGATAGTGATTGGGCGAAGCTGTTGGTACCGCCTCTTGGCCCGCCGGGAAAGCCCATGTGTGCCCGCCTGCCGTCTGCGGCTTCCCACGATCACCTTCCCCCTCAACCAGAGAACCGCTAATCAGTGGGCAACAAGAAATTGTCGTAAGAGGAACCGTCCCATGTCTGCTGCCCCGAACCTGCCCAAAGGCTTTCCGGCCATGCCGATCGCGCAGGCGCATGCGCTGCTGGTCGGCGCGCCTGCTTCGCCGTTCGAGATCGAGGAAAAGACGATCCGCGGCGTGAAGATCAAGACGTGGAAGAACGCGCCGGCCTCGCTTGCCGTCGTGTTCGAGGCGAGCCGGCCGTTTGGGGCGCGCGACTATCTGGTGCTCGACGAGGACCGCGTGACGTTCGATGCGCACCGGCGGGCGGTGTCGCAGCTTGCAAAGCGCTTGATCGCGGACGGCGTGAAGAAGGGCGACCGGGTCGCGATCATCATGCGCAATCTGCCGGAATGGTCGGTCGCGTTCTGGGCGGCGGTGCTGGCGGGCGCTATCGTGACGCCCTTGAATGCGTGGTGGACCGGGCCGGAGCTTGAGTACGGGTTGCAGGACTCCGGCACGTCGGTGGCGCTGATCGACGCGGAGCGCTGGGAGCGCGTGCGCGAGCATGTCGACAACTGTCCCGACCTGAAGCACGTTTTTGTCTGCCGGTCGTATGAAGAGATTGCCGATCCGCGGGTGAAGAAGCTCGAGCACGTGATCGGCGTGCCGAATTCTTGGGGCAAGCTCGCCGAGGTGGCGCTGCCGAATGTGACGCTCGAACCCGACGACGATGTGACGATCTTCTACACGTCCGGCACGACGGGCAAGCCGAAAGGCGCGGTGATCACGCATCGCAACATCGTGTCGAACTTCTTCAACGCAATGTGCGCACAAGCACGGTCGTTCCTCAGGCGCGGCGAGCCCCTGCCCGCCCCCGATCCGACCGTGCAGAAAGCCAACCTGATTTCCGTGCCGTTCTTCCATGCGACCGGGTGTTTTGCGGTGATGGTGCCGGCGGTGTTTGCGGGCTCCAAGATCGTCATGCAGCGGCGGTGGAACGCGGATCAGGCCCTGGAACTCATTCAGCGCGAGAAGATCACGAGCGCCGGCGGCGTGCCGACGATTGCCTGGCAGATCGTCGAGCATCCGCGGTTTCACGAGTTCGATCTGTCGTCGCTGGAGACGGTGTCCTATGGCGGCGCGCCGTCGGCGCCGGAACTGGTTCGGCGTTTGCGCGAGCGCCTGCCGCAAATCAAGACCGGGCAAGGTTGGGGAATGACGGAGACCTCCGCCACCGCAACGAGCAACTTCGCCGAGGATTATGAGCGCAAGCCGTCGAGTTGTGGCGTGCCGTCGCCGACGGGCGAGGTGAAGATCGTGTCGCTCGAAGGCAAGGATCTGCCGGTCGGCGAGGTCGGGGAGCTTTGGTATCGCGGGCCGATCGTGGTGCGGGGTTATTGGAACAAGCCGCAGGCGACGGCCGAGACGTTCGTCGACGGCTGGGTGAAGACGGGCGACCTGGCGAAGGTGGACGAGGAGGGCTTCGTCTATATCGTCGACCGGGCGAAGGACATGCTGATCCGGGGCGGTGAGAACATCTACTGCGTCGAGGTCGAGAACGCCTTGTACGATCATCCGGCGGTGATGGACGCTGCGGTGATCGGTATTCCGCACCGGACGCTGGGCGAGGAACCGGCGGCAGCGGTGCATTTGAAGCCTGGTATGAAGGCGAGCGAAGAAGAGCTTCGCCACTTCGTGTCGCAGAAGCTCGCGGCGTTCAAAGTGCCGGTGAAGATCCTGTTCCTGCCCGAAACGCTGCCCCGCAACGCGAACGGCAAGATCATGAAGAAGGATTTGAAGCCGTTGTTCGGGGCTTAAGCCGCAGCGTCCCCTCATCAGTCGCGCGCCTCACGGCGCGCGCCAGCTTCTCCCGGAGGGAGAAGCACAATCATTCCAAACTGGAGTTTCCATGCTTTCCTGGCGCATCGGCGATGTGAAGATCACCAAGATCGTCGAGGTCGAGTCGACGGGGAGCACGAAGTTCATCCTGCCGCAGGCGACGCGGGAGGAGGCGTTGAAGATCGGCTGGCTGGCGCCGCACTTCATGAACGAAGAGGGGCGCTTGAAGATGAGCATTCATGCGCTCGTCATCGAGACGCCGACGCGGCGCATGATCGTGGACACCTGCCTCGGCAACGACAAGCAGGGGCGTTTCGTGCCGTGGTGGAACAAACTCTCGGGGCCGTTCTTGCGCGACCTTGCCGCCGCCGGTTTCACGCGCGAGTCCATCGACACCGTCATGTGCACGCACCTGCACGTCGATCACGTCGGGTGGAACACGATGCTGGTCGAGGGCAAGTGGGTAGCGACCTTTCCGAACGCGCGCTATCTCATGGGCCGGGTCGAATTCGAACACTGGCGCGACCAGCAGGCGCAGGAGGAACAACGCGCGGTCTTCGACGATTCCGTGAAACCGGTGTTCGATGCGGGGCTCGTCGATCTCGTCGAGATCGATCACAAAGTTTCAGATGAAGTCAGCTTTGTGCCGACGCTCGGCCACACACCGGGACATGTGAGCATACGAATTTCGTCCAAGAGCGAAGAGGCGCTCATCACCGGCGATTTCATCCATCATCCCTGCCAGATGGCGCATCCCGAGTGGGCATCCACGGCGGATTATGACCAGGCAGCATCCACGAAGACCCGGCGCGAGGTGTTCGCGAAGCTCGCCGACACGCCGACGCTCGTCATCGGCACGCATTTCGCGACGCCGACAGCGGGGCGCGTGGTGAAGGACGGGGATGTGTGGCGGCTGGCCGTGTGAGGGCCGCGCGGCAGATTCGATCAGCCGACCAGCGGATTAACGACGCTCACCCTGCCAAAACGGCTGAAGTCGCGGTCGGCGGACCAAAGTTCTTGCACGCCGTGCTGGTTGCAGAGCGCTGCAACACGAGCGTCGTGAACGCGGGGACCGACCACACGCGCTTCGAGGAGCGCAGCCTTCAGCGCCGGCCAGTGTTGTTCGGACTCGCTCAGCAATACGCATGTCGGTGAGGCGGTCCATGCGTCGACCTGGTCGAGCGCATGCGGCATCGGCGTCGGCGTATTGTAGATGCGCGGGTGCGTTACGATCGCCAAGAATTCATGCAGACAAGGCCAAGGAATCGACCAAGGCGCACTTCCCTCGGCGAGCCTCTTGAGACACGCCTTCGCTGGGGCGTGAAAAGGTGAATCCGCGCGGTGCGCATAGACGAGGATGTTGGCGTCGACAGCGATCAACCGCCGCGACCTTCATAGGCGAGTTCGCGCAGCTTGTCCCACGATGCATCCACGAGGTCCGGCTGCAAGCCTTTGCCCTTGAAACTGACATCCCGTAACTTGAACGCCACTCGCTTGCTCTTTTCCGCCACGGCGAGGCGCAGGCCGTGCTCCATGAGCGCGCGTAGCGTAATCCCCTCGCGCGCAGCCGTCTTGCGTGCTTCACGCAACAGAGGATCTGAGATTTCGAGCGTGGTCTTCACAGTTCATCCATATAGCTGGTTCATCTAGTATGGGTACCCATACCACAACTAGCCAGTGCTCACAAGCGTGTCTTCGGGCGAGGCGTTTGCGATTCGTAAACCAGCAGGGGTCGCGGACGTGCCCCTTCGGCACGTCCGCTGCTGACTTCGCAAGCGCTCAGATCGAACCGATGAAATCGCGTTTGCCGACGTCGACGCCGTTGTGGCGGAGGATGGCGTAGGCCGTGGTGGCGTGGAAGTAGAAGTTCGGGAAGGCGAAGTGCGAGAGGTAGGTCGCACCTTTGAACTTCATTTCCTGGCCCGCGATCTTCAGCGTCACTTCGCGCGTGTCGCCGCCTTCGAATTGGGCGGGCTTTAAGCCTTTGATGAAGTCGGCCGTCTTGGTGATGCGCGCCTGCAGGTCGGCAAACGTCGTCTCGGTGTCGGCGTAGCTCGGCACCTCGACGCCGGCGAGACGGGCGCTCGCGCCTTTCGCGTGGTCGGTTGCGATCTGGATCTGGCGCGCAAGCGGGAACATGTCGGGCGCGAGGCGCGCGTTCACCAGCACGGACGGGTCGATCTTCTTCGCCTCCGCATAAGCTGCGGCCTTCGTCAGGATTCCGGAAAGCGCATTCAAGGTCTGCAGAAACGCGGGGACGCTCGCTTGATAGATGTTGAGGGACATAATCAATCTTCCTCTCGGCAGGTTTCGATGGCGGTGATGTAGCACGGGGGTGCGCCCGCGTGGCAGAGTTCAATCATCACAATCGGGAACATGTGGATGAGCAAGATCGACATCGCGAAGGCGCCGCTGGTCGTGGGGTCGCGCTATCCCGCGCCGTACGACGAGCCGTGCAAGTTGCGCGAGAACCGGCAGTTGGGCGTCGCCGCCGGTTTAACGCAATTCGGCGTGAATTTGACGCGGCTCAAGCCCGGCGTTTGGTCGAGCCAACGGCACTGGCACGCGAAAGAAGACGAGTTCATCCACGTGCTCGAAGGCGAGGTCGTGCTGGTGACGGACAAGGGCGAGGAGACCCTGCGCGCCGGCGAGTGCGCCGGGTTCAAGGCGGGTTCACGCGACGGGCATTGCCTCAAGAACATGTCGGAGCGCGATGCCGTGATCCTAACCGTCGGCACGCGGGATGACGCGGATTGGGGCGAGTACTCCGACATCGATCTGAAGTTTCTGCCGGGGCGGTACTCGGGCGGCGGCGGGTACCGGCGCAAGGACGGGTCCGAGATTCGGTGACATAGCGTTCACCTGGGTTTGTTTAGGGGTCTGAATTGCTCTGGATCATCGCAACTTTGATCGCAGCCGCGGCCCAGACGGCACGCAACGCGATGCAGAGCAGTCTGACCGGGTCGCTCGGGACGATCGGGGCGACGCAGGTTCGGTTTCTCTATGGGTTTCCGTTTGCGCTGCTGTTCCTGGGCGTCGTGAGCGCTGCTGCGGGGGCCGCTCCGCCGGCGCCGAATTGGACGTTTCTTGCATTTACGAGCGCGGGCGCCATGGCCCAGATCGCGGGCACGGCGGCACTGCTTGCCGCGATGCGCGAGCGGTCGTTCTCGGTCGCAACCGCATTCGGCAAGACCGAGGCGGTGCAAGTGGCGCTGTTTGGCCTGATCATCTTGGGGGATGACCTGACCGCGCTGCGCGCTGCGGCGATCGCAATTGCGACGGCGGGCGTCTTCCTGATCGCGGTCAAGCCCGGCGAGCGATGGGATTCGGCGGCGTTGCGCCCTGCCCTGCTCGGCGTCGCGTCAGGCGGGCTCTATGCGATCGCGGCGGTTGGATTTCGTGGTGGCATCCTGGCGCTTGATGAGGGCGTCTTCTTCCTGCGCGCGACGACGACGCTTTGTTGGTCGCTTGGGCTGCAGGCTTTGATGCTCGGCATCTGGATGGCGGCATTCGACCGTGCGAACCTCATCAAGAGCGCGGGCCTGTGGCGGCAGTCGCTGTTCGCGGGTTTCATGGGCGCGTTTGCATCGCAGTTCTGGTTTCTGGGCTTCTCGCTGACCTCCGCGGCGAACGTGCGCACGCTTGGCCTCGTCGAGGTGTTGTTCGCGCAGGCCGTGTCGCGGCGCTTGTTCGGCCAGGCCGTCGCGCTACGCGAAGTCGCCGGGATGGTGCTGATCGTGGGTGGCGTCGCGCT
>JAEUML010000078.1 GCA_016792785.1 Alphaproteobacteria bacterium
ATCCCCGCACCCGCCCTCATCGTCGTGGGCGAAGCCGTGCGCCTGCGCGCAGGGCTGGACTGGTTGTCCGCGATGACGCAGGGCCGCGTTCTCGATCCCGACCCGCTCGGCCAAAAAGCCGACCGCGCGACAGCGTGAAAACAGGAGTGAGAAATGAGGAGTGAGAAACGAGAGCCTCTCACTCCTCACGCCTCATTTCTCACTTCTTACTCCGCCTTAAATTCGAACTGGCCCTCGTAACCCCAGTACCAATAGTGCACGAGATAATCGTGTCCGGCGGTGTAGCGCTGCGGCGCGAGCGCGATCGCGTAGAACTCTTCGAGCTTCTGACCCGGCGGCAGGATCGCACTCACCTCCGTGGTCGGGCAGGTCTCTTCGTTGACCTTGCTTTGGATCATGTCGCCGGCGCGGTCGAAGATCTGCCAGCGGAACATCTTGCACGCCGACGCCGCTTTCAGTGTCACGTCGGACGCCGTGTTGTTGCGCAGCGAAACCTTGACCTCGATCACCGGCGCCTTGCCGGCGAGAGAGACGCTGTCGCGATTGGGCTCGAGCGCCAGATGCACATCGTCCTGGAAGACCGCGAACTCGCCTGACGACACCGCATAGGCGAGTGCGGCGACGAACGCGAACCAGATCCCGATCCGCACCAACGTGCGGCGCCAATCCGGACCCTCTTGCGGCAGCGGTTTGTTCATCGCCTCAAGCCGCCGTCTTCACGGCCTTGCCGTCGCTCTCGATGTAGTCGAGGTCGATGTGGAACGTTTCGCGCAGCGAGAAGAAAGCGAGAATCGCGAACGCCGCGGTGATCAGCCCCACAACCTCGGCGGCGCCCACGATACCCGTTTGCGGCCGCAGGAATTCGAACAGCATCACGGTCAGCACCGTCGCGCCGCGAACGAAATTCGGCACGGATGTGGCGACCGTCGCCCGCAGGTTGGTGCCGAACTGCTCCGCCGCGACGGTGACCATCATCGCCCAATAGGCCGTGAAGAAGCCGACGACGAAGATCAGCGTATAGAACGCGTTGCTCGAACCGAGCGGCACGTGGAACACGATCCCGAGCGACGCCAAGGTGCCGAACAGGAAGATGCCGATCGCAAGTTTGCGGCTCTGCAGCCATTGGCTGACGAGACCGTTCGCGACGCTGCCCAACGTAATCCCGCAATAGAACCAGAACACCGACGTGCCGGAGATGATTTTCTCTTGGATGCCGAGTGCGGGTCCGAGTTCCGGCGAGAACGTGACCACGATGCCCAGCGAATACCAGATCGGAATGCCGACCAGAATGCAGCTCACATAGCGGCTGAAGCGGTCCCACGACGTGAACAGCATGAAGAAGTTGCCGCGCGCAACGTGCTCTTGCTCGGCGACCGCCTTGAAGATGCCGGATTCCGCGACCGAGACCCGCAGCGCCAGCAGCCCCAACCCCATCACGCCGCCCACGATATAGGCCATGCGCCACGAGAAGAGTTCATAGACGAGCGCCGCCACCACCGCGCCCGCAACGCCCGTCGCCACCACGATCGTCGTGCCGTAGCCGCGCGTTTTCTTAGGCAACAGTTCGGCGACGAGTGTGATCCCGCCCCCGATCTCGCCCGCAAGGCCGACACCCGTGATGAAGCGCAACAATGCGTATTGATCGATCGGCGAAATCACCGCGTCGACGCCGGCGCCGAACTGCCCGACGAAACCGTTCAAGATGTTGCCGATCGAATAGAGCAGGATGGACCCGAACAGCAGTTCGATCCGCCCGATCTTGTCGCCGATCACGCCCCAAAGAACGCCGCCGACCAGGAAGCCGAACATCTGCATGTTCAGGAGATACGCGCCGACCGACACCAGCGCGTCGCCCGAGAACCCGAGGTCCGTCAGGCTCGCCGTGCGCAGGATCGAAAACAGGATCAGGTCATAGACGTCGACGAAATACCCGAGCGCGGACACAAGAATGGCCAGGCGAACATTGTTCGACATGCGGGACGCTTCCCCAAAGACGAGGGTCTTGTTGTACGGAAAGACGCGGGCCGCTCAGATCCCCTCAAACCGAAGCGGCGCGGGCAGGAAGGGGGGCAGATTGCGTTGCCTTCAGCGCGGCTTCAAGGGGACCCAGCCTGAGGCCAAGCGCGCCTCAAGAGGGCCGAAGCGCATTTTGTAGCTCATTTTGCGGCAACCATCGATCCAGTAGCCGAGATAGACGTAGGGCAGGGCGCGCGTTCGCGCCTGTTCGATGTGGTCGAGCACGATGAACGTGCCGGGGCTGCGCGCCCCCTGATCGGGCTCGTAGAAACTATAGACCATCGAGAGCCCGTCGCTGAGCAGATCGGTCAGCCCGACGGCAACGAGGTCGCCCGCGTTCGGCCCCCCGCGATAGCGGTACTCGACCAGATGCGTCTCGACCGCGGAGTCTTCGACCATGGCGACATAGTCGAACATCGTCATGTCCGACATACCGCCGCCCACGTGCCGCTCGTCGAGATAGCGCCGCAGCAGCGCGAACTGTTCTTCCGTCGCCCACGGATCGACGACCTCGCCCACGATGTCGGCGTTGCGCGCCGACACGCGCTGGAACGAACGCGAGGGTTCGAACGCATCCACCACGACGCGCACCGAAATGCACGCCTGGCACGCCTCGCACGACGGCCGGTAGGCGATGTTCTGGCTGCGGCGGAAACCGGCGTGGGTCAGCGTGTCGTTCAACGGGCGCGCGACTTCACCCGACAGGCGCGTGAAAACTTTGCGCTCCATCCGCCCCGGCAAATAGGGGCAGGGCGCCGGCGAGGTCAGATAGAATTGAGGGACCCTCGTGCCCAGCTGCTCAGTCAACGCGCCAAAACTCCGCCAAACCGCGCAAACCCCGCTCCCCGCGAAGCAGCTGCGCCGGCCGACAGATTCACACGAGTAGCCCGCCCTGCAAAGGGGCAAACGCGGTGGGGATTGGTGCGGACGAGCTGGGGGTTGATGAACGGGCTTGGGCCAAGGCTGTCCGGCTCGGCACAACCCAAAAAAAGTTCGTCATGGCCGGGCTTGACCCGGCCACCCAGGGCCACCCCGCCGGCGCAGCAAAGAACGACTCACACAATGCAACGATGGAACAATGAGGCGCCTTCGGCGCACGGCGCCCATAGTTTCATTGTGTCATTGTGTCATTGTGTGAGGCCTCCGATGAACTTGGCGGCCCGTCCCTGGGTGGCCGGGTCAAGCCCGGCCATGACGGGATAAAGCTTGGAGCTAATCCCCGGGCGGCAAAACCGGCGCTTCGCGCAGCAACACGATGCTGATGCGCCGGTTGGCCGAGGCGTAGGGGTTGTCGGGGTAGATCGGGTCGGACCCCGCCTTGCCCGAGACCTCGGCGATATGGTCCTGCGCAAGCCCCGAATCGAGCAGGACGCGCAGGCTGGAATTCGCCCGCGCCGCCGAAAGGTCCCAGTTGGAATACCCGCTCGGCCCCGCAACCGAAGCACCGTCGGTGTGGCCCGCAATCGAAATCCGGTTCGGCAAACCGCTCACGACCTTCGCCACTTCGGCGAGCAGCAACTGCGCAAACGGCTTGGGCTCGGCCTTGCCCGGTTCGAACATCGAGCGCCCGTCCTGGTCGACGAGCTGAATGCGCACGCCCTCCGGCGTATCGTCGATCAGCACGTGCTTCGACAGTTCCGCGAGGTCGGGCTTGTCCTGCATCGCCTGACGCAGACGCGCCGCCGCCTGTTCCAGCGCCGCGTTCGTAGCGGAACTGCGCCCGGACGAGGCGCTGCCGTCGGCATTGTCGCGGCCCTTGGAGTTGATCTCCGACTGGTCTTGGGTCGCGGGCGGGCGAAGCTGTGTCTTGACGGCGAGCGATCCCTGTCCCGCCTGCCCGTCGTTCGCCGCCGACGTGCCGCCGAGCAGCGCGCCGGTGCCGGATTCGCTGCGGCTGACGGACTCAGGCGCGAAATAGTCGGCGATGCCGCGCTTTTGTTCGGGCGTCGTCGTGTTGATCAGCCACATCAAGAGAAAGAACGCCATCATGGCCGTCACGAAGTCGGCATAGGCAACCTTCCACGCGCCGCCGTGATGGCCGTCGCCCCCGCCCTTCTTGATCTTCTTGATGACAATAGGGCGGTCGTTCTTCATGAGGCTCCCGAGCGGCCCTTGCCTTCGGCAAACGCGGCCGTTACGTCGATCGAATAGGTAATATGCGAGCAAAGCCGTTAACGCGGCCTTGAGCGCGAGCCAGGGGTCAAAATGACCGAAAAGTCCCGCCTTTTTCGCGACGCCTTGGGCCACTTCGCGACCGGCGTCGCGATCGTGACCGCGCGCGGGGTTGACGGCGCGGCCCTAGGGCTCACGATCAACTCGTTCGCCTCCGTGTCCCTGGATCCGCCCTTGGTCCTGTGGAGCCTCGACCGCGCCTCGGACCGCTTTGCGACGTTGATGAAGGCCGGCCATTTCTGCGTGAACATCCTGGGCGACGAGCACCGCGCGCTGTCCCAGCGCCTGTCGCGCAAGGGCGAGTCCGCGCTCGACGCCGGCGAGGTGCGCGAAGGCGTCGAGCGCCTTCCGATCCTGAAAACCGCCATCGCCCACTTCGAATGCCGTGTCGAGCACCGCCACGACGGCGGCGACCATGTGATTTTCGTCGGCCGCGTCGTCGACTTCGGCCACAAGGCGCACGGCAATCCGCTCGTCTATTATCGCGGCCGCTATCGCGCGCTGAACGAAGCCGATCATTGAGGTCTTGAACGCAATGACGAACGCCGCCTTCATCGGCCTCGGCCGCATGGGCTTTCCGATGGCCGGCCACTTGGCCGCCGCAGGCCACGCGGTCACGGTCTTCAACCGCACCTCGGCGCGCGCCGGCGAATGGTGCGCCAAGCACAAGGGACGCGCGGCCGGAACCGTCACCGAAGCCGTGCGCGGCGCGGCCATCGTGTTCGCCTGCGTCGGCGACGATCCCGACATCCGAGCGATCGCGGACGCGGCGTTTCCGGCGATGAAACCGGGCGCGGTCTTCGTCGACCACACGACGGGCTCGGCCAAGCTCGCCGAAGCGCTAGCACGCGAAGCGGCGGCCAAGGGCTTGGCCTTCGTCGACGCGCCGGTCTCGGGCGGCGAAGCGGGCGCGCAAAAGGGCCAGCTCACCGTCATGTGCGGCGGCGATGAAGCGGCCTATGCGACGGCCGAACCCGTGATCCGCGCTTATGCCAAGATGGTGGCGCGCTTAGGCCCCGCCGGCGCCGGGCAGAAGACGAAGATGGTCAACCAAATCTGCATCGCAGGGCTCGTGCAGGCGCTCTCCGAAGGCGTCGCGTTCGCCGAAGCCGCGGGCCTCGACCCAGCCGCCGTCGTCGACGTGATCTCAAAGGGCGCGGCGCAAAGCTGGCAGATGGAAAACCGCGCAGCGACCATGCACGAACGCAAGTTCGACTTCGGCTTCGCCGTCGAATGGATGCGCAAAGACCTGCGCATCGCGCTCGCCGAAGCCCGCGCCAACGGCGCCAAACTTCCCGTCACCGCCCTCGTCGATCAGTTCTACGCCGACGTCGAGGCGATGGGCGGCAAACGCTGGGACACCTCAAGCCTGATCGCGCGCCTGGGGCGGTAGCCTAACCCGGGAGCGCGGGCATCCTGCCCGCCCTTTGTGACTCTCGAATTCGGTGACAGTGCACTAAATTCGGACCCGATACGACGCGAGTGGAAAAAAGTGCACTGTCACCGAAATGCTTTTCGGTTCACCGAAATGCTTTTGATCTGGCACTTCGTTTGAGCGTCGTTACTCCGGCTCGGTTGTGATCGGTTCGGTCGGTGGTGCCGGAGCGTCTGACGCCGCCGGGTCTGGCACCGGCTCACTCGGTTCAGCCTGTAGCACTTCAGGTTCGGCGGCGGGTGCGGCCGTTTCGCTTGACGCTGGTTCGCTCGCAGGTTCGGCGCTAGGCGCCTCCGGCGGCGCTGCGAGGTCCGCGGGCGCATCGTTGGGCGCTGCGTCGAGGGTTGGATCCGTCACCGGTTCGCTCGGCGCGAACTCGGGCATGGACGGCGGGCTCACGCGTACAGGCTCGCCGAGCGTTGGCTGATCCAACGTCGACTCGAAATTGACCGGCTCGCTCTCGCCGATCGGGCCGAAGGCGAGAGCGGCGCCTGTGAAGATGACAGCGCCCACCACCGAGGCCGCGACCACGAAACGTGCCGTCGCGGCGAACCAACCGTCGGCGGTCTGGAAGCGATCCCACCAGTTCAACTTCTCTTGCCGCGGGCGGGCATCGCCCAGCATCAGGCGCGGGTACTCCCCAGGGACGGTCGGCGCAGCCGGTGCGGCGGGAAGCTTCGTGCCCTTGGCAAGCGCGTTCGCGACCTCATCCTCGGTGATCAACAGTTCCTGCAGAGCGCAGCTGCGGACCGACATGAGCAGGCCTGCGGCCGCGTTCGTCCAGCCGCCGATGGCATTCAGCCAGTCGCCGATGTTCTCCTCGTTGGCCGGCGGCAGCGAGAATTGGCCCAGGGCCTCCTGATAGTTCGCGATCTCGGCGCGCTTGGCGGTGCGCGCGTCGAGGCTGATGAGAATTCCGTGCCTATGCACGCCTGCAAGCGCGTCATGCAGATCGTTGGCGGCGGCGATCAGGCGCTTCATTTCCTTCGCGCTGACCTTGCGGTCGGCGGTCACGATGGCGAAGACGTTGTGGAACACGCTCTGCACGTCCATAAGGTCGGCGTGCGTATGCTCGGCGTAGTGGATCAGCGACGCGAGGCCGGTCAGGTAGGTGTCCCAGCCGTTGCCGACGGCCTTTGCCGCGGCGAGATGCGCGCTGCGCACTTCGCGGTCGTGGTTGGTAATGTCGCTCTTGATCGGATGGATCTCGTCGTCGATCGACTTCAGAATCTTCGGCAGTTGTCGGGGCGCCACTTCGTCGCCGCGCCAACGAACGACGCCGCCGGGCGCTTTCAGATAGCCTTTCTGTAGGCCCTCGAACGTGTTCTTTTCCTCGAAGAGCTCGCGCAGCTTTTCCAGTGCATCGCCGAACGTCTCCGGATAGAGCGCGCCGATGCGGGCGACGACGTTTCCGGCGGGCGCGTCGTGATACATGTCGGATGGGTTCTTGAACGCGCGCGTGACCGCACGGCCCAGATACGCGCCGCGATAGCGCTTATTGATCGTGACGCTGGCGTAGCTCGCATCGAGCCGGGCGAGCGATTCTTCCAACGGCGCCGGTGCAGGCGCTGCGTCCTTCGCGTCGGGCGCGGGCCGGAACACGTGCGCCGTCATTTGTTCGCGCAAAGCCGGCGCGT
This sequence comes from Alphaproteobacteria bacterium, assembly GCA_016792785.1. Lineage (GTDB taxonomy): Bacteria > Pseudomonadota > Alphaproteobacteria > Micropepsales > Micropepsaceae > SZUA-430. The sequence goes on from JAEUML010000078.1 coordinate 7,261, forward strand.
CGGGAAACAATTCCCACGCACTGCGGTCGTCGAGCGCGCAAGCCACGAAGACGGTCTTAGCGTTCTCTTCGCGGTCGGCGTTCGCGGGGTGCGTTGCCCACATGCGCGGCGGCGCGGCGATGTCGTTCTTGAACACGCGCTGCAGCTCCGCTGCTTCCGAGGTTTTTGCGGGCGCGGCGCCATAGTGCGGATCGTTGTAGATCGAGCGCAGGTGGTCGAGCGTCCGGCTCTGTACGGCGAACAGGTCCTTGACCGGCGTCTTGTTGGCGTACTCCGCGCCGGCGAAATTGAAAGCGCGATCGAGCGCATCGTCGGCGCCCGAAAGCTTGTGCAACGCGTTGATCAGCGCCTCGCTGCCCGTCGCCGACACGGAGACGAGATCGGCTTGGAATTCCATCTCCCGCGAAAGCGCGCGCTGCGCGAGGATGACGCCCGAAAGCAATGTGTCGGTCAGCGAACGGATCGACCAAATGACGAATTGCAGCGTCCAGGCGATCCAGGCCACGCGCAGATCGATCCGGCCCAAGCCCGCGAGGAACTTGTCGAGCGCGTCGCGCTTGTTCACGACCTGCGTCGCGATCTGCTGGGCGACATAGACCCAGCGGCCGACGGCCATCGTCTTTTGCCCGAAGTGGCCGAACTCGTGCGCGAGCACGGCTTTCAGCTCGCTGAGCGTCAGCACGTTGACGAGGCCGAGCCCGATCTCGAGGTTCTTCTTCGACGGCATGATGAGGTTGAAGAAGTTGAGGTCGTAGAACACAGCCGCGTTGACGCGCGGCGACAGGAACACGCGATACGGCTTCGGCGCGCCGGTCTCGTCCGCGATCGCGTGCAGGAACTTGAAGAGGCGCGGATGATCCTTCGCCTTCAACTCCATGTCTTCGTTGCCGGCACCCTTTTGGAAGAAGACGAGGCTCTTGACCATGAACAGCGCAAGGAATGCCGAGCACGCACCCGCGATCGCGACCCACATCTGATCTTTCTCGAACCGATCGATCGTCGAAAAGATCTGATAGGCCGTCCATCCGAACCAGCCCGTGAGCGCCAGGTAAAGCGCCATGAAACCCACGAGACTTAGCATCGCGAGCTGCGCGCTGCGGCGGTACTTCGGCGTGGGCTTGGTCAATCCGTCCGGGACGCTGTTCGGGCTCGGCGGAAAAACGAACGTGTCGACCACCGGCGCCGGTTTGCGCTTGAAAAATGCCATCCCAAGGACCCCCATCCCAACGGCGGGAGCATAACCGCGCCACCGGCGCAACGAGTATGCCCTCTCCCCAAGCAAGGTCGAAAAAGACCTGCGACCGTGAGATTTTTGCCCCGGTTGCGCGACAAGGCTCGCCCACCCGGGAGCGCGGGCAAGATGCCGGGCGGGCCTTATCGTCGCGCGCCGCGGCCCGCGTGCGCGCGTGCATGCGTTGTGCGGGGGGATGTCCCCCCTCACCCTCTCCCCCGTGCGCTCTCTTTCCTCAGATTTGTGCAAAAGGAGGTTTATAAAGTTCTCTTTTTGTTCTATAAGATTCACACGGACGAATAAGGCACGGGCTTATGCAAGGCCGCCTGTCGCGTCCGGATCGTTTCTTTCTTCTTGGAGGTCGCCGATGACTTCGGAAGACGACGCACTTTCCTACAACATCGATCAGGCTGCGGCGCTGACCGGCATGGGTCGCTCGGCGTTGTACCTCGCGCTGCGCGACGGCCGCCTGACGGGCCGCAAGGCCGGCCGGCGGCTGGTGATTTTGAGGCGCGATCTTGAGCGCTTCTTATCTGACTTGCCGCCTGCGCTGGAGCTTCGGCGGCCGCTCGCCAAATCGGCAGCCTGACGCCGATGCGAGCAACGACAGCTTGGCCGCGCCTTCGCGCGGATCGCCGGGGTGCGTCTTCTTCTCTCGCACAAAGAACGGCGCGCCGCCTTGGCGAGCGCATCGAAGACCTCGCGCGCGCTTTGTTGGGCGAGCCCGCGTTGAAGCGCCGCGCCCAATGGCGCTTCGGCGCGCGTCGATCGCTTCTGATCAACGTGGCGGGCGAGCGCCGCGGGCGTTGGTACTCGTTCGAAGAACAGCGGGGAGGCGATGCGCTCGACCTCGTCGCGTGGGTGCGCCGCGTGGAAACGCGCGACGCGCTGTCGTGGGCGCGCCAATGGTTGGGTGAAGAAAGATGACACTGACGTTGCAGGAATATGCGGCGGCCAAGCGCCTGCCGGTCGAATTTTTGAAGTCGCTGGGCGTGAGCGAGCATCACTCGATGCAAGGCGTTTACGTACGCATTCCGTACACGGACAAAAAGGGCGCCGTCGTCGCGACGCGCCTTCGCGACGCGCTTGAAGGCCCCGCGCGCTTTCGCTGGAAGTCGGGCGACAAGCCCCAAACCTACGGCCAGGCCCGCCTGGCCGACGCGCGCAGTCAAGGCTTCATCGTCCTCGTCGAAGGCGAAAGCGACGCCCAGACCTTGTGGCTGAACGGCGTGCCCGCGCTGGGCCTGCCGGGCACGGCCTGGAACGAAAGCCGCGACGCGCCCCTGCTCGACGGCATCGAGACGATCTACGTGGTGCGCGAGCCCGACCAAGGCGGCGAGGCGGTGATGCGCTGGATCGCCCGCTCGGCGATCAAGCCGCGCGTGCGCATCATGTCCCTGCATCCGCACAAGGACGTCAGCGCGCTTTACTTGAGCGCCGAAAGCGAAGCCTTCGCCCCGGCGCTTAAGGCCGCGATCGCGGCAAGCGTCCCCTTCGCCGAGATCGAGGCGGGCTGGCGCGCCGCCGCCGCGGCCGAGGCGTTGGGGCGCGCGCGCGAGCTCGCGAACGATCCCGATATTCTGGGCCGCCTCGCGATGAGCCTCAAACGCGTGGGCGTCGTCGGCGAAATCCGCAACGCCAAGCTGATCTATCTGGCGCTGACCTCGCGCGTGTTGGAGCGGCCGGTCAGTCTTGCGATCAAGGGCGTGTCGTCGGGCGGCAAGAGTTTCGTGCTCGATCGCGTGCTCGACCACTTTCCGCCCGAAGCGTCGCTGCGCATGTCGGGGATGAGCCCGGCGGCGCTGCTCTACGACGAGCGCGATTATGCGCACCGCCATCTGGTGATCGCCGAAGGCGCAGGCGCAGAGGGCGAAAAGCAGGAGTATCTGATCCGCACGCTGCTCAGCGAAGGCCGCATCGAGTGGCAGACGGTGGAAAAGACCTCCGAAGGCATGATGCCGCGCACGATCGAGAAGGAAGGTCCGACCGGCCTCATCCTGACGACGACGAAACTGTCGCTGCATCCCGAAAACGAAACCAGGCTGTTCTCGCTGACCGCCGACGACACGCGCGAACAGACGCGCCGCATCCTGATGGCCGTGGCCGAGTCCCGCGAGCGGCCGCCGGTCGAACCTGTGTGGCCAGCCTTGCAGAAATGGCTTGCCGCCGGCGAGGTGCGCGTCGCCCTACCGTTCGTCCGCGCGCTCGCGCGGCTCGCCTCGTCGTCGGCCGTGCGCATGCGGCGCGACTTCACGGGCGTGCTGGCCCTCGTGAAGGCGCACGCGATCCTGCACCAGATGAACCGCGCCCGCGACGCGGCGGGCCGCATCGTGGCCACGCTCGACGACTACGCGGCCGTCCACGCGCTGACCGCCGATCTCGTGGCGGAGGGACTGCAAGCGGGTGTCTCCAAGGCGATGCGCGAGACGGTCGATGCCGTGGCGGCGCTTGCCGGTGAGACTGGGGTCAGCGTGAAGGCGATCGCCGCCGCGCTTCGCGTCGATCGCCCTGCGGCGAGCCGGCGCTGCGCCGCCGCCGCGCGTGCCGGCTACATCGTCAACAACGAGGAAAAGCGCAATCAGCTGGCGCGCTATCGCGTGGCCGAAGCGATGCCCGACGACGCAGCATCTCTTCCGGCGCCGGCGGCGTTGAGGGAGGCCATGGGAGAGGGAGGGGGGATCACCCATGCCGGACACACCGGCACAACGGCACAACAACCGGCCGCGACATGTCGTGTTGTCGGCGTGCAGGCGGAGGATCGCCCCCCCTCTCTCCCCCAGGCGCCCACGAACGGCGCGGCGCGGGCGTACAAGTGGTCGACCACCATATGAGCGGCCGCGTGCGCGCGGGCCTCGCGCAAGATTTCGCGGCAGCCCTTGCCGCCGACTTCGCCGAACACGGGCCCGCCGCCATCGCCGAATTGCGCACCAACAAGCTCGACGTCTACCTGCGCCTGGTCGCCGCCATCACCCCCGAACCCGACGTGCCCCAAGGCACGCGACTCAGCGACATGTCCGACGAAGACCTCGCCCACACGATCGCCCTCCTCGACGAATGGAAGGCGGCGCAAGGGTGATGGATTTCGGGATTTCGGTGACAGTGCACTAAATTAGGACCAGACACGACGCGAGTGGGAATAGAGTGCACTGTCACCGAATTAGGATGCCCGCGCTCCCGGGCGAGCCTCATCGTCGCGCGCCTCGGTCCGCCGAGATCACCCCTTCATCAACCGCGCCGCGCGCGGGGCGAAGTAGCTGAGCACGCCGTCGGCGCCCGCGCGTTTGAACGCGGTCAGGCTTTCGAGGATTGCGCGGTCGGCGTCGATCCAGCCGCGCTCGGCCGCGGCCATGATCATCGAATACTCGCCCGACACCTGATAGGCGAACGTCGGCACGCCGAACGTCTCCTTCACGCGCCGCACGATGTCGAGATAGGGCATGCCGGGCTTGACCATCACCATGTCGGCGCCCTCCGCGATGTCGAGCGCCACTTCGCGCAGCGCCTCGTCGCCGTTCGCGGGGTCCATCTGATAGGTGCGCTTGTCGCCCTTCAGCGCCTTCGCCGATCCGATCGCGTCGCGGAACGGACCATAGAACGCCGACGCGTATTTCGCGGCGTACGCCATGATCAGCGTATCCTTGTGACCCTCACGCTCCAGCGCCGCGCGGATCGCGCCCACGCGCCCGTCCATCATGTCGGACGGCGCAATGATATCGCAGCCCGCGCGCACCTGATTCAGCGCCTGCGCGACGAGCACCTCGACCGTCTCGTCGTTCAAGATCGCCCCGTCCTTGATCAGCCCGTCATGGCCGTGGCTCGTGTAGGGATCGAGCGCCACGTCGCACAGCACGCCGATGTCGAGCCCGCTCGCCCGCACCGCCCGCGTCGCGCGGCAGACGAGATTGTCGGGGTTCAGCGCCTCGCGTCCGTCGTCCGTCTTCTTCGCAGGGTCGGTATAGGGGAACAGCGCCAGCACCGGAATGCCGAGCTTCACCGCCTCCTCCGCCGCCGCCGGCACGAGATCGGCCGACAAGCGCTCGACGCCCGGCATCGACGCGATCGGCTCGCGCTTGTTCGCGCCGTCGGCGATGAAGACCGGCCAAATCAAATCGGCGGGCGCAAGCACGCTCTCCGCCACCAACCGCCGCGACCAATTCGTCCGCCGAAGCCTACGCATGCGGGTTGCCGGGAATCGCGGCGCGTCGGAGGTCATGCCAGTGCTTTCGTTGACAGTCTCAAGGCCCCTTCGTATCACCGCGCCAAGGTTAAGGGGAAGGCGCTATGCCGTTCGAACTCACCGAAGACCAACGCCTGATCCAAAAGACCGCGCGCGATTTTGCGGCGGGTCAGCTCGCGCCGTTCGCGGCGAAGTGGGACGAGGAGGAAATCTTCCCGATCCCCACGATGCGCGAGGCGGCGGCGCTGGGCTTTGCCGGCATCTACGTGAAGGGCGATGTCGGCGGGTCGGAGCTCACGCGCCTCGACGCGGCGTTGATCTTCGAGGAACTGTCCGCGGGCTGCACCGCGACGGCCGCCTATATTTCGATCCACAACATGGCCTCGTGGATGATCGACCGCTTCGGCAACGACGAGCAGCGCCGCAAATGGCTGCCGAAGCTCACGGCGATGCAGCTCATCGCGAGCTATTGCCTGACCGAACCGGGCGCGGGCTCCGACGCGGCGAGCTTGAAGACGAAGGCCGTGCGCGACGGCGACGCTTACGTCCTGAACGGCGCGAAGGCGTTTATTTCGGGCGCGGGCGTCTCCGACGTCTATGTCTGCATGGTGCGCACCGGCGAGGACGGGCCGAAGGGCGTGTCCTGCCTCGTGGTCGAAAAGGGCGCGAAGGGCCTCTCCTTCGGCAAGAACGAACGCAAGATGGGCTGGCGCAGCCAACCGACCGCGCAAGTGATCTTCGACAATTGCCGCGTGCCGGTCGCAAACCGCATCGGCGCGGAGGGCGAGGGCTTCCGCATCGCGATGATGGGCCTCGACGGCGGGCGCATCAACATCGGCGCCTGCTCGCTGGGCACCGCGCGCGCGGCGCTGGAGCAGGCGCAGCGCTACGTGACCGAGCGCCGCCAATTCGGCAAACAACTCGCCGAGTTCCAGGCCACGCAGTTCAAGCTCGCCGACATGGCGACCGACTTGGAAGCCTCGCGCCTCATGATCTGGAACGCGGCCGCGGCGCTCGACCGGCGCGACCCGCGCGCGACGATGCTCTGCGCGATGGCCAAACGCTTCGCCAGCGACAATGCCTCGAAGATCGCGAACGACGCGCTGCAACTGCACGGCGGCTACGGCTATCTGAAGGACTTCCCCCTCGAACGCCACGTGCGCGATCTGCGCGTGCATCAGATCCTCGAAGGCACGAACGAGATCATGCGCGTCATCATCGCCCGCGAGATGTCGCGGCAATAGACGATGATCCCGACCCGCCTCGCGCTCTGGGCGATCGCCTACGGACTTCTGATCTGGTTCGAAGCGACGCTGATGATCCGGTTCCTGGGCAACTATCTGCTCGTGCCGGGGAACACGCTTCTGACCGTCGCGGTCTTCGCGCTGACCGTGCCGCTCGTCGTTGCGATCGGATGGTTCTTCTTCGCGGCGTTTCAGACGCGCCCGCTCGAACGCGCGATCGCGGCGATCCTGATTTGCGCCGCGGGCCTCATCGCGGACGCCTTCGTCTTCGTGTGGATCGAGAACGTGTTTCCGGTCATGAGCGAAACGCAGGGCCGGATGTTTGCAAGTTGGCTGCTCTGGGCGTACGGCATCGGGCTCTTGAGCGGCGTGTGGCCGCGCAGACTTCCGCGCGTGCCGGCGGACTGAAGGACCAACATATGGAAGACGTCCTCTTCGAAAAGCGCGGCCGCGTCGGCCTCATCACGCTGAACCGGCCCAAGGCGCTGAACGCGCTGACGCTGGACATGGTCGACGCGATGCGCGCGACGCTCGACGCTTGGCGCACCGACGACGGCGTGGAGCTGGTGGTCGCACGCGGCGCCGGCGATCGCGCCTTCTGCGCCGGCGGCGACATCCGCGCGCTCCACGACTCCGGCAAGGCCGGCACGCCCTACGTCATCGACTTCTACGCGCACGAATACCGCCTGAACCGCGTCATCAAGCGCTACCCGAAACCCTACATCGCGCTCATCAACGGCATCGTGATGGGCGGCGGCGTCGGCGTGTCGGTGCACGGCCGCGCCAGGGTCTGCGGCGAGCGCACGATGTTCGCCATGCCCGAAACCGGCATCGGCCTGTTCCCCGACGTCGGCGGCACGTATTTCCTGCCGCGCTGCCCGGGCGAACTCGGCATGTATCTGGGGCTGACCGGCGCGCGTCTCGACGTCACGGATTCGAAATACGCCGGCATCGCGACCCACATCGTGCCCGGCGGCAAGCATGAAGAGCTGATCGCAGCGCTGGCCGAGGGCGGCAAACCCTACGAGCACACGCTTTCGGCGTTCGCGGTCACGCTCGACAACAAACCGAAGGTCGAAGGCCTTCGCGAATGGATCGACGGCCACTTCGCGCGCGACTCGGTCGAAGCGATCTTCGCCTCGCTCGAAGGCGGCACGTCGCTCTTTGCGGCTGAAACGTTGAAGAGCCTCAAGACGAAGTCGCCGACGAGCCTCAAGGTCGCCTTCCGCCAAATCCGCGAAGGCAAGGGCTTGAGCTTCGAGGACTGCATGCGCCTCGAATTCCGCCTGACGAACCGCTTCATGCGCGGCCACGACTTCTACGAAGGCGTGCGCGCCGTGATCGTCGAAAAGGACAACGCGCCGAAGTGGAACCCGCCCGCGCTCGAAGGCGTGGCCAAAGCCGCCGTCGACGCCTACTTCGCCCCGCTCCCCGCGGGCGATTTGGAATTGTAGCGCCAATCCAAAAAAAGTCCGTCATGGCCGGGCAAGCGAAGCGCGACCCGGCCACCCAGGGATCGCAGAACAGAGCGGCGGAACTGCGTGTGCGTTGATCCTGGGTGGCCGGCTCAAGGCCGGCCATGACGACACAAAAAGTGGCGCAGCCAACTAAGCCTTTAGCGCCGCCGCAAAGAACATCCCGCCGCCGAACAGGCCGGTGACCGTCTTGCCGTCGTCCGACAACGGCCACACGCGCGCACGCATGCGCACCGGCGTTTGGTTGCGGTTGCGGAATTCGTGGTCGATGTCTTGCGGCGTCCCCGTCGCGACGCAGCGCTTGTAAGCTTCATAGAGCGGCCAACTCGCCAAGTTCTTGTCCGCGAACGCCGAATGCAGCCTGCCGGTGATGTTCTGCCCGAACCCTTCGATCAAGCGCTGGCCGAGCAGCCGATAGCGAAAATCGGCGCGCTCGCCCGGCACGACGTCGATCAGCGCCGCATAGGGCAGGGCGCTGCGTAGAACGGCCGGGTCGATGTCGGCCCGCCGCGGGAACGCACGCTGTCCCCGCGCGTTGGCCCACGCCTTTTCGAGCTGATCGAGCAGCGTGTCGGGCGTCATCTTCCGCGCCTCGACGACGGCGAGTTCCATGGACGGCAGGCCTCATCTGACACGCGCGAGGCTAGGCAGCGGGGGTTAAGTCTATCCAAATTGGTACCCTGCGTGTTTGGACAGCAATCCGAGCCTTGCGACTCGGTCGACGAAATGGATTGCTGCGGAAGCGCGGACGCCATACGAATTCCGCCCCAAGGTCACGACTGGCAACTCGGACAGGAGAGACACCATGCGCATCGCGTTTGTCGGATTGGGCAACATGGGTGGACCAATGGCCGCAAATCTGGCGAAGGCCGGTCACCACGTCTCTGCCTACGATATGAGCAAAGCCGCAATTGAACGCGTGGTAGGCAGCGGCGCGCACGCCGCCGCTTCCGCAACGGCAGCCGCCGCCGACGCCGAAGTCGTCGTCACGATGCTGCCCGCAGGCCAGCATGTGCGCGAGATTTATCTGGCGGGCGAGGGCTTGCTGAAGACGGTCAAGCCCGGAACGCTGTGTATCGATTCCTCCACGATCGACGTGACCACCGCGCGCGACGTGTATGCGGCGGCGAAGGCCGCGCGCGTCGACTTTCTGGACGCGCCCGTGTCGGGCGGCGTCGGCGGCGCGGCGGCCGGCACGCTGACGTTCATGGTGGGCGGCGATACGCCGGCCTTCGATCGCGCGAAGCCGATCCTTGAGAAGATGGGCAAGAACATCTTCCACGCCGGCGGCGCCGGAAACGGTCAAGCAGCGAAGATCTGCAACAACATGCTGCTCGCCATTTCGATGATCGGCACGTGCGAGGCGTTCGTTCTCGCCGAAAAACTCGGCCTCGATCACGAAACGCTGTTCAAGATTTCCTCCACCGCCTCGGGCCAGTGCTGGAGCTTAACGAGTTATTGCCCGGTGCCGGGTCCGGTGCCGGCTTCGCCCGCAAATCGCGGCTATCAACCGGGCTTCACCGCCGCGATGATGCTCAAGGACCTGAAACTCGCGCAGGCCGCGGCACAGACGGCCGGTGCCGCAACGCCGTTGGGCGCACAGGCGACCGCGCTCTACAGCATGTTCGATGCGGCCGGCGCGGGCGCGCGCGATTTCTCCGGAATCATCCAGCTTCTGCGCGGCCAGCCCCAGGCTTAACCCAATATTTGCCTCGACATTTAAGCGTATCTTAGCGCCGCGCCGATAACGTGCCCGCCTGGGACACTGGGTTGATGGCAGGTCAGGTCATGAGCGTATCGGCGACCGCGCGCGTTGCGGGCGAAGTGCACGAGCAGGATGGCGTCAAGCAGCGCTATCTCGAATGCCTCAATCTCGTTGAGCGGCTGCATCGCCAGTTGCTCGACGTGATCAAGGACGAACTCGAGCGCGTCGGCCAACCCGACGTCAACAGCGTTCAGGCGCTGTTGCTCTTCAACATCGGCGAGCAGGAATTGACCGCGGGCGAGTTGCGCACGCGCGGCCACTATCTGGGCTCGAACGTGTCGTACAATCTGAAAAAGCTCGTCGAAGGCGGCTACATCAATCACGTCCGCTCCGAATCCGATCGCCGTTCGGTGCGCGTGTCGTTGACCGACAAGGGCAAAGACATCCGCAAGATCGTGGCAAGCTTGTTCGATCGCCACGTGCATCTCGTCGAACCGGCGGGCGGCTTGCAGGTGTCGGAATTCGCGGCGTTGAACAAAGCGCTGCAGCGCCTCGAGCGCTTCTGGCTCGACCAGGTGCGTTACCGTCTCTGATTCCAACCGACTCTCGCCCACAAAAAAAGTCGTCATGGCCGGCCTTGAGCCGGCCACCCAGGGCAAACGCGCATACGCGTCCACCGCTCAGCTCTGCGATCACTGGGTGGCCGGGTCGCGCTTCGCTTGCCCGGCCATGACGACATGGAGGGAGTTCGAGTCCGCTGTCCGGCCGACGGGACAGACTCTCTGCGAACCACTCTCAACTGAACTGTCGCCCGCGACAAATCGCACTGGCGTCTGGCGCTCCGCGACGCTTTACTACCGGCGTTGATAGACCGTTCGGCCGGCGTCCCGGACCGGCGGAAGCTGGGATCGCGGGATGGACTACGAAGGCCAGTTTTCTCAAGCACTTGGGCTGGTGAAGCGGGAAGGGCGCTATCGCGTCTTTGCCGACATTGTGCGCCGCCGCGGGTCCTTCCCCGAAGCCACTTACCATACCGCCCAAGGTGAACGCCCGATCACGGTTTGGTGCTCGAACGACTATCTCGGCATGGGCCAAAACCAGATCGTGCTCGCCGCGATGCACGGCGCGCTCGACGCCGCCGGCGCCGGCTCGGGCGGCACGCGCAACATTTCGGGCACGACCCACTACCACGTCGAACTCGAGCGCGAACTCGCCGACCTGCATCGTAAAGAGGCCGCGCTGCTGTTCACGTCGGGCTACATCGCCAACGACGCCGCGCTCTCGACCTTGGGCAACGTCCTGCCCAACTGCATCATCTTCTCCGACGCGCTGAACCACGCTTCCATGATCGAAGGCATGCGCCACTCGAAAGCGCAGCGTCAGGTCTGGCGGCACAACGATCTGCGTCACCTGGAAGAACTCCTGCTCCGCGCCGACCCCGCGGCCCCGAAGATCATCGCGTTCGAGTCCGTCTATTCGATGGACGGCGACATCGCCCCGATCGGCGCGATCTGCGACCTGGCGAAGCGCTTCGGCGCCCTCACCTATCTCGACGAGGTTCACGCGGTCGGTCTCTACGGCCCGCGCGGCGGCGGCGTCGCCGAGCGCGACGGCGTCATGCAGCGCATCGACGTCATCAACGGCACGCTCGCCAAGGCCTTCGGCATCATGGGCGGCTACATCGCCGGCTCGTCGAAGTTCATCGACGTCATTCGCTCGTACGCGCCGGGCTTCATCTTTACGACCTCGATCCCGCCGGTGTTGGCCGCGGGCGCGCTCGCCAGCGTGCGCCATCTGAAGTCGAGCCAGGCCGAACGCCAGCGCCACCAGGAACGCGCCGCTCGGCTCAAGGCGCTGCTGCGCGAGGCGGGGCTTCCCGTCATGCCGTCGGAAAGCCACATCGTTCCGCTGTTGGTCGGCGATCCGATCCGCTGCAAAGAAGTGACCGATTACCTGCTGCACGAACACGCGATCTATGTGCAGCCGATCAACTATCCGACCGTGCCGCGCGGGACGGAGCGTCTGCGCCTCACGCCCTCGCCGTTCCACGACGACGACAAGATGCGCGAACTGATCAAGGCGCTCGACGAGGCGTGGTCGCGCCTCAACATCAAACGTGCCGCCTGAACCGCGGCGGATCATCCTTGAACTGACGACGGTCGGCGCGTCGCAGAAGGTGACGGCCGTCGACGAAGCGACCGGCGTCGAAGTCTCGTTCGTCGCCCCGGCCTCGGCCGCCCGTGCCGACATCGAACGCCTGGCCCGCGCGAAACTCGCCTACGTGCTCAAGAAGCAAGACGGCGGCGCCTAAGGCATTTTGAAGCGCGATGCACACCACCGCCCCCCTGTGGGGCGGTCGATCGTTCGAGCCCGCAAGGGCGAGAAGGATCGGGTGGGGGACCCCGTCGGACGTTGTCCCCCACCCGAACTTTCTGCGCTGCGCTACGAAAGTTCGACCGCCCCACAGGGGGGCGGTAGAGTTCCATACCTCACGGATTACGCTAAGCCGCCTTCTTGCGCCGTCCGCGTCCGGTGCTGGCCGGCACGCGGCCAAGGCCGATCTTCTTCGCAAAGTCCGAGCGCTGCCGCGCATAGGCGGGCGCGACCATCGGATAGTCGGCCGGCAGGCCCCACTTCGCGCGGTATTCCTCCGGCGACATGTTGTAGCGCGTGCGCAGATACCGCTTCAGCATCTTCAGCTTTTTGCCGTCTTCCAAGCAGATGATGTAGTCGTCGCCGATCGACTTCTTCACCGACACGGCAGGCTTCGACGACGACGTGCCCTCGCTTCCCGCAGCGCCGCCCGTCAAGCCCGCCAGCACCGAATGGATGCTCTTCAGGATCGTCGGCACCTCGGTCATCGGCACCTGATTGTGGCTGACATAGGAAGACACGATCCCTGTCGCGAGCTGCAGCAATTGGTCGGCCGACTTTCCGTTGTCTTGCTTGGAATCCGTCATCGAATAACACCTTGGGTTGCAGCAAAAGTGAGCAAATGTGCCGGCGGCTCGACGTCATTTTCCCCGCTGGCGCGAATCTGTGGTTCATATTGTGCAAGTTCACACAAGAATCAACGGCGCATTCTCTTTAAACGACCGGCAAACTGCTAAGTGCTGAAGTTCAAACAAAAGTTTCCAGAACTGCTCTTGTGGAAATAGTCTGTTTCTAGTGGCCTCTCTGTACATTGCGCGTCGTTCAGGTTCGCGATACGCGCCGCCACCATTGCGCGGTGATCGGTGAACGCAGCCGCAATACTTGAGACGATTCCAACTGCCGCGCGAGGGGCAAGAAATCACCCGTCCTGTTAACCCTGGGACCCGGTTTCTTGCCGCCTATTCCTTGGAATTTCACGGGAATAGTAATAGCGGGATTGAACCGCGTGCGCGCAAATGCTTGTGTTCGGTCGTGGGTTGTGGTGCCTGTGGATACAAGCCCGGGTAGGGGCCTTGGGGAAGCGACAGCGATGAGATGCCCGTTCTGTCAACACGACGATACGCAAGTTAAGGACTCGCGCCCGACAGAAGACAACGCCGCCATCCGCCGCCGCCGCGTCTGTCCCGCCTGCGGCGCGCGCTTCACGACATTCGAACGCGTGCAACTGCGCGATCTGATCGTCATCAAGAAAAGCGGCCGCCGCCTGCCGTTCGATCGCGACAAACTCATGCGCTCGATCCAGCACGCGATCCGCAAGCGCCCGGTCGAGCCGGAGCGTGTCGAACGCATGGTCAACGGCATCGTCCGCCGTCTGGAAAGCTCCGGCGAAACCGAAATCCCGTCGTCCACGATCGGCGAGCTTGTGATGCAGGGTCTCGCCAATCTCGACACCGTCGCCTATGTCCGCTTCGCCTCGGTCTACAAGAACTTCCGCGAGGCGAAGGACTTCGAGAATATCATCGGCCAACTGACCGACAGCGACCCCCCCAAGGGCGGATAACGCCACGCGCACGCAAGGACCGAACGACGACCGCTTCATGGCCCTCGCGCTGACCTTGGCGCGGCGAGGTCTCGGGCGCGTCTGGCCGAACCCTGCGGTCGGCTGCGTGATCGTGGGTCAAGAAGGAAACATCGTTGGCCGCGGCTGGACGCAAGACGGCGGCCGCCCGCATGCCGAAACCGAAGCGCTGCGCCGCGCCGCAGACGCCGCACGCGGCGCGACCGCCTATGTTTCGCTCGAACCTTGCGCCCACCACGGCCAAACCGGTCCCTGTGCCGAAGCGCTGATCGCAGCAGGCGTTGCTCGCGTCGTGAGCGCGACCGAAGACCCGGACGCGCGCGTGGCAGGGCAGGGACACGCGAAACTTCGCGCCGCCGGCATCGCGGTCGAAATCGGGGTCCGCGCGGCCGAGGCGCGGCGCGTCAATGAGGGCTTCTTTGCGCGCGTGCTGAATCGCCGCCCAAGCATCACGCTGAAACTCGCCACCACACTCGACGGCAAGATCGCGCTGCCGAGCGGCGCCAGCCGCTGGATCACCGGTGAACGCGCGCGCGAACACGTTCATTTGCTGCGCGCCCAGCACGACGCGGTGATGGTCGGCGTCGGCACAGCGCTGGCCGACGATCCTGAGCTGAACTGCCGCTTGCCCGCGCTTGGTCCAAAGCGCAACCCGCGCATCGTCGTCGACTCGCTGGCGCGTCTGCCGGGCACATCGAAACTCGCGCAGACGGCGCGCGAACAACCCGTCTGGCTGCTGACGGCCGCCGTTCAGGCGGCGTCTGCACTCGCAGCGCAAGGCGTCGAGGTTTTGCCGGTGCCGGCGACCCAGCAAGGCCTCGATCTTTCAGCAGCGCTGAACACGCTCGCCGAGCGCGGCCTCACCCGCGTGCTCGTCGAAGGCGGCGCGACGCTCGCCGCCTCGCTTCTCGCCGCCGATCTCGTTGACCACGTTTTGTGGTATCGCGCGCCCACGATCATGGGCGAGGGCCTCGCGGCCCTAGCGTCAATGAATGTGAGCGACCTTGGCGCTCTGCCGCGCTTCCATCATGTGGAGACAATGCGCCTCGGCCAAGACATGCTGGAAACTTACCGCCGCGCCCCCTAATACTGCCCGCATGTTCACGGGCATCATCACCGACGTCGGCACCGTTCAGCTGATCGCAAAGCGCGGCGACACGACGATCAAGATCGCGACCGCCTACGATCCGGCGGCGATCGCGATCGGCGCATCGATCGCCTGCTCCGGCCCCTGCCTGACGGTCGTCGCCAAGGGCGGCAAGCAGGGCGACGCTTGGTTTTCCGTCGAAGCCTCCGCCGAAACCCTGTCGAAGACGACGCTGGGCCATTGGACGGTTGGCACGAAGGTCAACCTCGAACGCTCGCTGAAAGTGGGCGAGGAGATCGGCGGCCACATCGTCTCGGGCCACGTCGACGGCGTTGGCGACGTTCTGTCGGCCGAAGTCGAAGGCGATTCCACGCGCATCCGCATCCGCGCCCCGAAACAGCTTGCGAAGTTCATCGCCGCCAAAGGCTCGATCGCGCTCGACGGCACGTCGCTGACGGTGAACGAGGTCGACGGCGCGACGTTCGGCGTCAACATCATCCCCCACACCGCCAAGGTCACGACGTGGGGTGGCGTCAAGGCGGGCGACAAGCTCAACATCGAAATCGACATGCTGGCCCGCTATCTCGCGCGGCTGAAGGAGTTCGCATGACCAAGGGCGAATTCCACGACTTCATCTCGAGCCCCGAGGAGATCATCGAGGACGCGCGCAACGGGCGCATGTACATCCTCGTCGACGCCGAAGACCGCGAGAACGAAGGCGACGTCATCATCCCCGCCCAGATGGCGACACCCGAGGCGATCAACTTCATGGCCAAGCACGCGCGCGGCCTCGTCTGCCTCGCGCTCACGCAGGAACGCGCGCAGGATCTGAATCTGCCGATGATGTCGCGCGACAACGGCACGCTGCATCAAACGGCGTTCACGGTCTCGATCGAAGCGAAGGAAGGCGTCACCACCGGCATCTCCGCCCATGACCGTGCGCGCACGATCTCGGTCGCGATCGATCCGACGAAGGGCAAGGCCGATATCGTGACGCCGGGCCACGTGTTTCCTCTCGTCGCCCGCCGCGGCGGCGTTCTCGTGCGCGCCGGCCACACGGAGGCCGCGGTTGACATCTCGCGCCTCGCAGGCCTCGTGCCCGCGGGCGTCATCTGTGAGGTCATGAACGACGACGGCACGATGGCCCGCCTGCCGGACCTCGTGAAATTCGCCCAGCTCCACGGCCTCAAGGTCGGTACGATCGCCGACCTCATCGCCTACCGCCGCCGCCACGACCACTTCATCACCCGCTCCGTCGAGACCGAGATCGACAGTCATCACGGCGGCCGCTTCAAGATGATGCTCTACATCAACACGGTCGAGTACGCCGAGCACATCGCGCTGGTGAAGGGCGACATCTCGAAAGGCGGCCCGGTTCTCGTGCGCATGCACGCGGTCAACTTGCTCGACGATCTGCTGGCGGTGCGGCCGGGCAAGGACGACGTGCTGTCGCGCTCGATGGAACTGATCTCGAAGGAAGGCCGCGGCGTCGTCGTCCTCATCCGCGAAAGCCGTTCGACGTATATCTCCGACTTGCTGTTGCGCAGCGAGCCGAAACCGGAGTCAGCTCCCCGCCGCCTCAAGGAATACGGCGTCGGCGCACAGATTCTTCTCGACCTCGGCGTGCGTGACATGGTCTTGCTCACGAACTCGGCCTCCAAGACGGTCGTCGGCCTCGAAGGCTACGGCCTCAAGATCGTCGGCACGCGTCTCGTCGGCTCGAGCCACGGGGACTGATCCATGACCAAGATTCTGATCGTCGAAGCGCGCTTCTACGCTGAGATATCCGACGCGCTGCTCGCCGGCGCGATCGCCGCTCTGAAGGCTGCGGGCGCGGAGTTCGAAACGGTCACCGTGCCCGGCGCGCTCGAAATCCCGGGCGCGATCGCGATGGCGAACGCATCTGGCCACGCGGCTGGCGCCGCCTTCGATGGCTATGTCGCGCTCGGCTGCGTCATCCGGGGCGAGACCACGCACTATGAGACGGTCGCAAACGAATCCGCGCGCGGGATCATGGACCTGACGGTCCACGAGCGTTTGGCGATCGGAAACGGCATCCTGACCGTCGAGAACGAAGACCAGGCCTTCGCGCGCACGCGCGCCGACCGCGTCGAGGACAAGGGCGGCAACGCCGCGAAAGCCGCGCTCGCGATGATCGCCCTGCGCAAACGTTTCAGCTTGGGCCGCCGCTGAGATGAGCAAGCCCCCGAAACGCCCCAGACGCCGAAGCGAAGGCCGCTCGCGCAGCGCCTCGCGCCTTGCGGTCGTGCAGGCGCTCTATCAGATGGAACTCGCCGACCAGGATTCGGAAACGGCCCTGCGCGAGTTCATCGACCACCGTTTCGGCAGCGACATGGACGACGCGCCCTACGCCGAGGCGGACGAGAAGTATTTCGCCGAACTCGTGCGCGGCGTCGTCGAGCAGCAGCGCGAGATCGACGGCGCGCTCGCGCACTATGTCGTGAAGGAGTGGCCGCTCGACCGCATCGACGCAACGATGCGCGCGATCATGCGCGCCGCGGCGTTCGAGATCATCGCGCGCCCCGCGGTTCCGACCCGCGTCATCCTCAGCGAATATCTGAACGTCGCGACCGCGTTTTTCGAGGACGGCGACGAGACGGCGTTCTTAAGCGGCGTCCTGAACCGCATGGCCCGCGAGCGCCGCCCCGAGGAGCACGGCCTTGGCCCCGAGCCATGACGCGCCGCGGCGAATTCGAACTGATCGCAAAACTCTTCGCGCCTTTGTCGAAGCGTGAACCCGGGGCCTTCGCACTCACCGACGACGCCGCCGCGCTGAAGCCGAAGCCCGGCCACGACATCGTGCTGACGACAGACGCCATCGTCGAAGGCGTGCACTTTCTCCGCGACGATCCGCCGGAAACGATCGCCCGCAAAGCGTTGCGCGTGAATCTCTCCGACCTCGCCGCCAAGGGCGCCACGCCCCGCGCCTACCTGCTGACGGCCGCGTTCCCGTCGTGGATATCCGACGATTGGCTGGAAGCGTTCGCGGCAGGATTGAAAGCCGACCAGAAGACGTTCGGCGTGACGCTTGTCGGCGGGGACACCGTGGCGACACCCGGCCCGCTGACGCTGAACGTCGCCGCCATCGGCGAAGTTCCGAGCGGCAAGATGCTGCGCCGTGCAGGTGCCGAGCCCGGCGACGATGTCTGGGTTTCGGGCACGATCGGCGACGCCGCATTGGGCTTGGCGCTGCTCAAGGGAGGGCCCGCGAGCCTGCCGGAGAAGACCCGAAGCGCGCTCATCGCCCGATATCGCGTGCCGGAACCGCGCGCGAGCCTGGGGCCGCTTCTGCTCGCCATCGCCCACGCATGCCTAGACATCTCGGACGGCTTGGCCGCCGACCTAGGCCACATCGGCGAGGTCTCGAAGGTCGCCATCGAAATCCAAGCCGGCGACGTACCGCTATCACCGGCGGCACGCACCGTCCTTGCCGCCGGCGGCACAACCCTTAGCGATTTGCTAACGGGCGGCGACGACTACGAGCTCGCTTTCACGGCGCCGGCGTCGAGCCGGACCCGCATCGAGGCGCTTGCCCCCAAAACGAAGGTGCCCCTCACGCGCATCGGCAGCGTCGCCAAGGGCAGGGGCGTGCGCATTCTGGCGCCCGGTGGCGAGGCGCTGCCGCTTTCGCGCGCGGGCTACACGCATTTCTGAATTGGTAATGAATTAACGCTTCACGGCCTATTAAAAGCTCGCGTGCACAATCGCTGGTGGGGAAGGTGGAGTATCCGCCATGCGATTTTTCATAGCGATGATTCTGTTGATCATTGTTCTGGGTTCTCAAGCGCAACGCGAGAAGAACGCCCGGAACGGCGAGCAGCCCGCGAACTAAGGCTGCGGGAAGGTTTGAGGACGAACGTGCGCTTCGCTGCCGCGCTGCTGGTGTTGCTGTGCGTGTTCGCGGGCGCCGCTGCGGCCAGCGGCGGCGGTCATGGCGCCAAGAAAGAGCCCGAGCGCGAAAAGGGCAGCGGTTTCATGGGCCCGCGCGTGCCGACCCTGTCGATGCCCGTCCTCGTGGCACCCGTCGTCGTGAACGGCGAACTTCATCACTACGTGTTTCTGAGCGTCACGCTCGAGCTGTCGGGCGACGAGCACAAGGATATGATGCTCGAGAAAATTCCCTACCTCCAAGATGCCTTCCTACGCGACGTGCATCGCGCGACGATCACGCGCGAGGCCGAGCCGACACTGGTCGACGAAGACGGTCTCAAAGCGCGCTTGATCAAGGTTAGCGACGCAACGGTCGGCCCGGGCATCGTGAAGGCGGTTCAGCTTCTGAACGCCGAGCGGGCGGGTCGTTAACGTCGCAGCGCCCTCATCAGGGCGGATTTTCCCGCAAATCTGCGCCTTTCCGGTATTGCGCGCCTCAGGGTGCTTTGGCATGTTCCGCGCTCATTTTGGCCGGGGGGCCAATCGAGTCGACCGGCACGCGGCCGGCGCGCGCTCGAAATCACAATCCCTCGGATCCAAGCCCGAAGCCCGTCCCCCGGGGGTCGGACAATCTCATCATAAGGTCTAAAGGCATATGGATACGGCGACTGGACTCTGGATCGTTTTCGCTTGCGCGCTCGCGGGGCTGGCTTACGGCGCCTGGGCGATCAAATCGGTGCTCGCGGCGCCTGCGGGCAACGCAAGGATGCAAGAAATTGCCGCCGCCATTCAAGAAGGCGCCGCGGCTTACTTGAACCGCCAATACCGCACGATCGGCTACGTCAGCATCGGCGTGATGATCGTCATTGCGGTCGCATTTCAGAACTGGGTCCAGCCTGTGGGCTTTGTCATCGGTGCGGTCTTGTCGGGCGCGGCCGGATTCATCGGGATGAACGTGTCGGTACGCGCCAACGTGCGCACGACCGAAGCCTCGCGCAAAGGGCTCGCACAGGGTTTGGGCATTGCGTTCAAGTCCGGCGCATCGACCGGCATGCTCGTGGTCGGTTTGGCATTGCTTGCCATCGTCGGTTATTACGGCTTGCTCGTTGGCGCGCTTGGCTTTGACGTCAACGATCCGAAGCAAAGCCGCCTGATCGTCGAGGCGCTTGTCTCGCTCGCGCTCGGCGCATCGGCGATTTCGATCTTCGCCCGTCTTGGCGGCGGCATCTTTACCAAGGGTGCGGACGTCGGCGGCGACATGGTCGGCAAGGTCGAAGCCGGCATTCCCGAAGATGACCCCCGCAACCCCGCCACGATCGCCGACAACGTCGGCGACAACGTCGGCGACTGCGCCGGCATGGCGGCCGACTTGTTCGAAACCTATGTCGTCACGATCGGCGCCACGATGGTTTTGGCGTCGATCTTCTTCGTCGCCGACCGCTCGATGATGATGGCCTACCCGCTGATGATCGCGGGCGTGTGCATTCTGGCCTCGATCGCCGGAACGTTCTTCGTGCGCCTGGGCGCATCGAAGAACATCATGGGCGCGCTCTACAAAGGTCTGGTGGCGACGGCGGGTCTTTCGCTCGTCCTTGTCGGCCTCGTGACCCATGTGTTCGTCGGCTTCGACCGCGTGCTCACGGTGTTCCCGGGGCAGCCGAACGAGCTCTCGTTCAACGGTATGACGCTGTTCCTCTGCGGCATCGCGGGCCTCGCCGTGACCGGCCTCATTGTCTGGATCACCGAGTACTACACCGGCACCGGCTATCGCCCGGTCCGTTCGGTCGCCAAGGCCTCCGTCACCGGCCACGGCACGAACGTGATTCAGGGCCTGGCGGTCTCGATGGAATCGACGGCGCTGCCCGCGCTCGTCATCGTGTGGGGCATCATTGTCACCTACACGCTGGCCGGCCTGTTCGGCATCGCGATCGCGACGACCACGATGCTGGCGCTCGCCGGCATGATCGTGGCGCTCGACGCCTTCGGCCCGGTCACCGACAATGCCGGTGGCATCGCCGAAATGGCGGGTCTCGACAAGGAAGTGCGCAAGACGACGGACGCGCTCGACGCGGTCGGAAACACGACGAAGGCCGTCACGAAGGGTTACGCGATCGGTTCGGCGGGCTTGGGCGCGCTCGTGCTGTTCGCGGCGTACACGGAAGACCTGCGCCACTTCATGCAGAACGCGGCCGACTATCCGTTCTTCGCCACGGAGTCGGGCGGCGCCAATGTCGTCGTGTCGTTCAGCCTTGCGAACCCATGGGTGGTCGTCGGTCTCTTCCTCGGCGGCATGCTGCCCTATCTGTTCGGCGCCATGGGCATGACCGCGGTCGGCCGCGCGGCTTCGGCCGTCGTCGAAGAAGTCCGCCGTCAGTTCAAGGAAAAGCCCGGCATCATGAAGGGCACGGAAAAGCCCGACTACGGCCGCGCCGTCGACATGCTGACCAAGGCCGCGATCCGCGAGATGGTCGTGCCGTCGCTGCTGCCGGTCTTGTCGCCGATCGTGCTGTTCCTTGTCGTCATGCTGATCGCGGGCAAAGGTGCGGCCCTCTCGGCGGTCGGCGCGATGCTGATGGGCGTGATCCTGACCGGCCTCTTCGTCGCCATCTCGATGACCTCGGGCGGCGGCGCGTGGGACAACGCGAAGAAGTACATTGAAGACGGCCACTTCGGCGGCAAGGGCTCCGACGCGCACAAGGCGGCCGTCACCGGCGACACGGTCGGCGACCCGTACAAGGACACGGCCGGTCCCGCGGTCAACCCGATGATCAAGATCACGAACATCGTGGCGCTGCTGCTGCTGGCCGCACTCGCGCATATTTAGGCGAGACAGAAAATAGAAGTGAGAAAAGAGAGGGATCACGAAAGCGGTCCCTCTCTTGCTTTGCAGCCTTCCGCAGGCACCCGGCAAAAAAAGAAAGGGACCGCTTCCGCGATCCCTCTCTCTCGTTTCTAAATTCTCTTTTCTCTACTCGCCGCTGCCGCCCGGGCGGGTCGGCGAGTCGCGTGAGCCCGGCGCGCTCGGCGGCGCGGCGCCCATGTTGCCGAACATCTGCTGCAGGAACGACATTTCCTTGCCGCGGCTCGGCGTCTCGCGGTCGACGAG